>NZ_JBDPMI010000005.1:0-350829 GCF_039871555.1 Streptomyces sp. B5E4
CCAGACCCCTGCGGGGGCTTCGCCCCCAGACCCCTGCGGGGGCTTCGCCCCCAGACCCCTGCGGGGGCTTCGCCCCCAGACCCCTGCGGGGGCTTCGCCCCCAGACCCCTGCGGGGGCTTCGCCCCCGGACCCCTGCGGGGGCTTCGCCCCCAGACCCCTGGCTGCCCTGGTGGTTGCCACGGCTGCCAAGCGCGCAGGGGAAGCGCTCGGCCACCCGCCGCAGGGGTCCGGCTCCGGGGTCCCCACCCCGCACCCCCGGCAGGGCTACCCGCGGAAGGGGCCGTGGACCTCGTACGTCACTCCGTCCGTGCCTGCCACGAAGCCGCTTTCGCCCCGCTGCGACGAGAAGTACAGCCGTGAGCCGTCCGGGGAGAACGCCGGGCCCGTGATCTCCGACTCCGGGTGGCCGTCGATGCGGACCACCGGGGCCACCGTGCCCGTGGGGGTGATGATGTTGATCTCCATGTTGCCGCCGTCCTCGGCGACGTACAGGTCGCCGCCCGCGCGGCCCGTGATGTTGTCGACCGTGCCCAGCGGCTCGTCCGCGTCGTAGACCACCGCGAGGGCGTTGGCGCCCGCGTCGTAGGCCCAGACGCGGTTGTCGCCCTTCGTGGTGAAGTAGCAGACGCCCGCCTGCGGTGAGTAGTAGCACCCCTCGCCGCCGTCGAAGTGCAGCGCCTCGCCGACCTGTGTCCGGGTCTGCTCCCAGGGCCACGGCGCGTCCGGGTCCGGGACCTCGCGCCACTCCACCGCGCCGCCGCCCGCGTCGCACAGCACGTCGAGGCGGCCCGACGACAGCGCGCCCCACGTTCCCCAGGAAGCCGGCGTGAAGCGGTAGAAGCAGCCGTCGTCCTCGTCCTCCGTGAGGTAGACGACCCGGCGGTCCGTGTCGCACGCCGCCGCCTCGTGCTTGAAGCGGCCCATCGCCCCGTACGAGGACGCCGAGCGGTTGCCGTACGGGTCCGTCTCGTAGACCTTGCCGCGGTACGTCTCCTCGCACGACAGCCACGTGTTCCACGGCGTCGCCCCGCCCGCGCAGTTGAGGTTCGTGCCGTCCAGGATGCGGCGGGCCGCCGTCACCGTGCCGTCCGGGCCGAAGCGGAGCGCGGAGACGCCGCCGATCAGCGGGAGTTCGGAGTTGGAGACGTAGATCCAGCCGTCGCCGTCGGGGAAGCACGCGCCGCCGTCCGGCGCGCCGTGCCAGGTGAGGCCGCCGACCGCGCGGGTGGAGCGGGCGACGACCCGGCCCGTGAAGCCCCGGGGCAGTGCGAGCCCGTTGGCGTCGGGGGCCAGCAGCGGTCCGTACGGGCTGTCCGCCGCGGCGGCCGCCGCCGGGGTCGCGGCGGCGTGCCAGAGTCCGCCGGTGACGGCGACGGCGCCGGTGCCTGCGGTCACTGCGCGGAGAAACGAGCGGCGCTCCATGGGGGGTCCTCCCGGTCCGGGGTCGGTGGCTCGTACGGGCGAAGGGGTGCC
Source organism: Streptomyces sp. B5E4 (assembly GCF_039871555.1). NCBI lineage: Bacteria > Bacillati > Actinomycetota > Actinomycetes > Kitasatosporales > Streptomycetaceae > Streptomyces > Streptomyces sp. B5E4. Next base: position 1,475 of record NZ_JBDPMI010000005.1, read on the forward strand.
CGCGTCACGATGCCCATCCGGGCGTGACCGGTGAACTGGGTCGGGTCACAAATCTGGGCGAACATTCTGTGACGCGGGCCGCCGGGTCCCGGGCACGGTATTGCGTCAGAGAGACGATAAAATGGGCCCGTGCCTCAACTACGCCTCGCGCTGAATCAGATCGACGCCACCGTCGGGGACCTCGCCGGCAACGCCGACGCCGTCGTCCGCTGGACCCGGCACGCGGCCGACCGCGGCGCGCACTTCGTGGCCTTCCCCGAGATGGTGCTGACCGGCTATCCCGTCGAGGACCTGGCCCTGCGCTCCTCCTTCGTCGAGGCGTCCTGCGCCGCGCTGCGCGCGCTCGCCGGGCGGCTGGCCGCCGAGGGCCTGGGGGAGACCCCCGTGCTCGTCGGCTACCTCGACCGCAGCGACGAGCGCCACCGCTTCGGCCGGCCCGCGGGCTCCCCCAAGGACGCGGCGGCCGTGCTGCACCGCGGCGAGGTCGCCCTCTCCTTCGCCAAGCACCACCTGCCCAACTACGGCGTCTTCGACGAGTTCCGCTACTTCGTCCCCGGCGAGACCATGCCCGTCGTCCGCGTCGCCGGCGTCGACGTCGCGCTGGCCATCTGCGAGGACCTGTGGCAGGACGGCGGCCGGGTGCCCTCCGCGCGGATCGCCGGTGCCGGTCTCCTCGTCACCGTCAACGCCTCGCCGTACGAGCTGAACAAGGACGACACCCGACTGGAGCTGGTCCGCAAGCGCGCCCAGGAGGCGGGCTGCACGACGGCGTACGTCGCGATGACCGGCGGCCAGGACGAGCTGGTCTACGACGGCGACTCGATCGTGGTCGACGCGCGCGGCGAGGTCGTCGCGCGCGCCGCGCAGTTCACCGAGGAGTGCCTGCTCGTCGACCTCGACCTGCCCGCCGCCGCGGCGCAGCCGCCGGCCGGCATCGCCGACGACGGGCTGCGCATCGAGCACGTGACGCTGTCGGCGGAGCCCGTCGCGCCGTATCCGCGCCGGTACGCGGGAACCGTCGCCGAGCGCCTCCTTGACGAGGAGGAGATGTACAAGGCGCTGGTCACGGGGCTGCGCGCGTACGTCGAGAAGAACGGCTTCGGCTCCGTCCTCGTCGGCCTCTCCGGCGGCATCGACTCCTCCCTCGTCGCCGCCGTCGCCTGCGACGCGCTCGGCGCGGACCAGGTGTACGGCATCTCCATGCCGTCGCGCTACTCCTCCCAGCACTCCCGCGACGACGCCGCGGAACTCGCCCGCCGCACCGGGCTGCACCTGCGCAGCGTCCCCATCGGCCCGATGTTCGACGCCTACATGGAGTCCCTGGGGCTGACCGGCCTGGCCGAGGAGAACCTGCAGTCCCGGCTGCGCGGCACGCTGCTGATGGCCGTCTCCAACGAGGAGGGCCCGCTCGTGCTGGCCCCCGGCAACAAGAGCGAGCTGGCCGTGGGCTACTCGACGCTCTACGGCGACTCGGTCGGCGCGTACGGCCCGATCAAGGACGTCTACAAGTCGGTCGTCTTCCGGCTCGCGAAGTGGCGCAACGCGGCCGCCGCCGAGCGCAACGAGATCCCGCCGATCCCGGAGAACTCCATCTCCAAGCCGCCCAGCGCCGAACTCCGCCCCGACCAGCTCGACACCGACTCCCTGCCCGACTACGACGTGCTCGACGCGATCCTGGAGCTGTACGTGGACCGCGACCACGGCAGCGCGGAGATCGTCGCGCGCGGGCACGACCCGGAGCTGGTGGAGCGGGTGCTGCGGATGGTCGACACGGCGGAGTACAAGCGCCGGCAGTACCCGCCGGGCACGAAGATCTCCCCGAAGGGCTTCGGCAAGGACCGCCGGCTGCCGATCACCAACCGCTGGCGGGAGCGGGCGTAACCAGTCCGGCGGCCGACCGCGTAACGCCCGCCCCGCCCCGCTCCGCTCCGCTCCGTCCACGTCCGCGGTCGGCTGCCGCGGGGCGGCCTTCTCCGGCTACGGGCCGGGGATGTCCTGGCGGCGGACGACCTGTGCTTCGTGACCTGCTGCTCCACGTTCCCTCGTGCGGCCGGATACAGGCGCGGAGGGCGCAGAGCGGAGCGTAGCGCCGTTGACCGTCACTGCCTGAGTTCGGTTGTCTGACCGTCCGGAAGGCGAAAACCTCCTCTCGCCGGAGTAGACATCGGGTGCCGGTGTGGGTATGGTTTCTCTTGTAGCCAGAAGTCAAAGAGGCTTGGCAGAGGATGAACTGCCGGCCAGCAGTAAGCAGGACGGTGCGGTGGTGGAGTTTCGGAGCCAGGATTGTGGCAGGAAGGCGACGGGACTGACGACCGGACCGGGTGGCCCGCAATGATCAAGGGCCGCCGTGAGTGGTACCGCAGTACGGAAGTGCAGTTCGCATCACCGGCAGTAAGTAAGTGATTGATCCCAGAGGGAAGAAACGGAGGAGCCAGGCACCATCAGGATCGCCCGGGCACATGTCTGGGCCCGGGTACCGCAGGACATCGATAGTGAGGTGGTCTCCGGTCAAGCAACCGCGATCCCCGCGCCCCCGGCAGCGTGCTGCCCGGGTCCGCGGAAAGAGAATGCCGGCGCTGTGTCAAGGCCGGCAGATGGTGTAGCAGTTCCTTCGGGGCCCTGGTGCCAGCTGGCACCAGGGCCCCTCGACGCATTCCATGTATGTCACCAAGAGGTGCGATGACAGCAGATGATTCGTTCGGCCGTCTCGACGACGACGACTACCCCGCCTACACCATGGGCCGGGCCGCCGAGATGCTCGGCACCACCCCGGGCTTCCTCCGGGCCCTCGGCGAACACCGCCTGATCACCCCCCTGCGCTCCGAAGGCGGTCACCGCCGCTACTCCCGCTACCAACTGCGCATCGCCGCCCGCGCCCGCGAACTCGTCGACGGCGGCACGGCCATCGAGGCCGCCTGCCGCATCGTGATCCTGGAAGACCAACTCGAAGAAGCCCAGCGCATCAACGCCGAACACCATCGCACCGACTGAACGGCACCTCCCGCTCGCAGCCCGAGCTGCTGGAGGCCGGCCTGCTCAGGAGCCTGCGGGTCACGTTCACGGGCTCGGCGGGTTTCCCGACCCGCCGGGCCGACGGGCGGGCGTCCGCGGGGTCACAGGTCCACGGAGGCCCGTACCGGGCGGTGGTCGCTGCCCGTCTCGCCGAGCACGTCGGAGCTGACCGGTTCCACGCCGCGCAGCAGGATCTGGTCGATCCGCGCCATCGGGAAGTCCGCCGGCCAGCTGAAGCCGAAGCCGCTGCCCGCCGCGCCCTGCGCGGAGCGCAACTGCGAGGTGACGTTCGCCAGCGCCCGGTCGTTCATCGTGCCGTTGAGGTCGCCGAGGAGCAGCACGCGGTCGATCGGCTCGTTCTTGATGGCCTCGCCGAGCGCGTTGGCGCTCGCGTCGCGCTGGTTGGCCGTGAACCCCGCGTCGAGCTTGACCCGCACGGACGGCAGGTGGGCGGTGTAGAGCGCGAGCGGGCCGTCGTCGGTGGCGACGGTGGTGCGCAGGGCGCGGGTCCAGCCCATGTGGATGTCCACGGGGCGGGTGTCCGACAGCGGGTGCTTGCTCCACACCCCGACCGTGCCCGCGACCTCGTGGTACGGGTACGCCTCCGCGAGCCCGTCCTCGTACGCCGCCTTGTTGTCCTGCGTGACCTCCTGGAGGGCGAGCACGTCGGCGCCGGACTCCACCAGTCTGCGAGCGGTGCCGGCGGCGTCGGTGTTCTCCTCGGCGACGTTGTGGCTGACGACGGTCAGGTCGCCGCCGCCCCCGGACTTGTCGGTGAGCAGCCCGCCGAAGAGGTTGAACCAGACGAACACCGGCAGCACCAGCGCACACATCGCGGTCAGCGACCGCCGCCACAGCGCGCACACCAGCAGCACCGGGACGGCCAGACCGAACCACGGCAGGAACGTCTCGACGAGGCTGCCCAGGCTGCCGATCCGGTTGGGGATCGCCGCGTGGCCCATCATCACGATGCCGTCGAGCAGCGCGAGCGCGGCGACCACCAGGCCGCGGCGCCAGGTGCCGGGGCCCAGGCCCTCGCGGAGCCGGCGGCGCCAGTACACCGCGCGCGACTCCGCGGGGGCGGCCGGGTGCGCGGTCCCGGTGCTGCGCCCGGTCTCCGCCATGTCCACGTGCGTCATGCGCTGTTCCTCACGTCACTGCACTTGCCGGTCTTCCCCCGTTACCCCTTACCTGACGAACGGGACGGCGCCGCGAGTTGCGGACGGGGCGTGCCGGGAGGTCACCGTAGCGAAACCGGGACATTTCATCGGTCAGGTGAACGGACGCCGTCGAGCACGGCGTCGACTATCCGCGCGGCGGAACCGGCGGGCGGCGGCTGCCCCGGGTACAGCACGGCGCGGGCCAGCACGGGTCCGGTGAACAGGTCGGTCAGCAGCTCCGGGTCGAGGTCGGCGCGCAGCTCCCCGCTCGCGACGCCGCGGCGCAGCACCTCCCGTACCGCGGCCCTGCGGGGCGCGAGGACCGCCTCCTGGGAGCGGCGCGCGAGCGCGGGGTGGGTGCCGGCCTCGGTGAGGGCGAGGTGCAGCAGGGCGGCGGAGCGCCTGTCGAGCGCGTGGGTGCGGACGAAGTCCACGAGCGCGACGAGGTCGTCGCGTACGGACTCGCCGCGCGGACGCGGCGGCGGCGGGCCCTCCAGGGTGGCGAGCACGTCTGCCAGCAGCTCGTCCTTGCCCGGCCAGCGGCGGTAGATCGTGGCCTTGCCGACGCCCGCGGTACGGGCTATCCGCTCGATGGACAGCTCGGCGGGTGAGACGCCCTCCCCGACCAGGCGCAGCACGGCCTCGGTGATGGCACGTTCGACGGCCTGGCTGCGGGGACGGCCGCGCCGGGGCCTCGGCGGTCCGGGCGGCCTGCCGGCCTCGTCGGGGGCGGGCGCCTCGTCCCGTACGCCGGCACGCGTGCCGTCCTCGTTCGGCCCGTCCTGGTGCCGCCCGTGCCCTTCCCCGTGCCGCTCCCTGAGAGCCACCGTGCCGTCCGCCTGCCCTTCGCCCGCCGCTACTTCCGCGTGGAAGGCTCATTGTCCCTGTCCCCCGCCGGCCCCTGCCCCGCCCGGTCCTTCGCCGGCAGGAACGCCGCGGCCACCACCGCGCCCAGCACCGCGGCGCCCGCCGCCGCCAGCGACGTCACGTGCATCGCGTCGATGAACGCGTTGTTGGCCTCCGGGATCAGTTTCTTCCCGGCGGAGCCGGCCTTCTGCGCGAAGGTGCGGGTGGCCTCGATGGACTCGCCGGCCGCGCTCGGCGCCCCCGGGGGCAGGGTCACCTTGCCGCGGTAGACCGACGACAGCAGCGAGCCGAGCACGGCGACCCCGAGGGCGCCGCCGACCTGCCGGAAGGTGTTGTTCACCGAGGAGCCGGCGCCGGCCTTCTCGCGCGGCAGCGACTGCATGATCGCGGTGGTGGCCGGCGGCATGACGTGCGCCATCGCGGTGCCCATGAGGAAGAACAGCACCTCCAGGATCCACAGCGGCGACGACTCGTCCAGCAGCAGGAAGCCGGCGAAGGCGACGGCGATGGCGAGCATCGCCGTCGTGCACACCGCCCGGGCGCCGAACCGGTCGACCACCAGCCGGGACCGCGGCGCGAAGATCAACTGCGCCACGGCCAGCGGCAGCAGGAGCAGCCCGGAGTCCAGCGGCGACAGGCCGCGCACGCTCTGGATGTAGAAGACCATGAAGAACGTCACGCCCATGAGCGCGAAGAACACCAGGCCGATGACGGCGACCGAGGCCGAGAACCGCGGGTTGCGGAACCACCGGATGTCGAGCGCCGGGTGCCGGCTGCGGCGCTCGTACCAGACGAAGAGCCCGATGACGACCGCGCCGCCGAGGATCGTGCCCCAGACCTCCGGGGCGCCGAAGTCGGCGCGCTGGCCGCCCCGGACCACGCCGTAGACGATCAGCACCAGTCCCGTGATGGACAGCAGTACGCCGGTGGGGTCGATCCGGCCGGGGGCCGGGTCCTTGGAGTCGGGGACCACCAGCACCATGCCGATCAGCGCGACGCTGATGATCGGCACGTTGACCAGGAAGACCGAGCCCCACCAGAAGTGCTCCAGCAGCACCCCGCCGGTGATCGGCCCGATGGCGATGGCCAGGCCCACGGCCCCGGCCCAGATGCCGATGGCCCGGGGCTGCTCGTCGTGCTCGAAGACGTTCACGATGATCGCCAGCGTGGCGGGCAGGACGAACGCGCCGCCCATCCCCATCAGGGTGCGGAAGCCGATCAGCTCGGCCGGGCTGGAGGAGAACGCGGCGAGCACCGAGCCGACGCCGAAGACGACCATGCCCCCCAGCAGCACCCGCTTGCGCCCCAGCCGGTCGCCCAGGACGCCCGCGGTGAACAGCAGGCCCGCGAAGGCCAGGGTGTACGCGTCGATCGCCCACTCCAGCTCGCTCTGGCTGGCGCCGAGGCCGGTGGGGGCGGGGGTGGCGATCGTCTTCATCGCCACGTTGAGGATGGAGTTGTCGAGGACGACGACGAGCAGGCTGAAGACGAGGACGCCGAGGATGAGCCAGCGGCGGCGGTGGACGGCCGGGGGGATCTGGTGCGCGGTGTCCATGAAAACCACGCTAGCCTGCATTCCGAGACGGCGCCGTTTCGTATCACAAAGCCACGGCGAAGGCGCGGTCATGGGGGAAAGTGCAGGTCAAAGCTTCGACACGCGGGGGCATGCGACCTTCCGCACACGTGGCGGGGCCGGGGTGTCGTTCGCCGGTGCGGCGTGCCAGCATGGAAGAGGTCCGGGGACGCCGTCAGGGCGCCTCGAGATGACGAAGGAGCGTTTGCGATGACGCACGTTTCGCATGCCCGCAAGACGCCCGGCGGGGCCGATTCCGCCCCGGCGCTGTACGGCGGGGACGGGGGCAACCGCGGCCGCCGGGTGACGATCCGGGACCTGGCCGCCGCCAAGCGGCGCGGCGAGAAGTGGCCCATGCTGACCGCGTACGACTCGACCACCGCCGGCATCTTCGACGAGGCCGGCATCCCCGTGCTGCTGGTCGGCGACTCCATGGGCAACGTCCACCTCGGCTACGACACGACCGTGCCGGTGACGCTGGACGAGATGACGATGCTCTCCGCCGCCGTGGTCCGCGGCACCCGGCGCGCCCTGGTCGTCGGAGACCTGCCCTTCGGCTCGTACCAGGAAGGCCCGGTCCAGGCGCTCCGCTCGGCGACGCGGCTGGTCAAGGACGCCGGCGTGGGCGCGGTGAAGCTGGAGGGCGGCGAGCGCTCCCTGCGCCAGACCGAGCTGCTGGTGGAGTCCGGCATCCCCGTGATGTCCCACCTCGGCCTCACCCCGCAGTCCGTCAACGCCATGGGCTACCGCGTCCAGGGCCGCTCCGACGAGGACGCCCACCGGCTGGTGCGCGACGCGAAGGCCGCGCAGGAGGCGGGCGCGTTCGCGGTGGTGCTGGAACTGGTGCCGGCGGAGCTGGCCGCCGAGGTGACGCGGTCGCTGGAGATCCCGACCATCGGCATCGGCGCGGGCCCCGACACCGACGCCCAGGTGCTCGTCTGGACCGACATGGCGGGGCTGACCGGCGGCAAGCTGCCGCGGTTCGTCAAGCAGTACGCGCAACTGCGGCAGAGCCTCGGCGACGCGGCCAGGGCCTTCGCCGAGGACGTCGGCTCGGCGGCGTTCCCGGCGGAGGAGCACAGCTTCCACTGAGCCCGCGGGGGGCGGCGGGCACTCCGGCGCGGGGATGATGCGCCGATGCGGTGATCTTATTAACTGCATGCGGGTGCCCGCCGTCGTGCCGACACGGCACCGGCGGGGGCCGCGTGGACGCTGACGGAAGAACAACCCGTCGGCCCCCGCCGGCCCCGTGGAGAGGAACCCCGCCCATGCCCCCCGGACACCCCGGCCGCCGCCTGCTGCTCACCGGCCTCGCCGCGCCGCTGCTCTGGGCGGCCGTCACCGCCCCCGCCGAGGCGGTGGCGCTGCCCGCCGCGACGCAGACCGCCTCCGTCCCCGTACAGGAAGACGCGCCGCACGCCACCGGCGACGGCAAGAACCCCGGCCGCGCGCCTGCGATGGGCTCCCCGGGCGCCCCCGCCGTCCGCGGTGACGACGCCTGGCCCGCGATCACCGCGAGCGGCGTCTTCGCCGTCTCGCTCGGCGCGGCCGTGTACTTCTTCGGCTGGGGCCGCCGCCGTACGGCCTGACCCGCGCGCCGCCCGGCTAGCTCGCCCGGCCCCGGTCCCGGTCGCGGGCCAGCCGCGCGCGGCGTACGTAGAACCACGTCATGTTCGACGACAGCCCGGCCAGCAGCACCCAGACCGCCCCGATCCAGTAGCCCTTCGCGAAGGACACCACGGCCGCGGCCACCGACAGCACGCACACCACGGCGGTGAAGACGGCAAGCCGGCCGGACTGCGCGAGGAGGGACGGGGTCTTGCGGGACTCGGACGGCATGGGGGCGGGCTCCTCGGGGGTATGGCGTGCGGCTCCATTGTGCCCCCACGCCCTACCCGCCCCGCACCGCCCCCGGACGTCGCCGTGACCTCCTTCGGACCTCGCCGGGGCCTCTGCCGGCCGCCGTCAGACGTCGGTCAGCCGCACCCCGGCGTGCGCGCGGTAGCGGCGGTTGACCGAGATCAGGTTGGCCACCATCGCCTCGACCTGGTGCGCGTTGCGCAGCCGGCCCGCGTACACACCGCGCATCCCCGGGATCAGCCCGGCCAGCGCCTGCACGGTGTCCGTGTCCTCCCGGGACTCGCCCAGCACCATCACGTCCGTCTCGATCCGCTCCACCTCCGGGTCCTGGAGCAGCACCGCCGACAGGTGGTGGAACGCCGCCGCCACCCGCGACTCCGGCAGCAGCGCCGCCGCCTGCTCGGCCGCGCTGCCCTCGGCGGGCCGGATCGGGTACGCGCCCTTCTTGTCGAACCCCAGCGGGTTCACGCAGTCCACGACGAGCTTGCCCGCCAGCTCCGTGCGCAGCGCCGTCACCGTGGCCTCGTGGCCCTCCCACGGCACCGCGACGATCACCACGTCGCTGCGCCGCGCGCACTCGGCGTTGTCCGCGCCCTCGACGCCGTTGCCCAGCTCGGCCGCCGCCGCCTCGGCCCGCTCCGCCTTCCGGGAGCCGACGACGACCCGCTGCCCGGCCCGCGCCAGCCGGTAGGCAAGCCCCCGGCCCTGGTCGCCGGTGCCGCCCAGCACGCCGACGACCAGGCCCGAGACGTCGGGCAGCGCCCACGGGTCCTTACGGGCGGGCGGGGTGTTCTGCTCACTCGAAGTCATGCGCCGATCGTACGGTGATCACCCCCGCACCGGCAGCGGCTCACCCTGCCGGAGCGGCGGTGCAGGGCGCGTCGCCGCAGACGTCCACGATCCTGCCGGTGTTCAGGAAGCCGGCCATCTGCCGCTGCGCCGCGGGCTCGTCGCGCGGGTCGCCGTGCGGGTCCCGGCCCTCGGTGGGCGGGGTGTTCGTCAGCGGCTGGTACGGGCTGCCGCTGTCCCAGACCAGCATCCCGGAACCGGCGTGCGGGTAGCGCAGCTTCCGCAGCCCCCAGTACGGCTCCTCGTCGGGGTTGCGCCCGTCGGCCACCGCGGGGGTGTGGATGCGGGCGCCGACCGTACGGGCCTGCACCTCGGCGGCGGTGGGGGAGACCTGGTGGTCGCCGTACGCGACGTGCATCAGCACCCGGTGGCGCGGGGTGCGCGGCAGCGGGTCGGACGTCATGTGCTGGGCGTAGCCGTTGGCCTCGCCGCGGTCCCAGAGCATCTGCATGAGCGCGAAGCCGAGTTGCTGCCGCAGCTTGTCGGGGTACGCCTGGTCCAGGATCTGCTGGAACGGTGCGAAGTCGACGCTGCGGTTGAGCAGCGTGCTGTAGTTCATCGCCGGGACGCCGAGCACGGAGCGCGTGCTGTCCTGCGCCACGGCGGTGTAGATGCCGCCCATGATGCCGCCCTGGCTGTGGCCGGCGTAGCCGAGCCCGGCGCGGACGTCGATGGCGCTCGCGCCCCCGGCGCCGCGGAAGGCGCCGTCCGCGGCGAGCCCGTCCGCGTGCCGCATGAGGCGGCCGAGCCAGAGGGTGTTGAGCACGCCCTGCTGCAGCCGGTCGGCGACCGCGGGGAAGCGGCTGAGGTCCTGCAGCGTGCTCGCGACGAACGGGATGTCCTCGTCGGACATGCCCTGCCACTTCGTGGCGCACATGACGAAGTTGCCGCGGGCCGCCAGCTCGCGCTGCGTACGGGAGCCGACCTGCGTCTCGTTGCCGAGGAGCCCGTGGCCGTAGAGGACGGGCCGCGCCGCCTTGCCGCGCGTGCCGGGGCCGCCGAGGGCGGCGCGCGGTATCTCGCACTGGAACGGCACCACTTGGCTGTTGCCGGGCAGCCGGGCGGGCAGCGCGTCCTTGCCGTCGCCGGCGCGGTGGAAGCCGGAGCCGGGCGGGCCGCCGGGGGCGTCGAGGTAGCTGGGGACGTTGTAGACGCCGCGTACCGTGCGGGCGACGGGGTCGTCGGCGGGGTGGTCCTTCACCTCGTACACCAGATGCTCCGGTACGCCCTTGCCGAGGCCGGCGAAGGCGTCGTCGCGGATGTGCAGCATCCGCTCGCTCAGGCTGCGTTCGCTGGCGACGGTGAAGTCCCAGGCCAGGTGGAGCCCGCGGGAGGAGACGCCGGCGCGGTCGAGGTCGCGCCGGACCTGGCGGTGGTCGCGCTGGCGCTCGTAGAGCGGGTCGCCCTTGCGCAGCGCGGGGCCGTCGACCCGGCGGAAGGCGGCGGGGGCGGGGAGGGCGCGGCCCTCGGCGTCCTTGAGCCGGCGCAGGGCGACGGCGTAGCGGTGGCCCTCTTCGAGGTTGCGCGCGGGGCGGACGACGAGGGCCTGGCGGGCCGGGTCGGCGGCGTTGGCGTCCAGCTCCGCCCAGTAGGGGTGGCGTTCGCCGGTGTCGGCGTCGAGGAGCACGATCGGCGCGTCGCGGTCGAGGGAGGCGCCGATGTCGGTGAGCGGCGCGGCGCCGGTCTCGCCGAGGTCGATGCCGGGCACGTGGGCCAGGATCATCGAGCCGGGCGAGAAGCCGTCGCTGCGGTTCCACTCGGCGGGGTCGATGCGGGTGCCGGCGGCGTTGGCGGGCATGGCGGACGGCTCGAAGGCGACCCGGCGGCCGGTGTCCGTGCGGCGGTCCGGCTCGGTGTACCAGTCGTTGGGGAAGGGCAGCAGACAGTCCGTGGGGCCGATGGGATCGCAGCCGGTCCGGTCGCCGCCGCGGGGCTGCCCGGTCCGTACGGACTGCGGGGACTCCGCCGCCGGACCTGCGAGGGCGGTGGGGGCGAGCAGGCCGAGCGCGAGCGCCGCGACGGTGGTCAGGACCGTGAGCCGAGCGTGCACCGGGGCCTCCCACGTGTGGTTACCGAACAGTTAACCGAGGTACTTAGTCAGGGCCGCGGGCACTGTCAATGGCCGAGGCTTCAGCGATTACGCACGCGGTTCTCACGCAATCCTCATACCGGAAGGGGACATTGGGACTCATGAACGTGCTTGTGCCCGTCTGTCCGAACTGCGGCCGCGTGCGCTGCATCTGCCCGCCGTGTGCCCTGCGATCTCCCGGAAGCGGTGTTGACTGGAGGGGTGAACTGCACCTTCTGTGCCATCGCCGGCGGTGAACTCCCCAGTCACCGCGTCTTCGCGGACGAGGTGGCGGTCGCCTTCCTCGACGCCCGGCCGCTCTTCCCGGGCCATGCCCTGATCGTCCCGCGCCACCACGTGGAGACCCTCACCGATCTGCCGGAGCCCGAGATCGGCCCCTTCTTCGTACGGGTCCGGCGGCTGACCGGCGCCGTGGAGCGGGGCATGGCCGCGGCGGGTTCCTTCGTCGCGATGAACAACCGGGTCAGCCAGTCCGTGCCGCACCTGCACGTCCACGTCGTACCGCGCAACCGCAAGGACGGCCTGCGAGGCTTCTTCTGGCCCCGGACGGGATACCGGGACGAGGAGCACGCCGTCGAGACGGCCCGGCTGATCCGCGCGGCGTTCGACGACTGAACGGCCGGGCGCGCCGGGCCCCGGGGGGAACCCGATCCGGAGCGGCGCCGTCCGAGAGACATGAACCGAACGACCCCCCTACGCACCTCGGCGGTCACCGCCGCCGCCCTCGCCACCGCGTTGCTGGCCGCCGGCTGTGGCTCGGAGGACGCCTCCGGGTCCGCCGGCGACGGCAGCCGCGGGGACGTCGACCCCACCGCCCGGCTCTACCGCGTCCAGGCCACGGTCCTGGCGAACGGCGAGCACGGCCCGCAGCTCTGCCGCACGCTCGCCGAGTCGATGCCGCCGCAGTGCGGCGGCCCGGACGTCGTCGGCTGGGACTGGGACGACGTACGCGCGCACCGCGCGAGGGACACCACGTACACCGACCCGCTGGAGCTCGTCGGCACCTGGGACGGCGAGCGCTTCACCCTGGCCGAGAAGCCGCGGCCCGCCGGCGAGGGCGCCGGACCGGACGGGTCCGAGCCCGCCCCGGACTTCGACACGCCCTGCGCGGACCTGAAGGGCGGGAAGGACGCGGGCGGCTCCGCCGCCGACCGGCAGCGGGTGCTGGACGAGGCCCAGAAGATGCCCGGCTACGCCGGCTCCTGGCTCGACGGCGACATCGTCAACATCAGGTTCGCCGCCGCCGGTGAGGGTGGCGGCCCCGAAGCCGCCGAGCGCGAGCTGCGCGGCGTCTGGGACGGCCCGCTGTGCGTCGTCGGCGCCGAGCACACCGAAGAGGAGCTGGCGCGCGTCCAGCGGCAGGTCGACAAGGACGTCGAGGGGATGCTCGGCTCCGCCGTCGACCCGGTGCGCAACGCCGTCACCCTCGAAGTCGTCGCCGCCACCCCCGAGCTGCGGCGCGAGCTGGACCGTACGTACGGCGAGGACACCGTGCGGCTGAGCGGCTGGCTGCAGCCCGTCGCCTGACCGCACCACCCCGGGGACCGGGTCCCGCGCCGCTCCTCCCCATCCGGCGCGGGACCCGCCCCGGCCCGTCCGGGGCCGCGGCGAACCGCGCCGCGCCGCCGCCTACCGCCCGGGGAGGAGATACCCGCCCCCATGCGGCACCGGGGGATGATCTGACGACCCCTCTCCGTCTGGCAAACTGTCTCCCCATGGGCGCGTCGTATTCCCGGGACCTTGCACCCCGGCCAGCGAAGATTGCGAGGACTCTTCAGGACCGGCGGACACCCGTCTCCTCGACCGATACGGACACCGACGAGAGCCGAAGAGTCCCGCCCCCCTCCCGGCAGCGCCTGCGCGCCCTCCTCGACCGGATGCGCTCGCCCCGCCCGCCGCGGCTGTGGTTCGAGATCATGCTCGTCGCGCTCGTCTACTGGACGTACTCCATCATCCGCAACGCCGTGCCCGAGCAGGAGGCGCAGGCGCTGAAGAACGCGGACCGCATCTGGAGCTTCCAGGAGAGCCTGGGGCTGGCCTTCGAGCGCTCGCTCAACCACGCCGTCGAGGGCGTCACCTGGCTCGTCGTGTCGATGAACTACTACTACGGCACGCTCCATTACATCGTCACCATCGGCGTGCTCGTCTGGCTCTACCGCGGCCAGCCCGGCCGCTACGCCGCCGTGCGGCTCGCGCTCGCCATCACCACCTGCTTCGCCCTCGTCGGCTACTATCTCTTCCCGCTGGCGCCGCCGAGGCTGATGGAGGGCATGGACTTCATCGACACCGTGCGGGTGCACGAGACGATGGGCTCGATGTCCGAGGGCAACCTCGCCAACGTCTCCAACCAGTACGCCGCCATGCCCTCGATGCACGTGGGCTGGTCGGTGTGGGCGGGCATCACCATCGCCGTGCTGGCCAAGCCGCTGTGGGTGAAGCTGCTCGGGGTGCTCTACCCGACGCTGACGCTGCTGGTCATCATGGCCACGGCGAACCACTTCTGGATGGACGCGGTGGGCGGGATCATCTGCCTCTCCTTCGGCTTCGCGGTCTCGTACGCCTGGTACGGCACGGTCGCCTACCGCCTGCCCCAGAAGGTGGCGTCCACCACCTAGCGCCCCCGCGTCACCGCGTGCCGTCGTCCTCCGTGTCCCGGGAGCGGCGGCGGCGCAGGATGATGATGCCCGCGGTGCCGACGAGGAGCGCGGCGGCGGCGCTGCCGACGGCGTAGACCTTGTTGGAGGAGACCCAGGGCTCGGGGGACCACTCGTCGTCGGCGCTGGTGCAGGTGAGCCACTCGCCGCGGGTGCCGCCCTGGAAGCAGACCGTGGTGGCGGCCGCGGGCGCGCCGTCCCCGGCGCGCCGGGAGGCCGGTACGTTCCCGGCCGTGTCGGCGGCGTGCAGATCCCGGCCGTTCCGTTCGGTGCGGTCGGGGACGGCGGTCACCTTCAGCACGCGGCTCGTGCCCGCCGGCAGCATGAGCTCCCAGGTCACCTGCTGCCCGGTCGTCTCGGCCCGCGGGGTCGCGGAGACGTAGTCCATGGATGCGGGCAGGAGTTGGGTGACCCGGCCGTGCGGCGCGTCGGCCCCGGAGGTGTTGTGCACCGTGATCGCGTACGTCGTGCCGCCGTCCGCCGCCTCCCGGCGCTCCAGGGCGAGCCGGATCGGCGACGACGGCAGATCGGCCGGGATCGCGGCGGGGGAGAGCGGCGGGGAGGGGGCGAGGGACGCCAGCAGCCCGGCGACCATCGCCGCGGAAGCGATAGCCGTACGCATTCCGTGCCACCTCGCTGTCCGTGCCGCCCGATCCGTGCGGCCGGTCTACCAGCGGGTCACGAAAAGAAAAAGGGCAAATCGCACGAACAGTGCGCCATGCTACGAACGGACCGCCGAACCGTCCCTCGTCCGGACGAATCGGCGCGGCGGTGCGTCCGGCGATGCGTCAGGCGGTGCGTCCGGCGGTGCGTCCGGCGGTGCGTCCGGTGGCGGGCCGGGCGGGCGTGCGGTCTCCGTCCGGCGTCCTCAGTCGCCGTAGAAGAGCCGCTCCACGACCGCGCGTGCCCGCCGCGTCGTCCGCCGGTACTCCTCCGGCAGCTCCCCGGCCTGCCCCGGGCCGTAGCCGAAGTAGCGTGCCACCGCGCCGAGTTCGCGCTCGGCGGCGGGGAAGGTGTCGCCGGGCCGGCCGCGGACGAGCATCACCGCGTTGCGCAGCCGCGTCGCCAGCAGCCAGGCGTCGTCCAGTATCCGCGCGTCCTCCGCGTCCAGCAGCCCCGCGTCCAGCGCCGCGGCCAGCGCCGCGCGGGTGCGGGTCGTCCGCAGCGCGGGCACCTCGCGCGCGTGCTGCAACTGCAGCAACTGCACCGTCCACTCCACGTCCGCCAGCCCGCCGCGCCCCAGCTTGGCGTGCAGCGCCGGGTCCGCGCCGCGCGGCAGCCGCTCCGCCTCCATCCGCGCCTTCAGCCGCCGGATCTCGCGTACGGCGTCCTCGTCGAGCCCGCCCGCCGGGTAGCGCAGTGGGTCGATCAGTTCCGTGAACCGCACGCCGAGGCCCGCGTCGCCCGCGACCGGCTCGGCGCGCAGCAGCGCGTGGCTCTCCCAGGTCAGCGACCAGCGCCGGTAGTACGCCGCGTACGAGGCGAGGGTGCGCACCAGCGGCCCCGACTTGCCCTCGGGACGCAGGTCGGCGTCGACCAGCAGCGGCGGGTCGGCGCTGGGCAGTTGCAGCAGCCGGCGCAGCTCGTTGGCGACGGCGAACGCCGCCGCGCCCGCCTCCTCGTCGGAGACGCCGTCGCGCGGCTCGTGCACGAAGAGCACGTCGGCGTCCGAGCCGTAGCCCAGCTCGTGGCCGCCGAAGCGGCCCATGCCGATCACCGTGAAGCGCGTCGGCAGCGTGTCGCCCCAGCGGGCGGCGGTCGCGGCGCGCAGGGCGCCGGCGACGGTGGCGGCGTTGAGGTCGCTGAGCGCGTCGCCGGTGCCGTCGACGGTGGCGGCGATACGGGCGTGCTCGTCCCCGTCGTGTTCCCGCGCGTCTCCGGCGCCCTCCTCGTCCTCCTCGCCGGACGCCGTGTGCGCCCCGTACGCCGTGATGAGGTCCGCCGCCGCGGTACGGAACAGCTCCCGCCGCCGTACCCCGCGGGCCGCCGCCACCGCCGCCTCCGGGTCCGTGTGCCGGCCCACGGCCGCCAGGGTCTCCTGCTCCAGGTTCGCCCGCCCGCGCGGCCGCAGCCCCTGCTCGTCGCCGAGCAGCGCCACCGCCTCCGGCGCCCGCAGCAGCAGGTCGGGGGCGAGCCGGCCCGAGGACAGCACCCGCGCCAGGTTCTCCGCCGCCGCGCCCTCGTCGCGCAGCAGCCGCAGATACCAGGGCGTGCTGCCCAGCGCGTCCGAGACCTTGCGGAAGTTCAGCAGCCCCGCGTCCGGGTCGGCCGAGTCGCCGAACCAGCCCAGCAGCACCGGCAGCAGCGTCCGCTGGATCGCCGCCTTCCGGCTCATCCCCGACGTCAGCGCCTCCAGATGGCGCAGCGCCGCCGCCGGGTCCTCGTACCCGAGGGCGACCAGCCGCTCCCGGGCCGCGTCCGGCGTCAGCCGCACCTCCCCGGGCGCGAGCCGGGCGACGGCGTCGAGCAGCGGGCGGTAGAACAGCTTCTCGTGCAGTCGCCGCACCTCGAAGGAGTGCCGCCGCCACGCCTTGCGCAACTGCGACACCGGGTCGCCGCGGTCCGCGTCGGGCAGCAGCCGCGCCAGCGAGCGGCCGAGCGCGCGCAACTCGTGCTCGCCCTCCGGCACCAGGTGCGTACGGCGGAGCTTCTGGAGCTGGATGCGGTGTTCGAGCGAGCGCAGGAAGCGGTACGCGTCGTCCAGCGCGGCGGCGTCGGCGCGGCCCACGTACCCGCCGGCGGCGAGCGCGGCCAGCGCGTCCAGGGTGGTGCCGCTGCGCAGCGAGGCGTCGGCGCGACCGTGCACGAGCTGCAGCAACTGCACCGCGAACTCCACGTCCCGCAGCCCGCCGGGGCCCAGCTTCAGCTCCCGGTCGAGCTGGGCCGCCGGGATGTTCGCCACCACCCGGCGGCGCATCTGCTGCACGTCGGAGACGAAGTTCGCGCGCTCCGCCGCCTGCCACACCATCGGCGCGATGGCGTCCGCGTACGCCGCGCCCAGCTCCGGGTCGCCCGCGACCGGGCGGGCCTTCAGCAGGGCCTGGAACTCCCAGGTCTTCGCCCAGCGCTGGTAGTAGGCGAGGTGGGAGGAGAGGGTGCGCACGAGCGGGCCGTTGCGGCCCTCGGGACGGAGGTTGGCGTCGACGGGCCAGATGGTGCCCTCGGCGGTGGTGTCGGAGCAGACGCGCATGAGGCGGGCGGCGAGCCGGGTGGCGGCCTGCATCGCGGCGCGCTCGTCGGCGGGCTCCGCCCCCTGGCCGCCGCCCGGGCCGTCCTCGCGCGGCTCGGCGACGAAGATGACGTCGACGTCCGAGACGTAGTTCAGCTCCCGCCCGCCGCACTTGCCCATCCCGATCACCGCCAGCCGGCACAGCGCGGCGTCCTCGGGCTGCTCCTCGCAGGCGATCTCCAGGGCCGCCCGCAGCGTCGCCGTCGCCAGATCCGCCAGCTCCGCCGCCGCCTGCACCACGTCGGTCGTCCCGCAGACGTCCCGGGCGGCGATCCCCAGCAGCGCCCGCCGGTACGCCATGCGCAGCGCGTCGGCCCGCGGCAGCTCCGCGCCCCGCGGGCCCCACACGCCCTCGGCGAGCGCCTGCTCGAACTCGGCGGTCATCGGGTGCAGATCGGCCGCCTCGTAGGTGACCAGCGACTCCCAGTCGTCCGGATGCCGCGCCAGATGGTCCCCCAGCGCCTCCGACGCGCCGAGCACCCCCAGCAGCCGGTCGCGCAGCGGCTTGGCGGCCACCAGCGTGTCGAGCAGCGCCTGCCGCCGCTCCGGCCCCAGTGCCTCCGCGAGCCGCACCAGACCGAGCAGCGCCCGGTCCGGATCCGCGGTGCCGCCCAGCGCGTCGAGCAGCACCGGATCGTCGCGTACGCCGTCGAGCGCCGGGGACTCCAGCAGCCGCCCGGCGGCGGCCGGCTCCCCGAACCCGTACCGCAGCAGCCGGGTGAACGCACTGCTCCTGCGCCCCTGCGGAACCGCCATCGCGCGCACCGCCTCCCGTCGTGTGATCGCGCCGGGCTACGAGCTTACGACGACGGCCTCGCCGCGGGGACGGCCGCCGGGGCGCGAAGCGGAGCGCCCCGTCCCTGCCGCCGGCCGGCTCACGCCATCGCGATCAGCCCGATCGCCGCGCCCGCGCACACCAGCCCGGCCGACTGCCGCAGCGTCAGCCGCTCCCTGAGCACGAGCAGGGCCAGCAGCACCGGGATCGCCGGGTAGAGGGCGGCGAGCACGGTGGCGACGGCCATCAACTCCGCGCGGGCCGCGAAGAGGTAGAGGACGGTGGCGAGGGTGCCGAGCACACCGGCGGCGGCCACGTGCGGCGCGCAATGCCGCGGCAGCCGCCACGGCGCCCGGTCGCCCCGCACGGTGATCGCGACGACGGCGACCGACACGGCCCGGCTGACGGTGATGGCCCACAGGTCGCCCTCCTGGGGCATACGGGCGACGGCCACGAAGTGCGTGGCGAACCCGGCCCCGGCGATCACCGCGTCCACCGAGGCGGATCCGTGCGGCCGGCGGGCGATCAGGGCCGGATCCCGTTCCTCTCCCCTCCGCACCGGAACCGCGTGGCTCTCCCGCCCCGCGTCCCCTGCCTGCCGGTCCGGGCCGCGCGAGACCAGCCACAGCGCGGGAAACGCCGCGGCGATGCCCGCGAAGGCGGCCGCGGCCGGGCGTTCGCCGAGGAGGCCGATGCCGATGACGACCGGAACGGCCACGGCCGTCACGTCGCTGACCGGCACCACGACGCTCATCGCCCCCTTGGCCAGTGCGCGGTAGAGGAACGCCACCCCCACGCCGGTGCCCACGCCGGACAGCGCGCCCCAGCCCAGCCCGGCCGCATCCAGGTTGCCCGTACCCGGTGCGGCGAGCGCGGCGGTCACGCTCACCGCCGTGCCGCACACCTGCGCGTACAGGGCGACCGTCACCCCCGCCGTGCGCCGGGCGGCGAGCCCGGCGACGAAGTGCGTGAGGCCGAAGCTGACGGCGGACGACAACGCGAGCAACTCACCCACCGCGGCCATCCCGCCCGGCGCGTGCGGCCTGCCCGACAGGGCACACGTGGCCCGCGGCCAGGCAGGCGCCGCGGTCGCAGAGCCGGCACAGCATGTCCTCCGAGCCGACGTCCGCGTACACCTCGGTGAGCAGCAGTTCCAGCGCCTCCGTCAGCCCCGCGGCCTGCTTCGCGGGGAGCCCCGCGAGCACCCGGCGCAGCCCGTCCCGGCGCGCCGCCTCCGCCCGCGCGGCGGCGGCGACCCCGGCGTCGGTGAGCCGCAGCGGCACCCCCCGCCCGCCGCCCCGCTCGCGCTCGACCAGCCCGCGGCCTTCGAGTTGGTCGAGCATCCGGGCGCACGCGGGCTGGCTCAGCCCGATGCGCCGCCCCAGTTCTGTGACCCCGATGCCCTCCGCGCCCCGCAGCGTGACCAGCGCGGCGGTGCCGCTGACGCTCACACCGGCGGCCGCCGCGGCGGCGGCGGTCATACGGTCGGCCACGGCGAGCGCGGCGGCGCCGAGGAGGTTCGCGGTCCGGGTCTCGGCCGTTTCATGCATAACTCATGCATAGCTCACCGCGCCGACAACCTCAACCCGTGGCGCCTCGAACGGCGCGAGAGGCGGAGGGCGTAGCGGAACGGCGGGCGGCGCGTGCCCTAGAGCACGGGGAGGCTCTTGCGCAGCTCGAAGGCCGTGACCTCCGAGCGGTACTCCTCCCACTCCTGTTTCTTGTTGCGCAGGAAGAAGTCGAAGACGTGCTCGCCGAGCGTCTCCGCGCAGATCTCGCTGCGCTCCATCAGCCCGATCGCCTCGCCGAGGTTCTGCGGCAGCGGCTCGATGCCCATCGCGCGCCGCTCCGCGTCCGTCAGCGCCCACACGTCGTCCTCGGCGCCCGGCGGCAGCTCGTAGCCCTCCTCGATGCCCTTCAGACCGGCGGCCAGGAGCATCGCGTAGGCCAGATAGGGGTTGCAGCCGGAGTCGATGGAGCGGACCTCGATGCGGGTGGAGCCCGTCTTGCCCGGCTTGTAGAGCGGGACGCGGACGAGGGCGGAGCGGTTGTTGTGGCCCCAGCAGATGTACGAGGGCGCCTCACCGCCGGCGCCCGCGGTGCGCTGGGAGCCGCCCCAGATGCGCTTGTACGAGTTCACCCACTGGTTCGTCACCGCGGACACCTCCGCGGCGTGCCGCAGCAGCCCGGCGATGAAGGAGCGGCCGACCTTCGAGAGCTGGAACTCCGAGCCCGACTCGTGGAAGGCGTTGCGGTCGCCCTCGAAGAGCGACAGGTGCGTGTGCATCCCGGAGCCCGGGTACTCGGAGAACGGCTTCGGCATGAACGTCGCCTGCACGCCCTGCTCCAGCGCCACCTGCTTCATGATCAGCCGGAACGTCATGATGTTGTCGGCGGTGGCCAGCGCGTCCGCGTAGCGCAGGTCGATCTCCTGCTGGCCCGGCGCGCCCTCGTGGTGCGAGAACTCCACCGAGATGCCCATCGACTCCAGCATCGTGATCGCCTGCCGGCGGAAGTCCATGCCGACGTTCTGCGGGGTGTGGTCGAAGTACCCCGAGCTGTCCGCGGGCACCGGGCGGCTGCCGTCGACCGGCTTCTCCTTGAGGAGGAAGAACTCGATCTCGGGGTGGGTGTAGAAAGTGAAGCCCAGGTCGGAGGTCTTGGCGAGGATCCGCTTCAGCACGTACCGCGGATCGGCGAAGGACGGCGAGCCGCCGGGCATGAGGATGTCGCAGAACATCCGTGCCGTACCGGGCGTCTCCGCGCGCCAGGGCAGCACCTGGAACGTGCCGGGGTCGGGCTTGGCGAGCATGTCCGACTCGTGCACCCGGGCGAAGCCCTCGATGGCCGAGCCGTCGAAGCCGATGCCCTCGTCGAACGCCTGCTCAAGCTCGGCGGGGGCGACGGCGACGGACTTCAGGAAGCCCAGCACGTCGGTGAACCACAGCCGCACGAACCGGATGTCGCGCTCCTCCAGGGTCCGGAGCACGAACTCCTGCTGCTTCTCCATGGTCCACATCCTCGCAGGTGACTCGGTGGCGCGGGCGCGAGCCCTCAGTATCACGGTAGGGAGTTTCCACCGCGTTTCGCACCCCCGGGGCGGGGGTGGCGGGCGAGGGGCGGCTGCCGGGTGGGGCGGAGGTCAGGACGGGGGGCGGAGTGTGGTGCCGTCGGCGAGGGTCGCGGTCAGCCTGGCGCGGGCGCCGCGGTCGGCCGCCGTGGCCAGGAACCGGCCCTCCGCCGCGCCGGTGACACCGCCCGAGGCGGTGACCGAGGCGACATCGCGGCTGCCCGCCGCCAGCACGTACCACCTGCCCGAGCGCGCCTTCCACAGCACGCCCGCCAGCGCGTGCGGCGCCCGTACGCCACACGCCGTCGTGTCCCGCGCGCGGGCCGCCACCGCGCCCTGCTGCGGCGGGTCGGCCGCCGGCGGCTGGAACTGCGCCAGGGCCACCCCGCCCCACCCACGCCAGGTGTCGGCGCGGGTGCACACCCAGGCGGCGGTGCCGCCCGCCTCGGGCAGCGGCTGGCCGGCGAAGGTCCAGGAGTTCACGGACCGGACGCCGTGGGCGCGGAGCGCGGCGAGGTGGCAGGCGGTACGGGCCCAGCGGTCGCGGGCCGCGGCGCCGGCGATGTCCGTGGCGGCGGCCGGGGGCCCGTACGTCAGCCTGGCCGGCACCATCTCGCCGAGGTCGGTCGTGAGCTGGGCGGGAGCACCGGTGCCGGCGGAGGGGCGGGTGCGCAGCTCCAGGGCGGGCCAGGTGGTGCAGGACCGGCCGGTGCCGGCCGGGCCGCCTTCGGGGGTGGCTTCGGGGGTGCCGTCGTCCGGGGTTTCCGCGGCGGGTGCGTCGGTCGTCGCCGCGTCGTCCGCCTTTTCGCCGGGCGCCCCCCTGCCGGCCGGGTCCCCGCCGGCGTCCGGCCCGTGGCCGTGTTCGTCCGGCTCGCCGGGTTCCGCGGGGGCGGTGGCGGGGAGCGGGGTGCGGGGGACGGGGGCGGTGACGCCGTCCGTGTCACGGCCGACCCGTTGCGGCTCCGCCGCCGGGTCCAGCAGCTCGCGCAGCGAGACGCCGGAGACCCACGGGGCGGTCAGATAGCGCACGTTGCCGTCCGTGCGGCCGACGACGACGGCCAGCGCGCTCGCCGCGTCCGCCCCGTCGGCGCGGGCGAAGTCCAGCACCGCGGCGCCCGGTTCGTCCCGCACCTCCGCGTACCGCACCAGCCGCAGGCCGTCGTGGAAGAGGACGACGGTCGCCCGGTCGACGTCCCCCGCGTACAGCAGCCGCGGCGGTCCCGCGGGCGGCCCGGCGGGGGTGCCGGGCGTCGCGGAGACCCGTACGGACTCGCCCGGCCGGGCCCAGACGGCCAGCGCCCGGCGCAGCAGCGCGGCGTCGCGGGTACGGGCGCCGCGGGCGGGCCAGACGGCGAAGTCGGCGCGGTCGGCGCCCTGCCAGTCGTCGCGGCCCGCGACGGCGAGCCGCGCCGGGTCGAGGGCCTGTTCGGCGAAGGCGTTGCGGGCGTACGGGGCCGCCGCCGCGTCGTCCGTGCCGCCCCCGGTGCCGGGGACGCCGAGCAGGGCGACGACGGCGGCGAGGGCCGCGACGGCGGCGAGCGCGGCGCGGGTGTGCTGGCGGCGCCGCAGCAGGTCGGTGGGGCGGGCCTGCAGCGAACAGGGGTCGAACTCGGGGGAGAACAGCAGCCGCCGCTCCGCGCTGCCGGGCGGCTCCGCGACGCCGTCGGCGGCGGCGAGCGCGGCCCCGGGGTCCTCGGCACCGGCCGCCACGAGGAGCCGGCGCACGGCGGAGTCGGGCAGCGCTTCGAGGCCGCGCAGCACGTACGCGGCGCGGGCCGGCGCGGGGAGCGCCGCGAGGGCGCGGTCGAGGGCCAGTTCGTCGGAGCCGCCCGGGCGCGGGTGGAGCCGCAGCCCCCAGAGCCGCGGCAGCGGGCTCGGCAGCCCGCCGGCGCGCGGCAGCCGGAGCCGGCCGCGGGGCCGCCCGGCGTCGAGCGCGGCCCGCACGATCCGCAGCCGCACGTACGCGTACCCGGCCCCGACGTCGCCTCCGCTCCGCCACGGCGCACCGGGCCCGAACCGCACCTCGGCCGCGTACGCACCACCCGCCGGCCCGGGACCCCGACCCGCGCCGCCGTCCGCGCCGCTCCCGGGGGCCCGCCGGCCCGGCACTTCGCCCCCCGGCACCCCGCCACCCGGTGCCCCCGGCGCCGTACGCCCCCGCGGCAGCGAGCGCTGCACCAGGCCGTGGGCCGCCAGCACCCGCCTGCCGCGGTCGTCCTCCGCCGGCAGCAGCAGATACGCCAGCCGTGTCAGGTGCGCGTAGTGCTCGACGACGGCGGCCTCGGCCTGTTCGACGTCGACGGGTGAGGGGAGGGGGTCCGCGGGCGGTGGCGGCTTCGCGGCGCCCCGGGCGGTGACGGCCTGCTGATCCACGTTGGGTTGAACGAGTGAATCCTCAGATGGTCACCCCGCCGCGGCGCCCGGCCGGCCCTCACCCGCTCGTCCACCCGCTGAACCCCACCGTCCCGCGCACGCCCGCCGCCGCCGACATGAACAGCCCCGCGTCCTGCGTCCCCGCCGTCCCCGGCACCGTGACCGTCGCCACGGTGCGCCACGTCGCCCCGGAGTCCGTGGAGCACGCGCCCGTGAACGTCTCCCCCGCCCGGGTCAGCCGCAGCGTGACCGGTGCCGTGACGCCCGTGATCCGGCGGTACGTGTCCAGCGTGCCGTCGCCGTTCGAGTCGTAGGACAGCACCACGCCGTTCGCCGGGGTCACCGCCAGGTTGAGGAACCCGGCCGCGCCCGCCGTCCGCAGGTCGTTGCGGGCGACGATGCCCGCCCGCGCCCACGGACCCGTCGCCGCCTGTGCGTCGACCGTCAGCGTCACCGTGCCGCCGGAGGCCAGCGCCCCCGGCCGGAAGGCCGCGCCGAACTCCGCCGTCGCCTTCCACATGTCGGCCCCGCCCCCGTCGACCGCCCAGCGGTCGCCGAGTTGGCCGAAGACGGCGGCGTTCGTGGTGACCGTGGCGAGGCTGTCGTCCAGCGGCCCGGCGACGAACAGGGTGCCCGGCGTGTGCACCGTCACCGGGGCCTGCCCCGCCATGCCGTACGCCGTGCGCACCTCGTACGCCAGCGGCGTCAGCGGCTCCGCGGGCGGTCCGGCGGGCGCCCGCACCTCCCACGCGTGCTCCGCCCGCCCCGCCGCCGGCACGGCCGGCAGGGAGACCGCCCCCGGCGGGGCGGCGTCCAGGCCCGTCAGCTCCAGCTCCACCGCGCCGGTGGCGGCCAGCCCGCACATGTTGCGGAACCCGGCCGTCAGCCGCCCCGTCCCGCCCGGCGCCAGCGCGGGGGGATCGGCGACGGCCGTGACGACGCCCTGGTACGGGGCCGTGGCCAGCACCTCGTGGACGCGGCGCGCGAGGGTGTGCGCGTTGCCGGACGGGCGCTCGGGGTAGTGGTTGCGCTGCCGTGTCCAGGGGTCCTCGACCGCGTACCAGTCGAAGGGCTCCGGCTCCCGCCCCGCCGCCAGCGCGTCCTGCAACTCCTCCAAGTAGGCGCGCCAGCGCGGCGCGTGGAAGTCGCGGATCAGCCCGGACCAGTCGCGGTTCGCGTAGTCCGCGAGGTGCCCGCCGTCGGCCGTGGGGCGATCGGCCCAGGTGGTGACGAGGACCCGAGCGGTGCGCTCCAGCAGCGCGGCCTCCGCGTCGTCGGCGGCCATCCGGCGGGCGTCGGCGAGCCACGGGCCGAGGAGGAACGCGCGGTGCGCGCCGGTGGTCTCGTCGCTGAGGGCCATCAGCTTCAGCCACAGGTCGGACAGTGTGCGGAAGGTGGTCGCGTCCTCCCGCTCGTACGCCGCCTTGAGCTGCGGCAGCAGCACCCGCGACCGGCTCGCGAGCGCCTGCCGGGCGAGGTCGACGAGGTCGTGCCGGTACGCGTCGGAGGCGCGCAGCGCCGGGGCGACGGCCAGCAGCGCGCCGAACGCCTTGTCGAACTCGGCGAGGTCGAAGGCCGGCGTCTTGGTCGCGTAGTACGCGCCCGAGCGGGCGTCCAGCGACGGACGGGCGGCGAAGATCGAGTCGTGCGGGCGGCCGTCGGCGCTGGAGATCGCGTACGCCGTCTCGCGCAGCGCCGCGAACGCCGCGCGCGCCGATGCGTCCGCACCGCCGTAGCGCACGGCCGCGTACTCGTCGAACCACTCCTTCCGGTCCACCGGCTCGGCCCGCCACGCCAGCTCGCTGAAGAGTTCCAGCGCCGCCGGGTCGCGCTCGGCGGCCTCCGGCATGTACGCGGTGCCCACGCACGCGCTGCCCGGCTTGTCCCGCCAGGCGGCGAACCGCTCCGCCCACATGTGGGTCTTGGCGCCGATCGTCGTGCGCCCGCCGAAGTTGGGGATGGTGCCGAAGGCGTACGGCACGCCGCCCCAGTCCGCCTCGCGGTCGGTGACCCGCTCCAGGTCGGACAGCCCGTCGACGACGAGCATCCGGTCGGGGTGGGCGAGGCCGTCGAGCAGGGCGCGCCGCGGGTTCTCCTGCCAGCCGAGGATGACCCACGTCGCGCCGGGGCGGGCGGTCTGCAGCGCGGTCTCGACGGCGCGCGCGGCCTCCGGCACGGGGACGTCGCCGGGGTCGCCGCCCTCGTGCAGCAGGTCCATCTTCAGGTGCCGTACGGGCCCGAACAGCTCTTCCTGGTGGCGGTAGAACGCGGCGGCGACCTCGCGGAAGACGTCGGTGCGCGGGTCCAGCCAGTCGGGGCGGGGCAGGCCCGCCCAGGTGCCCTGGGGGACGGTGCGGGCGCCGGGGTTGCGGTCGGCGAAGCCGCCGGGGACGGTGCCGAAGTAGCCCGGCAGGACGGGGGACATGCCCAGCTCCCGCATGCGGGCCGTGATGCGGCGGCCGAGTTCGGTGCGCTCGGCCAGCAGCGCGGGGGAGACCGGGCCGCCGTAGTCGCTCATGTTCTGCAGCAGCCACCACGGCTGGTGGCTGGGGGCGGGCAGCCAGGCGCGGGCCTCGGCGTCGGAGTAGCCGAAGTCCTGGAGCAGCCGGTGGTAGACGGCCTCGGTGCCGGGGGTGACGAGGACCTGGTTGCAGCCGTGCAGGGCGAGCACGTCGAGGAACCGCTCCCAGCGCGCCCAGTCGTGGTACGGGCCGGTGTAGCCGTCGTGCGTGTCGTTGAGCGCGAACCGGGCCGGGACGGTGGCGCGGCGCTCCACGGGCGCGGCGGGCGCGGGGAGGCGGCGGGGGAGCCGGGTCTGGCTGCCGGACCAGGAGACGACGGCACGGCAGGTGTACTTCAGGTACCAGTGCACGCCGGTGAGGAGCACCGCGGGGCTGGTGCCGCCGACCTCGATCCGGCCGGCCCGGCCGCGTACGGTGAACCGCTCCTCGCCGTCGAGGGCGGTGAGCGCGAACTGCCCGGCGTGGTCGGGCAGCAGCCGCGCCAGCGCCTCGCTCGCCGCCGCCACGTCGAACCCCCCGCCCGCGACCGCCGCCGTGCCGCCTCCGGCCGTCACGCTACGGGCGTGCGCCTGCCCGCCGACGAGTGCCGCGCCGGCGCCGAGTGCGCCGGCCGTGCCCAGGATCGTGCGTCGCGTCATGTCCGTCATCAGCGGACCGTAGCCACGCGCGAGGCGAGGGGGCAACGGAGGGAAACGGGTGAAAGCGACCCGCGTTCCGGCCGGCGCCGCAAGCGCTGTCTTCCGGACCCGGACATGGCGCCGGACGCGGGCCCCGGACGCCGGCCCGGCCCGCGTCCGTCAGCCGCGGTCCAGGTACGCCAGCACCGCCAGCACCCGGCGGTTGTCGTCGTCCGACGGCGGCAGCCCCAGCTTGGAGAAGATGTTCGACGTGTGCTTGGCCACCGCCCGCTCCGTGACCACCAGCCGCTCCGCGATCGCCGCGTTGGACCGCCCCTGCGCCATCAGCTCCATCACCTCGCGCTCGCGCGGCGTCAGCGTGTTCACGGGCTGGTCCTGCGCCGCCCGCCGGCTCAGCAACTGCGAGATGACCTGCGGGTCCATCGCCGTACCGCCGCCCGCCACGCGCCGTACCGCGTCGATGAACTGGTCCGCGTCGAACACCCGGTCCTTGAGCAGATACCCCACCCCGCCGCGCTCGTCGGCCAGCAGCTCGCGCGCGTACAACTGCTCCACGTGCTGGGAGAGCACCAGCACCGGCAGCCCCGGCCGCTTCGCCCGCGCCTCCAGCGCACACTGCAGGCCCTCGTCCGAGAACGACGGCGGCAGCCGGACGTCGACCACCGCGACGTCCGGCTCCAGCTCGTCCAGCACCCGCGCCAGCTCCGGGCCGTTGTCCACCGCGGCCAGGATCTCGAAGTCATACGCTTCGAGCATGCGGACGAGACCGTCCCTCAGAAGGAAGAGGTCTTCGGCGATGACAGCGCGCACGGAATCTCCAGGGTCACCATCGTGGGGCCGCCGACCGGGCTGTTGACGGCCAGTACGCCGTCGAATGTACCGAGCCTGCGCTCCACCCCGGCGAGCCCGGAGCCCTTGTCCAGCGACGCGCCACCGCGGCCGTCGTCCGTGATCGCGATGCGCAGCATGCCGTCGCGGTGCCCCATGTCCAGCCACACGCGCTGCGCCTCCGCGTGCTTGACG
Source organism: Streptomyces sp. B5E4 (assembly GCF_039871555.1). NCBI lineage: Bacteria > Bacillati > Actinomycetota > Actinomycetes > Kitasatosporales > Streptomycetaceae > Streptomyces > Streptomyces sp. B5E4. Next base: position 29,169 of record NZ_JBDPMI010000005.1, read on the forward strand.
GCGTTCGTCAGCACCTCGCTGACCGCGAAGTACGCCGCCGACTCCACCGGCTCCGCCGCCCGCCCCGGCGGCGTGCCCAGGTCGATGTCCACCTCGACCGGCACCGGCATGCGCAGCGCCAGCGCCCGCACCGCGTCCGCGAGACCGCGTTCGGCCAGCACCGGCGGGTGGATGCCCCGCACCAGGTCGCGCAGCTCCGTCAGCGCCTCGGCGGACTCGCCGCGCGCTCGCGACACCAGCTCCTTCGCCTTGGCCGGGTCCTTCTCGATGAGCGCCTCGATGGTGCCGAGGCTCATGCCCATGGCGACCAGCCGGGCCTGCGCGCCGTCGTGCAGGTCGCGCTCGATGCGGCGCAGCTCGGCGGCGGAGTTGTCGACGGCGTCCGAGCGGGTCTCGGTCAGCCGCGCGACCCGCTCGGCCAGCTCGACCTCGCGCGGCGCCAGCACGCCCTTGGTCATCTGGAAGTGCAGCCCCAGCAGGCGGTGGCTGGTGAAGAGGCCGACGACGAGCAGGGCGGTGCCGAGCCCGGCGGCCATGAGCGCGGTGCTCTGCGAGGACACCGGCACGAAGCCGTACCAGTAGGTGTTGTCGCCGCCGCTGGTCATGGGGTCCCAGACGCCGGCGGCGATCACGTACCCCTCCACCGGGTAGAAGGTCAGCGCGACCGTCACGACGGCCAGGACCGTGCCCGCGAGCATGTCGGTGAACAGCCAGCGCAGATCGCGCCAGGTCGCCGGGTCGGTGAGCATGTGGCGGGTGCGCTGCGCCTGGCCGACGACCCCGCCGTGCAGGTCCCGCGGCCAGGGGCGGTACGTGGCGGGGATGCGCACGTCCGACCACTGGGCGGCGAGCAGCCGGCGCAGATTGGCCTGCATCCGTACGCCCTCCAGCACCCAGGGCGTCGTCATCAGGCCGATGCCGAGCACGGGGATGAGCACGAGGGAGACGAGGGTCAGCACGAAGAGCGTGATCGAGACCGCGGTGCACAGCACCGTCAGCGCCAGCGCCCGTACGCCGGCGAGCGCCCAGTTCCGGAAGATCATCTCCGTGTTCCCCTCTGTTTCCGCTGCTCCCTGCCGGTCCCGTGCCCGTTCCCGCGCCGGGTCCCGGCTCACGCGGCCCGCTTGACCGGCCGCACGTCACAGTCTGCCGCGCGGCCCGGACGGGGGCACGGGGCCGTGCCCCCGGGCCGGGGTGTAGCTAGCACCACCCCGCCCTGCGCGAGGAAGGGACACACCGGGTTTACATCCGGGCAACGGAAGGGAAACCGCGGCTTGCGACGCTGCGCGCGGCGGACGACCGTGCCCGCCCGCACCGCACCTGTACGAACGAAGGACGGCGACCGTGAGCTACAAGGCCGAGTACATCTGGATCGACGGCACCCTGCCCACCGCCAAGCTGCGCTCGAAGACCAAGATCGTCGAGACCGGCGCCGAGCCGCCCGTGTGGGGCTTCGACGGCTCCAGCACCAACCAGGCCGAGGGCCGCTCCTCCGACTGCGTCCTCCAGCCCGTCTTCACCTGCCCCGACCCGCTGCGCGGCGGCGCCGACGTGCTCGTACTCTGCGAGGTCCTCGACACCGACCTGAGCCCGCACGCCTCCAACACCCGCGCCGAACTGCGCGAGGTCGCCGAGCGCTTCGTCGGCCAGGAGCCGGTCTTCGGCATCGAGCAGGAGTACACCTTCTTCCGCGGCTCCCGCCCCCTCGGCTTCCCCGAGAACGGCTTCCCGGCCCCGCAGGGCGGTTACTACTGCGGCGTCGGCGCCGACGAGATCTTCGGCCGCGAGGTCGTCGAGGCCCACCTCGACAACTGCCTCAAGGCGGGCCTGGGCCTGTCCGGCATCAACGCCGAGGTCATGCCGGGGCAGTGGGAGTTCCAGGTCGGCCCGCTCGGCCCGCTGGAGGTCGCGGACCAGCTCTGGGTCGCGCGCTGGCTCCTCTACCGCACGGCCGAGGACTTCGGCGTCTCCGCCACCCTCGACCCCAAGCCGGCGAAGGGCGACTGGAACGGCGCGGGCGCGCACACCAACTTCTCCACCCGGCGGATGCGCGAGGGCTACGAGGCGATCGTCGCCGCCTGCGAGGCGCTGGGCGAGGGCGACAAGCCGCTGACGCACGTGCGCGCGTACGGCGCGGGCGTGGAGACCCGGCTCACCGGCGCGCACGAGACGGCGCCGTGGGACGAGTACTCGTACGGGGTCTCGGACCGCGGTGCGTCGGTGCGGATCCCGTGGCAGGTGGAGAAGGACGGCAAGGGCTACATCGAGGACCGGCGGCCGAACGCGAACGTCGACCCGTACGTGGTGACGCGGCTGATGGTGGACACGTGCTGCGCGGCACTGGAGAAGGCGGGCCTGGACTGAGCACGGACTCCGTCGGCGTACGGGGCCGGGGCGCCGGCGGTCGGCATGTGCGGACCAGCTCACGGGAGCCGGCGCAGCGGCCGTAGCCGCTGCGCCCGAAGTCCGTGGCCGTGGCGGCGTGCGCCCTGCCGCGGTCCCCGCGGCCGTGCGTACTGCCGCGGTCCCCGCGGACCCCGGCCGCTCCGTACGCGCCCGGAGCCCGGGTACCGCGGGTGGCTGCGGCGGCACTGAGGCCGGGCGCGGCCTCGCCTTCGGCGTCGGCGATCCGGGGGCCGCACGCGTACGTGAGGGGGCACCGCCCGCCCGTGTGCCACTGCGGGGTTGGTGCAACCGGCTTCTTCGCTCGCCCTATCGGCCGCGTCGCGCTGGCCTGGGGCCGGGGAGATGTCGAGGCTGAGTGCATGTCAGGGGCGCGGCGGATCTGGACGGCGGTCGCCGCCGCGCTCCTGAGTGCGCTGACGGTGCTGCTGCTGTGCCGGTACACGGTGGCCGACCCGGCGTACTACACGGGCGCGGTGCGGGAGGCCGACGGCTACCAGCGCGTCTACGACGAGGTGCTGGCGGACCCCGCCGTCCGCCGGGCCTTGCGCACGGGCGCGCTGGGTGTCCCGCTGCGCAGCGACGCGGTGGTCGACAACCTGCCGCTGCTGGTCCCGCGGCCGGCGCTGGAGCAGGCGGCGGACCGGCAGGCGCGGGCCCTTGTCGCGGCGCTGACCGGCACCGGCCGGCCCGCCGCGGGCGACGACTGGCGCCGCCCGGTCACGGAGAGCGCGACGGAGGCGGGCAGCGACCAACTGCGCGCGCTGCGCGCCGATGCGGACCCGGTCGCGGCCCGCGGCCTCAACCACCTCATCGTCCGCCTCCGCGAGTACATCACCCCCACCCGCCCGTCGCCGGCCCCGTCGTCGGCGCTGCGGGAAGCGGTGGCGGCGTTCGTCCACGACACGTGGCCCCCGAGTACGGCACGCCGGATCATGACCGCGCTGGACGAGGTCCTGCCGGGAGCGGAAGCGGAGCCGCGTACGCCGGGGGCCGGTGGCGGGGTCCCGGGGCCGGCGGCGGAAGTGCGGCCGCCGTTGGTGGTGCCTGGGGATGCGGTGGAAGGGCCGGGGCCGTGGGCGGTGGCGCGGGGAGGTGGCGCGGCGGGTGCCGAGGCGCCGGGGGCGGGCGGAACCCAGTCGCGTGGGCCGTCGGCGGTGGGCGGGCACGGCGCGGGGGTGCCGTCCGGGCGTGGGACGCAGTCGCGTCGGCCGGGGGCGGAGCTGCGGCCGCCGTTGATCAGCGCTCCGCGTGCCGAGGCGCCGGTGGCGCCGGGGAAGGAACGGCGTGGGCCGTACGCCGCCGGGGTGCGCCCGCCGCTCGTGGCGCCGGGCGGTGCGGAGGGGGAGGGGCGGGTGCCGTTGGCGGTGGAGGACGGGTCCGGGCCCGGTGCGGATCCGGCATCCGCGGACTCCTCGGCACCGCCGGGGTGGCTGCCGGAGCGGGCGGCGGTGGTACGGACCGTGCTGGCCGCGTCCGCGTCGTGGTGGGCCGTCGCCGGGGTGGCCGGCGCGGCGGCCGGGTCCGGGGCGCTGGCGCTGCGGGCGGCGGCCCGGGACGGGCGTCTCCGGGCGCGTACCGCCGCGGCGGCGTGCACGGGCGCCGCGGTGCTGACCGCCGCCGCCGGGACGGCGGTGTGGGCGACGCTGCCGGCGTCCGCGGGGCTGGTGCCGGACGGCCTGCCGCCGAGCGTGGCGGCGCTGCTCACGGACGTGGTGACCGGCCTCTACCGGCAGGCGGCCCTCACCTGGGCAGCGGCCCTGCTCGCCCTGGCCCTCACCGCCACCGCCCTCACCGCCTCCCCGGCCGCCCGCAGAACCCTGTACCGCACCCTCGCACACGCCGCGGGGCACACGCCGAGCCGGCGGGCGCCCGCCACCCGGACCGCCACCGCCACCGCCACCGCCGCCGTCCGCGCGAACCCGCGCCGCGGCCCCGGCGCCCCCGCGCCGACCGCGGACGGCGCCGCGACGGCACCGCCACCCGCCACCTCCACGCAGCCCTCTGCGGCGGCGTTCCGGCCGAGCCGTACCGCCGCGCCCGCGCCGCCCCGCGCCCCTCGCGCCCGCTGGGCCCGTCGCCTCGGGCTCGGGGCCGCCGGCTTCGCCGCCCTCGCTCAGGTCTGGGTGCTCGTCGGGGTGCCGTCCGAGGACGCGCTCGCCTGCAACGGTGACGTCGCCCTCTGCGGGCGGCCGTACGACCGGGTCGTACAGGTCGGGGCGCACAACGCCATGGCCACCGTGCCCGACGGGTTCCTCGGGGCGCACCAGGACGTCTCCCTCACCGGACAGCTCGACCGCGGTGCCCGTGCGCTCCTCCTCGACACCCACTACTGGGAGACCGCCGAGCGGCTCGTGCCGCCCGCCGGCACCGGCGGGCTCGATGCCGCCGCCCGGGCGACGCTCGTACGGGCCGTGGACTCCGTCGTGCGGCCGCGCCCCGGCACGTGGCTCTGCCACGGCCCGTGCCGGATGGGCGCCACCCCGCTCACCGCCCAACTGCGCGAGCTGCGCGGCTGGCTGGAGGAGCATCCGCGGGACGTGGTGACCCTGGTGCTGCAGGACGCCATCACCCCGCGGGACACCGCCCGCGCCTTCCGCGCCGCCGGCCTCGGGCCGTATCTGCACCGGCCCGAGGCCGATCCCGGCGCGGCCTGGCCGACGCTCGGCGAGATGGCCGACTCCGGGCGGCGGCTCGTGGTCTTCGCCGAGGAGGCCGACGGGCCCGCGCCCTGGTACCGCAACTTCTACGACTACGCCGTCGAGACCCCGTACCGCGCCCGCACACCCGGCGAGATGAGCTGCGCACCCCACCGCGGCGGCAGCGACCCCCGCAAGCAGCTCTTCCTCCTCAACCACTTCGTCACGCACGGCATGGGCGCCCCCCGCGCCGAGGCCGCCGCCGTCAACGCCGCCGACGTCATCGTCCACCGCGCCAGGACGTGCGCGCTGCTGCGCGGCCGGCTGCCCACCATCGTGGCCGTGAACCACATGACCCTCGGGGACGCCGTCGGTGCCGTACGGCGCCTCAACTCCGAGACGCCGTAGGCGGCGCCCGTCAGCCGCAGCGCGTGCCCTTCTCCGGCAGCTTGCCGTCGAGCAGGAAGTCGTCGACGTTCCCGTCGACGCACGAGTCCCCGGTGGTGTACCCGGTGTGTCCGACGCTCCGGAAGGTCAGCACGACGGAGTCGTTGTCGAGTTCCTTCGCCATGTCCGCACCGCCCTGGTACGGGGTGGCGGGGTCGCCGGTGGTGGCGACCAGCAAGGCGGCGGGTGCCTTCGTGGCGCGTACCTGGCGGGAGGCGTTGTCGCCGGGTACGGGCCAGCCCGTGCAGGTGAGCATCTGACCGGCCATGAAATCGCCGAAGACCGGGGACGCCCTGGTGAACTCGCCCCTGGCCCGCTCGACGTCCGCCGCGGTGGCGCGGTCGCCGGTGTCGCGGCAGGTGACGGCGGTGAAGGCGGCGTCGGCGTTGCCCGCGGGAGGACCCGCGAAGACCCCCGCCCCCGGTCGCACCCCGCCCGGCACCCCGACACCCGGCACCCCCGCACCCCCCGGCGCCGCCGCGCCGCTGCTCCCGCCCGCCAGCCGGACCATCGGCGTCCCGTTGCCGTTCCCGAGCGCGCTCAGCGCGTGCCGCAGGTCCGGCCACAGCTTCTCCGAGTACATCGCGTTCTTCAGTGCGTCGACGAACGTCGACTGGTCCAGCTCCCCCGCCGGGGTGTCGAGCTCCCGCTCGTCGAGCAGGGCGAACAACTGCCGCATCTCCTTCTTCGCCTTCGCGGGGTCGCCGCCCAGCGGGCACTCCGACGCCCCGCGCTTCGTGCAGTCGTCCGTGAAGTCGTCCAGCGCGCGCTGGAAGCCGTGCGCGTTGGCGAGGTAGGTCTGCCTGCTGTTCTTCAGCGGGTTCTCGACGCCGTCGAGGACGACCCGGCCCGTCTTGTGCGGGAAGAGGTGCAGGTAGTTGGAGCCCAGCCTGGTGCCGTAGGAGAAACCCAGGTACGTGAGCTTGTCCTCGCCCAGCCTCGCCCGCAGCACGTCGAGGTCGCGGGCGGAGTCGACGGTGCCGACCCACGGCAGGAGCTTCGCGGAGTCCTCCTCGCACAGCTTGCCCTGGAGCCGGTTGAACGCGGCGAGCCGGTCGACTTCCGCACGGGTGTCGGGGGAGCGGTCCAGACTCTCGGCCTTCCGCGCGGCCGGCCGCGCGCAGCGTACGGCCGGGGTGCTGTCGCCGACGCCGCGCGGGTCGGGGGCGACGAGGTCGTAGCGCTCGTTGAGCGTGGAGAACTTCGCGCCGAGGCCGGCGAGGCCCTCGACGCCCGACTCGCCGGGGCCGCCGAAGTTGAGCACGAGGGAGCCGATGCGGTCGCCCTTCGGGCCCGTCGCGGGCAGGCGGGCGACGGCGAGGCGCAGGTCGCCCCGGTCGGCGGCCGCGTAGTCGCGGGGGACCTGTACGCGGGTGCACTGGAGCCGTTTGAGGTAGCCGGGGACCTTGCGGCCCGCCTGCTTCGCCGACTTCGCGACCTGGCGGCCGCAGTCGTTCCACGTCACGGACTGGTCGTAGTACGAGGTGAGCGACGCCCCGCGGTCGCCGGCGGGGCGCTTCACGGGGGCGCCGGCCGGGCCCGTGGCGGTGAGCGCGAGGGCGCCGGCGAACGGCAGGACCGCGACGGCGAGGGCGGCGCGGCGGGACGCGGAACGCCGGCGACCGGCAGGGGATATGTCGTGGTTCGCTCCCATAGGGCACACGGTAAGGGCGCCCCCGTACGGCCGCACCCGCGGGCGCGGACCGCAGGCGCCCGGCGGCGTACCACCGCGGCGCCGTGCGCAAAACGGGGCGCGCCGCCGCCCCGGCGGCTGCGATGCCGGCCCGCATGGCTGATCACGACCACCGCGGCGCCCCGCGCGTCGCGCCGCGCTCGACTCCGTCGCCGTCCGCCGCTACACCACCGGGCAGGTCATCCTCGACGACGTCGACTGGACCGTACGGGCCGGGGACCACTGGGCGCTGCCCGGTCCCCACGGCGCGGGCGAGACCACGGTGCTGCGGCTGCTCGGCGCGCTGACGCACCCGACAGCCGGCACCGTGGAGGTCCTCGGCCACCGCATCGGGCGGGTCGGCATGCGGGAGCTGCGCGCCGCGATCGGCCTGGTCTCCTCGGCGCAGAAGGTGCCGCAGGACGCCCCCGGGCACACCGTGGTCCTCACCGGCCACAGCGGCACCGTGCAGCCGCTGTGGCGCACCTACGACACGGCCGTCCGCGAGCGCGCACACGAACTGCTGGCGGAGCTGGACTGCAAGGAGCTCGCCGACCGCCCGTACGGCGTCTGCTCCGGCGGCCGGCGCGCCCGGCTGCTCGTCGCCCGCGCGCTGATGCCGGACCCGGGTCTGCTGCTGCTCGACGAACCGTTCAACGCGCTCGACCTGCCCTCCCGCGAGGACCTGGTCGACGCCCTGCAACGCCTCGCCGGGACGCGTCCCGGCCTGGCCACCCTCACCGTTCACCCACCACCTGGAGGAGCTACCGCCCACGACGAGTCACGCGCTGCTGCTGCGCGACGGCCGCGTGGCGGCGGCGGGCCCGGCGGCGGAGGTGCTCACGGGCGCCCGCCTGGCGCACTGCTTCGGCCGCCCCATCGAGGTCCACCACCACGAGGGCCGCCGGCAGGCCCGCTCCCCCCGCCCGTAGCCGATCATCCCCGCGCGCGTCCCAACCGCCTTACGGCCGTACAACCTTCACCCCGCCGCACAGGTCTTCCCCACACCCGCGGACATCGTCCGCCACCGACCGGGAGGACCCAGGTGACCCCTCAGCCCCGCCGCCGTACCCTCGTGGCGCTCGCCGCCTCCGTCGCCCTCGCCGGCGGCGGCCTGACGGCGGTGGCCGCGCCACCCGCCGCGGCGGCCCCGAGCGGGCTCAAGGGCGACTTCGACGGCGACGGCTACCGCGACGTGGTGATCGGCAACCCCGCGGCCACCGTGTCCGGCAAGTCCTACGCCGGGGCCGTGGCCGTGCTCTACGGCTCCGCGGCCGGCCCGGACGGGAGCCGGCGCGCGGTGTACCACCAGGGCACCGCCGGCGTCCCCGGCTCGCCGGAGGACGACGACTACTTCGGCGAGACCGTGGCCGTCGACGACTTCGACCGCGACGGCTACGCCGACCTGCTCGTCGGCGCGTCGCGCGAGAACGTGAGCGGGGACGTCGACCGCGGCACCCTGACCCTGCTCTGGGGCGGGCCCCGGGGGCTGAGCGGCGCCGCCGCGGTGAAGGTGGCGAACCTCCCGGACACCGGCTGCGCCCTCGCCGAGGGCCTGTACGCCGGTGACTTCGACGGCGACGGCGCGCCCGAGGTGAGCGTGGCCGCCCGCTGCGCGGCCTTCCACCTCCGGGGACCCTTCACCCGCGAAGGACGGCCGCAGAGCCAGCAGCGCGACTCCTTGTTCGGCACCACCCGCGGCGGCGCCTTCGGGAACGTGGACGCCGACCCGCAGGCCGAGCGCATCGTGTTCGTCGGTCTGATCAGCGGCCGGCCCGGCGGCACCGTCTACGTCGACGACTGGACCGGCGCCGGCTACACCCGCACCCAGCTCACCGACGCCGGCGGCCTGAGCGGCGAGGTCGGGGACGTCGACGGCGACGGCTACGGCGATCTGGTGACGGGATACCCGTACGAGACGCTGAACAGCGGCCAGCCCTGGCCCGTCGGCGGCACGGTCGCGGTCTGGTACGGCGGCCCGGACGGCATCGACGAAACGCAGCGGCCGCAGCGCATCCACCAGGGCACCGCGGGCGTCCCGGGCGGCGGAGAGCCCGATGACCGTTTCGGCGCGTCGGTCGCCGTCGCGGACACGGACGCCGACGGGTACGCCGACGTGGCCGTCGGCGTACCCGGCGAGGACTTCGCCGGTAAGTCGTTCGCCGGGACCGTCACGCTGCTGCGGGGCACCGCGGACGGGCTGACCGGTGCCGGAGCCCGGCTGCTCCACCGGAACACCGCGGGGGTGCCGGGGGCTGCCGCGAAGGGCGATGCGTTCGGCGCCGCGGTCGCGCTCGGCGACCGCAACCGCGACGGCAGGGCCGACCTGACCGTGGGGGCTCCGTGGCGGACCGCCGGGGGCTTCGTCTGGCACGCCCGGGGCACCGCCGACGGCATCACGACGACCGGCTCCTACAACGTCACCGCCGCTCGTGCCGGGTTCGGCCGCGATTTCCCGGGCTTCGGCGAGGTGATCGCCCGGTAGCCCCGGGCGGCCCGCGGCTGCCCACCCGCGGCTGCCCCCGCGCCTGCGCCGCGGCCTCCTCGCGCCCCCGGCTACGTGCCCGGGGGCGGGCGGTGGCGTTCGCCCGGCCAGTCCAGGGTGAGGCGGTGGGCACGGGGGAGCTTGGCCACCACCAGGTCGTACGAGTCCTCGATCATCTCCAGCACCAGCTCCTCGGGGACGGCGCCGTCGAGGCGGACGGTGTTCCAGTGGCGCTTGTTCAGGTGGTAACCCCCGACGATCTCGGGGTGCGTGGCGCGGAGTTGCACCGCAAGGTCCGGCTCGCACTTCAGGCTCACCGACAGCGGCGTGGCGGCCAGCTCGCTGAGCGCGAACATCTTGCCGCCGACCTTGAAGACGGAGATCGCCTGATGCCGGTCGAAGGGCCACTCCTCGACGGCCCCGTTCGGCTCCAGGCAGGCGGCGCGAAGCTGGTCAGGTGTCATGCGCCCAGTATGGGAGCCCCCACTGACACCGCACGGCGAGTGCGCGCCCCCGCGGCCCTGGTGACTGCCTACAGCCCCGCCGCCGCCCCCGCCGTCGCCAGCACCTCCCGCAGCATCTCCGGCGTCAGCCGCCCGGTGAAGGTGTTCTGCTGGCTGACGTGGTAGCACCCGTACAGCTCCAGCGGCGCGCCCCCGTCCGGCCGCCGCAGCGTCGTGTGCGCACCGTGGCCGAACACCGGCCGCGGGCGCGGCACTTCCCAGCCGGCCGCCGCCAGCACCGGCAGCGCCGCCTGCCAGCCGAACGACCCGAGCACCACCGCCGAGCGCAGCGTCGGCCGCAGCAGCTCGATCTCGCGGACGAGCCAGGGACGGCACGTGTCGCGCTCGGTGGGCGTCGGCTTGTTCTCGGGCGGAGCGCAGTGGACGGGGGCCGTGATGCGGACGCCGCGCAGGGTCAGGCCGTCGCCGCGGTGGGTGGCGGTGGGCCGGCTGGCGAAGCCGGTGGCGTGCAGGGCGGCGTACAGGACGTCGCCGGAGCGGTCGCCGGTGAACATCCGCCCGGTGCGGTTGCCGCCGTGGGCGGCCGGCGCGAGGCCGACGATGAGCATCGCGGCGTCCGCGGGGCCGAAACCGGGCACGGGGCGGCCCCAGTAGTCCCAGTCGGCGTACGCCTTGCGCTTGGTCGCCGCGACCTCCTCCCGCCAGGCGACCAGCCGCGGGCAGGCGCGGCACTCGCACAGCCGCCCGTCCAGCTCGGCGAGGGTACGGGTGCGGGGGGCGGTGACGGCGGGGAGCGGGGGTTCTGTGGTGGTCATCGGTGCCAGCATGCCCGAAGGCGGCGGACGGTGCCGAACGGGCCCCTGTACACCTCTGTGCATTCGAACTGGTATCCCGAAATGACCTTTGACCAGGGGTGTTTGTCAGTCGGTGGCGGTATCATGGAGGGAGTGAAGACGGGCCAAGACGAGGCCGAGGAGGTCGCCCATGCCAGTGGCGTACGCCCCGACACCCCTGCCCAAAAAGCCGCTTCCGGCAGGTATGCCGCGTGAGTGGTATGTCGCGCACAACCGCATGCTGAAGGCCATGCGCATCGCCATCGCCCTGCTCGACACCGGGGTCTACACCCCGCAGCGCGCCCGCAACGAGGTGATACGCCACACCGCCGAGCACATCGGCGTCCACCCGCCCTCGCTCACCACCTGCCGGCTGGTGCGCAGCCTGCTCCCGCTCATCTGACCGCGTCCTGACTCCGCGCTGACCCTGCCCCGACCGCGTACCGGGCGCGGGGCACGGCCCAGGCCGTACGCCCCGCGCCCGCGCGCACGCATCCCCGCCCACCGGAAAACCGGCTGCGCCGCGTCCCGTCCACCGCCCACACTGGACGTCCCGACACGGCGCACACCTCCTGCGCGCGCCGCACCCCGACCCGCATCAGGAGCCCGCCGCGTGCAGGCAGCCGTCACCGTCACCCCCGCCCGGATCCCCGAGCTGCTGCTCGGGCTCGCCACCGTGCGCCCGGTCTTCCTCTGGGGCGCCCCCGGCATCGGCAAGTCGTCGCTGGTACGGAAGTTCGCCGGCTCGCTCGGCCTCGACTGCGTGAGCCTCCTCGGCACCCAGCTCGCCCCCGAGGACCTCATCGGCGTCCCGCAGATCCGCGACGGGCGCAGCGTCTTCTGCCCGCCGGAGGCCATCGCCCGCGACGAGGCGTACTGCCTCTTCCTCGACGAGCTGAACGCCGCCACCCCCGATGTCCAGAAGGCGTTCTACTCGCTCATCCTGGACCGCCGCATCGGCAGCTACGAACTCCCCGAGGGCAGCATCGTCATCGGCGCCGGCAACCGCGCCACGGACAACGCGCTCGCCCGCCCCATGGCCTCCGCCCTCGTCAACCGCCTCACCCACGTGCACCTGGAGGCGTCCGCGACCGACTGGCTCGTCTGGGCCGGCGAGCACGGCATCCACCCCTGGGTGACGGAGTACCTGACCGACCGCCCCGACCACCTGTGGGCCAAGCCGCCGAAGACCGAGGAGCCGTTCTCCACCCCGCGTTCGTGGCACATGCTCTCCGACGCGCTGCACTCCTTCGGCCCGTCCCTCGACGACGCCACCCTCAAGACCGTCGCGCACGGCACGCTCACCCCCGCGCACGCCGTCTCCTTCTGCGGCTACGTCAAGATCGTCCGGCACCGGTACGGCGTCGAGGCCATCCTCAAGGGCGACGCCTCCTGGCCCCGCCGCACCGAGGACCGCGACCTGCTCTACTACCTCGCCGAGGCGTTCCGCGGCCGGCTCGTCAAGGAGCTGCCGGCGAGCAAGGAGCACGCCTCGCCGGCCGTGCGCGAGACCGCGTACCGCGCCAAGGCGCTCCTCGTCCAACTGGCCGAGATCTCGGTGGAGGTGGCGCAGACCGTCATCGCCGAGGACACCGACGGGCAGCCGGTGCTGCCCGCCTGGTTCCTCGTCGAGGCGGCCCGGGACATGCCGCGCCTGGTGGAAGCCCGCAGATGAGCCGTACGAACCGGGGCGCACGGCGCGGCAGGGCCAAGGCCGAACAGCGCGACGACCCGGCCACCCGCGCCTTCTCCGCCGGGCTCGCGAAGGCCCTGCAGAACCCGGCCCTGCGCGCCCTCGGCGCGCAGGTCGTCCGCAGGGGAACGGCGGGCGCGCCCGGCGCGCCGGGCACCGGCGGCACCACGATCCTCCCGGGCCGCGCCACCGCCCCCGCCCACGGCCTCGCCCGCGTCGACTCCCACGGCACCGTCCACGCCCACCCCACCCGCCGCGCCGAACCCGCCGAGTGGACGTGGGCGCTGGCCCACTGCCTGCTGCACCTCGGCTTCGGCCACGCCCCCGCCGCCCGCGGCGAGCGCACCCAGCCCGACCGGTTCGAGCAGGCCGCCCGCTGCACCGTCGTCAACCGCTTCCTCGTCTCCTTCGGCACCGGCCGCCCGCCCGCCGACCTGCCCGGGCACTACCCCGGCGGCAGCGAGGAGGAACTCGCCGCGCGCTGGCGGCGCGACGGCATCCCCGCGGAGTACGAGCGCTGCGGCGCCGCCGGCGACGAGCCCGACGTGCTGCTGCTGCCCTGGGAAGGCTGGGCGGGCACCACGCCGCCGGACTGGCAGCGGGACTTCGCGCACGCCCTCGCCCGTACGGTGTCCGCCGCCATGGAGGTCGCCGGCGGCCGGCGCGACTCGCTCACCGGCGTGCGGGCGCCGCGGCGGCCGTGGGAGCGGGCGCTGGAGTGGTTCGTCTCCTCCTACCCGCTGCTCGGCGGGGTCGCCGCCGGCATGACCGTCGTCGCCGACGCCGCACTCGCCCGCGCGCACGGCATCTCCCTCGCCGCCGTCGACGCCGCCGCGGGCGAGATCTACGTCAACCCGCTGAAGGACCACTCCGACGAGGAGTGGCGCTTCATCCTCGGCCACGAGATGCTGCACGCCGCCCTGCGCCACGGCGAGCGCCGCGGGTCGCGGGACCCGTATCTCTTCAACATCGCCGCCGACTTCGTCGTCAACGGCTGGCTGCTGGAGATGCGCGTCGGCGAGATGCCCGCCGGGCTGCTGCACGACCCGCGGCTCGCGGGCCTGTCCACCGAGGAGGTCTACGACCGCCTCGCCGCCGACCCGCGGCTCCAGCGCCGCCGGCTCGCGACGCTGTGCGGCCGGGGGCTCGGCGACATCCTGGGCGAGCCGCTGGTGCCGCGGGATCCGGCGGCCGCGTACGTCGATCTCGACGAGTTCTACCGCCGCGGGCTGCAGCGCGGCCTCGATCTCCATGAGCGCGACCGGGGCCGCGGGCTGCTGCCGGCCGGGCTGGTCGAGGAGATCCGTGCGCTCGCGCAGCCGCCGCTGCCGTGGGACGCGCTGCTGGCCCGCTGGTTCGACGAGTTCGTGCCCCGCGCCGAGCCGGTGCGCACCTTCGCACGCCCCGCCCGCCGGCAGGCCGCCACCCCCGACATCCCGCGCGCGGGCCGCTACTTCCCGCCCGAGGCGGTCGCCCGCTGCACCTTCGGCGTCGTCCTCGACACCTCCGGCTCCATGAGCCGCACGCTGCTCGGCAAGGCGCTGGGGGCCATCGCGTCGTACGCCGAAGCGCGTGACGTGCCCGCGGCGCGCGTCGTCTTCTGCGACGCCTCGCCGTACGACGCGGGGTATCTGCCGGCGACGGAGATCGCCGGCCGGGTGCGGATCCGGGGCCGCGGCGGGACCGTGCTCCAGCCGGGACTCGACCTGCTGGACCGGGCGGACGACTTCCCGCGCGGGGCGCCGGTGCTGGTGATCACCGACGGCATGTGCGACGTGCTGCGGGTGCGCCGGGAGCACGCGTATCTGATCCCCGCGGGGGCGTCGTTGCCGTTCGTCGCGCGGGGGCCGGTGTTCCGTGTGAGGTGACGGCACGCGCGGGCTCCGCACGGGCGTACGGTGACGGCAGAGGCGGCAGCGCACGGGAGGCGGCGGACGTGGCGGAGAGCACGCGGACCCTGGACTGGAACGGGGCCAACGGCGACCACTGGGTCGCGTACGAGGAGAAGTACAACGCGGCGATGATCCGCTACGGCGAGCGGCTGTTCGCGGGAGCCGACGTGCGCCCGGACGAACGCGTCCTCGACGTCGGCTGCGGCTGCGGCCAGACGACCCGGGTGGCCGCGGCGCTCGCCGCCGAGGGCTCGGCGCTGGGCGTCGACCTGTCCGCCGCGATGCTCGCGCAGGCGCGCACCCGGGCGGCCGAGGAGGACATCGCGAACGTGCGCTTCGAGCAGGCCGACGCGCAGGTCCACGACTTCGCCCCCGGCGCGTACGACGTGGCGATCAGCCGGCACGGCGTGATGTTCTTCGCGGACCCGGTCGCGGCGTTCGCCAACGTACGGCGCGCGCTGCGGCCGGCGGGGCGGCTGGCGTTCGTGTGCTGGCGGGCGCCGGAGGAGAGCGAGTACTCGGGCGTGCCGCGCGCCGCGCTCGCGCCATACGTCACCGTGCCGCCGTCCGGCGGCGTGAACGAGCCGGGCCCGAACTCGCTGGCGGACCCCGACCGGGTACGGGAGGTGCTCGGCGCGGCGGGCTTCGTCGACGTGCACCTGGAGGCGGAGAACGAGCCGATGAACCTCGGGGCGGACGTCGGGGAGGCGCTGGACTTCGTCCTCAACCGGCCGCATGTGCAGGGGGCGATGGCGGACCTCGACGGGACGACGAGGGCGAAGGCGGCCGAGTGCGTGCGCGAGGCCCTGACCCCGTACCTGACCCCGGAGGGAGTCCTGCTCCGGGCCCCGGCCTGGCTGGTGACGGCCCACACCCCGGCGTGAGGGGCGCGTGCCGCATGCCACGTGCCGCGTGTGTGCTCGCGGTCTGACCCGCCCCTGGGTCACCGGACCCCCGCCACACCCCCGCCGCCGTAACTCGCGCCCGCCCCCTCGCCGTTCCCCGCTGCCGGGCCGTCAGGCCCGTAACGTGCGGCGGGCGACCAGTGCCGCGCTCAGGCGGCGGGCGTCCGCCGGGGTCGTCGGGGTCAGGCCCGTCAGGAGGGCGATGCGGCGGATGCGGTAGTCGACCGTGTTGGGGTGGACGTGCAGCGCGGCGGCCGTGCCGCGGCGGTCGAGGTCGCGGGCCAGGTACGTCTCCAGGGTGTGCAGCAACTCCGGGCGGCCGGCCAGCGGTTGCAGGAGATCGGCGAGTCCGGTCAGGGCCTCACTGGGCCGGCTGAGCTGGTAGTCGAGGAGGACGTCCGCCAGCCGGTACAGGCCGGGCGGCCGGTCCGTACGCCGTACCAGCTCCACGATGTCCGCCGTCTGCGCCACCGCCGCCGGCAGCCCGTCCGGCGCCGCCGCGGCCGCCGCCGCGGTCACCGGCGCTCCGACGGCCGTCTCCGTACGGTCGATCAGCCCGCACAGCGCCGGCCACGCCGGTTCGTCCGCCACCGGCAGCAGCGCGGTGCCGCCGCCGGCGTCGAGCGCGGTGAGCGCCGGTTCGCCGGCGAAGCCGTTGAGCGCCGTCTGCAGCCGGCGGATCTTGCGCCGCGCGGCGATGCGGGACCGCGGCCCGGGGGAGTGCTCGTCGGGGTGCGGGGCGACGTACAGGGTCATCGCGACGTACCGCGGCGCCGGCCGCAGCCCCGTGCGGCGGGCGATGCCGTCCAGCGGCTCGCCGGCGAGCAGCGCGGCGAGCAGTGCGTGCCGCGGCGCGTGCTCCTGGACGTCGAGCACCTGCCGCGCCTCCAGATACGCCGCGCTGACCGCCGCCGTCAACTGCCGCTGCAGGACGAAGAGATGCCGCAGCACCTCCTGCGCGTCGGCGAGGTCCGCCGGCCGCGCCTCCGCCGAGATCTCCTCCCAGCCCATCGCCGTGCCGATCTGGTACGCGCTGAGGATGGCGTCCAGCGGCACCCCCTCCTCGGCGCGCTGGGCGGCCGACTCCCGCTGCCGTACCAGCTCGTCGTCGCGCGCCGGGCCGCGGCGCTGCAGCACGTCGGCGAAGAGCCGCAGGCTGCGCTGCACGATGTCGGCGATGTCGCCCGCGACCTCCTCGGGCGGCAGGGTGGCGTACACGGGCAGGTCGGTGAGCAGCCGGTCGACGACGCGGTGGGTGAGCGCGGGCACCCGGGCCCGCAGCCGCGCGTCGACCGGGCTGCCGCCGATACACAGCGGTGTGTTGTCACGCGTCACAACGGCTCCCGGAGAACTCTGCGTTACTGACCAGTTAAGCGCAGCCCGGCCCGTCTGCATCATGTGCACGACACAACTTTCCGCTCCACCCACCCCCACCGCCGGGAGCCGCCGATGAACGTGGTGCCGAAACTCCTCAAGGGCGCGCTGGGCGCCGCCGCGGCGACCGGCCTCGTGGTCGCAGGCACGGCCGCGCCGGCCGCCGCGGACGCCGCCGCCGACGCCGCGGCGGGCGAGGTCTACGTCGCCCTCGGCGACTCGATGGCCTCGGGGCCGCTCATCCCGCTCCCCACCGGACCGCTCGCCTGCGGGCGCTCCACCGAGAACTACGCGCACGAACTGGCCGACCGGCTCGACGTGGCGGAACTGCGCGACGTCACGTGCAGCGGCGCCAAGACCGACCACATGACGCAGCCGCAGTCGCTGTCGCTGCTCGACGTGGACATGGGCGAGGCACCCCCGCAGTTCGACGCGCTGAGCGCGGACACCACCCTGGTCACGCTGACGATCGGCGGCAACGACGCCGGGCTCGTCGGCGTCGCGCAGGACTGCATGCAGCTCAACCCGCTCGGCGACCGGTGCAAGGACGGCTTCATGGAGGGCGGCGTCGACACCGTCGCCCAGCGCATCGAGGCCATGGGCCCCGAGCTCGGCGCCGTCCTCGACGGCATCCACGCCCGCGCCCCGCAGGCGCGCGTCCTGGTCACCGGCTACGGCGACTACATCAAGCCGGGCGGCTGCTGGCCGTACCAGCCGGTGCTCGCCCCCGACGCCGACTGGCTCCAGGGCAGCGTCAACCACATGAACCGCGTCATCGCCGACCGCGCGGCGGCCCACGGCGCCGAGTACGTCGACGTCTTCACCCCGAGCCGCGGCCACGACTCCTGCCAGTCCCCGGACAAGAAGTGGGTCGAGGGCTACGTTCCCACCGCCCCGGCCGCACCGCTGCACCCCAACGCCCGTGGCGAGGAGGCGTACGCCGGCATCATCCACGCCCAACTGACCGGCTGACCCCCGCCCCCGGCCGGCCCGACCGGCGGGGACGGGCCGGCCACCGACGTCCCCCACCCCCGAGGGGACGCACACACGCCGGCCCGGCGCGGAGTATCCGCGCCGGGCCGGCCGTGTCGGTTGCGCGGCGGCCGCTTCCGCGCGGGCAGGTCAACCGTCCGCGGCGGGGACCGGCTCCGCCGGCGGGGCGTCCCCGGTGCGGCAGACCTCCCGTACGACGCGCAGGAAGGCGTGCAGGACGGGGTCGCGGTCCGTACGCCGCCAGATCACCGAGGTGTCGACGGTCAGGCCAGGACCGGCGAGGGGCCGGTAGACCACGCCGTCGCGGCGCAGGTTCTCCAGCGAGGCGGGCAGCAGGGACGCCCCGAGTCCGGCCGCCACCAGGCCGATGACGGTCTGCTTGGGCGACGCCTCGCGCAGCGAGGGCGGGGTGTAGCCCGCGGCCCGGCACAGGGCGACGATGTCGTCGAAGAGCGGCGGGTTGATCTCCCGGGGGAACTGGACGAGCGGTGTTCCGGCCAGCTCGGCGAGGTCGACCCGGGACCGTCCGGCCAGCGGGTGCCCCCCGGGCAGCGCCACCGCCAACTCCTCCGTGAACACCGTCTCCACCGCCAGCCGCGGATCGGACACCGGCGGGTGGACGAACCCCGCGTGCAGCCGGCCCTCCGCCACCTCGCGGATCTGGTCGGGGATGCGCAGCTCCGTCACGCTCAGCTCGACGCCGGGGCGGACCTGCGAGAACCGGCGTACCACGGGCGGGATCACGCTGTAGATGGCCGCGTCGATGAACGCGACGGCCAGTTGCCCCGTCTCGCCGCGCGCGGCCCGCCGGGTCAGCTCGACCGCGCGGTCCGCCTGCCGGACGGTCGCCCGCGCCTCCGCCAGGAACACCCGCCCCGCGGCGGTGAGCGCGACGCTGCGGCGGCTGCGGTCCAGCAGCCGGGCACCGACGGCCCCCTCCAGCAGGCGGATCTGCCGGCTGAGCGGCGGCTGCGCCATGTGCAACCGGGCCGCGGCGCGGCCGAAGTGCAACTCCTCGGCGACGGCGATGAAGTACCGCATCTGTCTGAGGTCGACCACGTGTCATATCCGTTCTGTCTCAGAGCCCGTGAAACGGGTATTGGACCCCGCCCGGTTCCGCCGCGGACGCTGGTGCCACCACGCCACCGACGATGCGGAGAGGACGATGACGGACAAGCAGGGGATATCGCGCCGGGGGGCGCTGCGGGCCTCGCTCGCCGGCGCGGCGGCGGGCGCGGCGGGCGTCGCGGCGCCCGGTACGGCCGCGGCCGCCGGGCCCGCCGTACCGGCCGGCCGGGCGCGTCACGTCGAGGCGGTCGGGTACAGCGATCTCGACCACCGGCCGGCGTTCAAGATGGCCGTACGGCACAAGCGCGGCCGGTGGTACCTCTACACGGGGCACTTCTGGGACTCCGGCTGGAGCGTCGTGGACGTGACCGACCCCACGCGGCCGGAGGTCGCCGCCCACGTACCGGGACCGGAGAACACCTGGACCCTCCAGGTCGACCTGCACGGCGACACCATGGTCACGGCGCTGGAGCAGGTCTTCCCCAACTTCGGCGGCGACCCCGCCGCGCCCTTCGAGGAGGGCGTGCTGATCTGGGACATCGCCGATCCCGTACGCCCGCGGCGGCTGGGCCACTACCGCACCGGCGGCACCGGCACGCACCGCAACCTCTATCCGGGCGGGCGCTACGTCCACCTGGCCGCCGGCGCACCGGGCTTCAGCGGCAACATCTACGTCATCCTCGACATCTCCGACCGCTCCCGGCCCCGGGAGGCCGGCCGCTGGTGGGTGCCGGGCCAGCGGGACGACGAACCGGCCCCGGAGGGCTCCGGGCCCGGCGAACCCGCCGCATCAGGCGGCTTCTGCTGCTCCGCGGGCCACGACGTGTCGCTGCACGGCCCGCCGTATCCGGTGGGGAACCTTGTCTACCTGCCGTACGGCGGCGCCGGCCTGGTGGTGCTCGACATCGCCGACCCCGCCCGCCCCCGGCCGGTGGGACGGCTGCCGTTCAGCCCGCCGTTCCACAGCCGCTTCGGCGTCCACGGCGTCCTCCCCGTCCCCGGCCGGAACATCGCCTTCGCCAACTCCGAGGACGTCTCGTACGGCACGGGCCCCGCGCACCACGCCTCGATAGTCGACATCTCCGACCCGCAAAAGCCCTTCCTGCTCTCGCTGCTGCCCGAGCCGGCGCCCCCGCGCGGCGCCGACTACCCCGACTTCTCCACCCGCGGCGGCTGGAGCGGCCCGCACAACATCAACCACCACCAGCACCACCCCGACGTCCAGCCCCACAACGGCCTGCTCCACGTCGCCCACTTCAACGCCGGCCTACGCATCTACGACGTCTCCAACCCCCGCCTGCCCCAAGAGACCGGCCACTTCATGCCCCCGGAACCGACCCGTCGCTACGGCCCCATGCCGGAAGGCGAACTCGCCCTGCAGACGGAGGACGTGGTGGTGGACCGCCGTGGCTACATCTACATCACAGACAAGAACCAGGGACTGTGGATCCTCCGCTACACGGGCCCCCGCCCCTGAGGAGCAGGGCGTGGTGTGGCACCTTCACTGGCGAAGACCGGTGCGTGAGGCTTCTTCGACTCGGGCGATCAGGCGGCTGTTGTGGACGGCGTGGTCGAATCCCGGGGTGTGGTGGGTCCCGTCGGTGAGGTCGCGCGCCAGGCTGGCGTACACCTCGCCCACGTTGGGGGAGGCGCCCCTCCATATCTCGGCGGCGGTCGCGCCGGTACCGGTGGCGAGGGGGCTGTCGGGTGCGGTGAAGTCCACGCTCGACGAGAGTGCGAGGTCGCCGACCTGAACGCCCGCGGGGTGGTCGCCGGTCAGCTTCAGCCAGCCGTCCGACCCGCGTACATCCAGGCTGAAGTGGGCGTCGGACGCGGGCACGCCCGCCAGGATCTGCACGCCGACCGGCGCGCCCGACGAGGTCTTGGCGATGGCGTCGAGGTGGTCGGGGACTTCCCGGACGGAAATCGCGCCGGTGTCCACCAGCTTCACCTGCGGCCAGAGGAGTTCCGTGCGCGCGTCGACTTCGGTGATGTCACCGAGCACGGCTTCGATATCCCGTCCCGCTGGATCCCGCCTCGTGGACAGTGCTGCAACGCTGCCTGGCCCACCGCGCAAAAGCCACCGTCACTGAAGGCGCAGGACGGCAGGGGCTCGATACTCGAAGATCTCGATCAACCAGTCGAAGACGGTCGTTCCACGCTCTTCACGTACCGCGGCCAGATCGGCACTGACCGCTGGGCGGTTCGTGGGGTGGCAGCGCGACAGGCGGATCTCCAACTGCCGAGCAGTCTCTGGGTAGCCCATATGCTCGCGAGACACCTGATGGTCCCGCCACTCCATCACGTAGTCATCGTCATCGGGCGTCCCGAAGCCGCCACTGAGGCAGTCGGCGAAAGCGTCGAGATTCCTGCCGAAGTAGCCACCGGGGCCGTTGATCGCCTCACCGATGACTCGCCAGAAGTCTTCCAACGTCCTGATCCGGGTACCGTCCAGCACGTATATCGCGGTCACAGCCCGCAGGATACGTGCGGCTCCGTGACGGGTCCCTCCATGTTGAACCCGTGCTGTTCAGGCACTGCCTCGCACGGGTTCGCCGGAACATGTGCGCTTTGCCGAACGATTCGTTGGAGGCGATGGCCACGCTGTTCTTCTCCTCCCGTTCGGTCAGGACCTGGGAAGAGCATCTCGGCGCCGTGGCGGTGTTTGTCGCTGGCTTGCTGTGGGGCAAGCCGCGCCGTCGGTCAGTCGAGGTCGGACATGTCGAGTACGAAGCGGTAGCGGACGTCGTTGCGTTCCAGGCGCGCGAGAGCGGTGTTCACCTGGGACGACGGTAGTAGTTCGATGTCTGCGGTGATGTCGTGTTCGGAGCAGAAGCGCAGCATGGCGGCGGTGGACGGGCGGCCGCCGCTGCCGGCGGAGCTGAGCTTCTTGCGGCCGATGAGCAGGTCGAGGGTGTCCACGGTGACCGGTCCGAGGTGGCCGAGGTGGCTGAGGGTGCCGTCCATGGCGGTCATCCGCAGGTACGGGGCCAGGTCGTGGGGGGCGGAGATGGTGTCGATGACCACGTCGAACTGGTCGCGGACCGTTTCCCTCTGCTCGGAGTCGGTGGACACGACGAATCCCTGCGCGCCCAGGCCGCGCGCTTCGCCGGCCTTCTCCGGAGTGCGGCTGACGACGGAGGTCGTGGCGCCGAGCGCGGTCGCCATCTTGACCGCGAGGTGCCCCAGGCCGCCGAGTCCGGCAACGGCGACGGTGCTGCCCGGGCCCACGTCGAGCGCCTGCAACGGTTCCCAGACGGTGACCCCGGCGCAGAGCAGGGGGGCCGCGGCGGCCGCGTCGAGGCCCGCGGGGAGGTGGTAGGCGAACTGATGGCTCACGACGTACTCGCGGGAGTACCCGCCCAGCGTGGTCGTCCCGTCCTGCCGGTCGGCTCCACCGTAGGTCAGTGTCGGAAACGAACGGCAGAAGTTCTCCTGGCCGGCCCGGCACATGCGGCAGATGCGGCACGAGTCGACGATGTTGCCGACGGCCACGGGAGCACCCGGGGAGAAGCCGGAAACTGCGCTGCCGACCTCGGTGACCACGCCGGTGAACTCATGCCCGGGTACGAGCACGCCGTTCGCGCCGTTCTCGTGCGCGTGCAGCGCGTGGAGGTCCGTGTGACAGACGCCGCAGTACTCGACACGTACCGCGATGTCGTCCGGGCGCAGGTCCCGGCGCTCCAGCGCCGTGCGGCGCAGGGTCCGCGTCTCGCTGTCCGCGCGCCATCCGGTCGTAGGGCGCATCACCATCTCCTCAGACAGACTGTTCGGTCTGTTTCACGGTAGGCGCACGGGAGCCGAGAAGCAAACAGACAAGTCGGTCTGTAAGATTCGAGGCATGCCTGAGCAGCCGTCCAGCAGCCGCGGAGCCGCGACGTACCAGCGCATCGTCGACGCCGCCACCCAGGAGTTCGCCCGGCACGGCATCGCCGGCGCACGCATCGACCGGATCATCGCCGCCGCACGCACCAACAAGGCGCAGCTCTACGGCTACTTCGGCAACAAGGACGCGCTCTTCGACGCGATCTTCTTCGCCTCACTGGAGCGGATCACCAATGTCGTCCCCATCGACGCCACGGACCTCGCCGACTGGGCGGTGCGCCTCTACGACGAATACCTCAGCCGCCCGGATCTGATCCGGCTCGCGACCTGGGCGCGCCTGGAGCGGCGCCCGACCGGAAACCTCGTCGCGGACCACGACCGCTACGACGACCACAAGCTCCGCGCCATCGCAGAAGCCCAGGCCGCCGGACGCATCAGGCAGGGAGACCCCTTCGACGTGATGGCCATGGTCATCGCCATGTCCATGGCCTGGTCCCCGGTGAGCAACGTCTACGCCGCCTCCGCCGAGGAGGCCGCGGCCGTGCACGACCAACGGCGCGCCCTGCTCCGAGACTGCGTACAACGCGCCGTCGCCCCGGACCCGGGAGCCTGAGCACCCCGCCCCGTGAGTGTGCGGGCCTTGCCTTCACCTGCGAAGTGCACGTCTTTGTTCCCCACTTGACTGAGGGGCCAACCGATGGGACGACGAGTGGCCCCGGCCGATTCCAGAGATCCCGTCAAGACCGCGTTCAACCTACGGATTGCGGGTGGAGAGGGTCGCGCATCATCGTGGCGAATACCGGGGAGTCCGCAAAGGGCTGTTGCCCCTTCCGAAGGAGTGCAGAAGGCTGGAGACGCGGCCGTGCCGGGCCTCTGCGGGCACTCTCAGAGCAGTGGTGACGGCGGGTTCGAGGTCGTCCTGTTCGAGGTGCGCGAGGTGCGCGAGTGCGAGAGCCCGATTTCGCTGGAAGTCGTAGCGCAGCAGATGAGGTTGCGGTGGGCGTGCGCTTCGGCTTCGGCCCAGCGGCCCAGAGTCAGGTGGGGTCGTCAGCGCCGGCAGTCCCAGCTCTGCTTGGTCGTAGAAGGCCATCCACGGCGGCCGGTACGCGCTGGGGTCGGAGCGGTCCACAGCTTGCTGTGCGTGATCCAGGGAGCGACGGGCGGCAGTGGTATTGCCGAGAGGGCCGCAACGCCCACCTGGGGTGGGGTCGCGACCCTCGTGGCGTTTCTGACGTCATGTCAGAGATTGGGTCAGGCGGTGCGCACCGGGCGCACCAGGAGGCGGAAATCGTGGGCGGCGGCGAGAACTGATGCGAAGAGTTTTCGCAGGTCAGAGCCTGTTGCCAAGGGCTTCCACCCAGGTCACCCGAGCCTGCTCTTTAGATGTCGAAGTACAGCTCGAACTCGTGCGGGTGCGGGCGGAGCTGGATCGGCTCGATCTCCTGGGTGCGCTTGAAGTCGACCCACGTTTCGATCAGGTCGGACGTGAAGACGCCGCCCTGGAGGAGGAACTCGTGGTCGGCTTCGAGGGCTTCCAGTACGGCCGGGAGGTTCGTCGGGACCTGGGGGACCGCGGCGTGCTCCTCGGGGGCCAGTTCGTAGAGGTCCTTGTCGACCGGCTCGGCGGGCTCGATCTTGTTCTTGATGCCGTCCAGGCCCGCCAGCAGCATGGCGGAGAAGGCCAGGTACGGGTTGCCGGAGGAGTCCGGGGCGCGGAACTCGATGCGCTTGGCCTTCGCGCTGGCGCCGGTGATCGGGATGCGGATCGCCGCGGAGCGGTTGCGCTGGGAGTAGACCAGGTTGACCGGGGCCTCGAAGCCGGGGACCAGGCGGTGGTAGGAGTTCACCGTCGGGTTGGTGAAGGCCAGCAGCGCCGGGGCGTGGCGGAGGATGCCGCCGATGTAGTAGCGGGCGGTGTCCGACAGGCCCGCGTAGCCCTGCTCGTCGTAGAAGAGCGGCTCGCCGCCGGTCCAGAGCGACTGGTGGCAGTGCATGCCGGAGCCGTTGTCGCCGAAGATCGGCTTGGGCATGAAGGTCGCGGTCTTGCCGTTGCGCCAGGCGACGTTCTTCACGATGTACTTGAAGAGCATCAGGTCGTCGGCGGCGGCCAGCAGCGTGTTGAACCTGTAGTTGATCTCGGCCTGGCCCGCGGTGCCCACTTCGTGGTGCTGGCGCTCGACCTTGAGGCCGGACGCGGCGAGTTCGAGGGAGATCTCCGCACGCAGGTCGGCGAAGTGGTCGACCGGCGGGGCGGGGAAGTAGCCGCCCTTGTAGCGGACCTTGTAGCCGCGGTTGCCGCCGTCCTCGATCGCGCCGGTGTTCCAGGCGCCGGCCACGGAGTCGATGTGGTAATACCCGGCGTTCGCCTTGGTCTCGAAGCGGACGTCGTCGAAGACGTAGAACTCCGCCTCGGGGCCGAAGTACGCGGTGTCGGCGATGCCGGAGGAGGCGAGGTACGCCTCGGCCTTCTTGGCCACGTTCCGCGGGTCACGGCTGTACTGCTCGCCGGTGATGGGGTCGTGGATGAAGAAGTTGATGTTGAGCGTCTTGTCCTTGCGGAACGGGTCGAGGCGGGACGTGGAGAGGTCCGGTACGAGCGCCATGTCGGACTCGTGGATGGCCTGGAAGCCCCGGATCGACGAGCCGTCGAACATGAGCTGGCCGTCGGGCTCGAAGACGTCCACGGGCACCGTGAAGTGCTGCATGATGCCCGGCAGATCGCAGAAACGCACGTCGACGAACTTCACGTCGTTGTCCGCGATGTACTGCTGGACCTCGTCGGCGTTCTGGAACATCCCACTCCTCCTATGTCCCGCCGCGAGGGGACGGGTAAGCCTGCAGAGCCTGCGCGAGGTGCGCCTGCCGGCGTGCCGGCATGCTCGCCCGAGCGTAGGCACCCGGGATTTCTCGGGCATGACCCGGTTGTTTCGCCGATGTTAACCGCGACCCCCGGCCGGGCCGGGGAACGCGGCCCCGGCGGCCCCGCGGGTGGCCGGAATCGTATGCGGTCCGAGGGCGCCGGCAGGGGGCGAGGAAGGGCCGCGCGCACCTGGCAGTACCGTGGATACGTGGATGACGCGGAGAAGCGGCAAGCAATCGGATCGTGGCTCTCCGGCCCCCGCGCGGCGGCCGAGGACATGGGCGTCGACTTCGGCTACCGGGGCCAGCGCCTCGGGCTGCCCGAGACCGGCCCCGGCTCGGTCGCGTCCGTCGGCCGGCGGATCGCGGCGCTGGTCGTCGACTGGCTGCTGTGCCAGCTCATCGCCTACGGACTGTTCGCGGGCAGCGACACCCGGTCGCTCGGGCTGTGGACCATGGTCGTCTTCTTCGTGATGACCGTGCTGCTGGTCGGCACCCTCGGCTTCACGCCGGGCAAGCGGATCATGCGCATCCGCGTCCTCGCCGAGAACGGAGCCCGGCTCGGCCCCGTCGCCACCATCGCCCGCTCCGTGCTGCTCTGCCTGCTGATCCCCGCGGTCGTCTTCGACCGCGACACCCGCGGTCTGCACGACCGGCTCGCCCGCGCCGTCGAGGTGCGGTTCTGAGAGAAGTGCGGTTCTGACCGAAGGGCGGTTCCGAGCGAGACCGGGTTCCGCGCCGGGCCTTTCCGCGCCGGGCCTGCCTCCGAGCCGGTCCTACGCCGCGGGCCCCTCCGGCGCCCGTCCCCGTACCCGTACGAGATCCGCCGCGCTCAGCGCAGCTTGCCGCCGCCCTTCGGAATCCGCATGCCCTTGGGCATCGGGCCCTTCGGGACCGGCATGTTGCTCATCAGGTCGCCCAGTGCCTTCAGCCGGTCGTTGACCTGCGTGACCTGCGGGCCCTGCAGCACGCGCGGCATCTTCACCAGCGTGGCCCGGAGCTTCTTCAGCGGCACCTGGCCCTCGTCGTTGCCGACGACGACGTCGTGGACCGGCACCTCCGCGATGACCCGGTTCATCTTCTTCTTCTCGGCCGCCAGCAGGCCCTTCAGCCGGTTCGGGTTGCCCTCGCCGACCAGGACGATGCCCGCCTTGCCCACGGCCCGGTGCACGACGTCCTGCTGCCGCGTCATCGCCACCGCGGGGGTGACGGTCCAGCCCCGCTTCATGTTGTCCAGCACCGCCGCGGCCGCGCCCGGCTGGCCCTCCATCTGCCCGAACGCCGCGGCCTCCGCGCGCCGCCCGAAGACGATCGCCATGCCGAGCAGCGAGAGCAGGAAACCGACGATGCCCAGGTAGATCGGGTGTCCGATGAGGAAGCCGATGCCCAGGGCGGCACCGAGGACCAGGATGCCCACGCCCGCGACGATGAGACCGACCTTGGGGTCGGCCCGCCTGGTCATCTTGTACGTGAGGGCGATCTGCTTCAGACGCCCGGTGTTCTCGGGTGTGGGTTCACTGCTGGCCATGCCGCGAATTCTACGGCCAGCCGGGCCCGGGGTCAGACCGGGCCCGGCACCTGGTGGCCGGATCGGGGCGCGCCGGGCGGCCCGCGGCGCCGGGGCGCGGCGGCTAACGGGGCAGAGCGGACGTACCGCCCGCGGGCGGGTCCGCCTGCGACACCGCCGATTCCGACTCGCGGCGGGCCATGGCCCGGCGGCGGTCCTCCAGGACGGCGTCCCAGGCGTTACGCCGTGCGGTGCGCTGCTCGCCGCGGAGCAGCACTTCCTCGATCGTGCGCAGCACCCGGGCGACGGTGGGCCGGGGCGGCGGCCAGGACGGTAACGACGACGGTGACGACGGCACGACGGCCCTCCTCGGCGGTCGGGAAGTCGGAACTGGGTCGGGCTCCATGCTCACCCCACGGTGTTACCAGCGCGTGGCCCGGCGGTCAAAGCGGGGTGAAGACCGCCGGGACGCGGCCGCCGGCGGCACTGCCGGGCCGGCTCGCGGGGGCCTACGCCGCTTGCTGCGCGCGCTTCTCCATGGCCTGCTTGTACAGCCGTCCCGCCCGGTACGAGGACCGCACCAGCGGGCCGGACATGACGCCTGCGTAGCCGATCTCCTCGGCCTCCTGCTGCAGCTCCACGAACTCGTGCGGCTTCACCCACCGCTCCACCGGGTGGTGCCGCGGCGACGGGCGCAGGTACTGCGTGATCGTGATCAGCTCGCAGCCCGCCTCGTGCAGGTCACGCAGCGCCTGGCTGACCTCCGCGCGCTCCTCGCCCAGGCCCAGGATGAGGTTCGACTTCGTCACCAGACCGGCCTCGCGGGCCCGCGTGAGGACCTCCAGCGACCGCTCGTAGCGGAAGCCGGGGCGGATGCGCTTGAAGATCCGCGGGACGGTCTCGACGTTGTGCGCGAGCACCTCGGGGCGGGCGGAGAAGACCTCCGCGAGCTGCTCCGGCTCGGCGTTGAAGTCGGGGATCAGCAGCTCCACGCCGGTGCCCGGGGTGGTGGCGTGGATCTGGCGCACGGTCTCCGCGTAGAGCCAGGCGCCGCCGTCCTCCAGGTCGTCGCGGGCGACGCCGGTGATCGTGGCGTACCGCAGCTCCATGCGCTGGACGGACTCGGCGACCCGGCGGGGCTCGTCGCGGTCCAGCTCGGCCGGGCGGCCCGTGTCGATCTGGCAGAAGTCGCACCGCCGGGTGCACTGCTCGCCGCCGATCAGGAACGTCGCCTCGCGGTCCTCCCAGCACTCGAAGATGTTGGGACAGCCGGCTTCCTGGCAGACCGTGTGCAGACCCTCGTCCTTGACGAGCTTCTGCAGCGCGTTGTACTCGGGCCCCATCTTGGCGCGGGTCTTGATCCACTCGGGCTTGCGCTCGATGGGGGTCTGGCTGTTGCGGACTTCCAGGCGGAGCAGCTTGCGACCGTCGGGTGCGACAGCGGACACGTCCGGGCTCCTAGCTTTCGATTCCTCGGCGTTCTCCAGCGTACGCCTCTGAATTGGGGAGTCAGACCGCGCGGGGGAGCGCCTCGGCCGTCTCCAGGATCTCGCGCAGATGCTTCTCCACGACGGGGAGAACCTCCGACACCGGTACGTCTCTTCCCAGCTCGCCGGAGAGCGAGGCCACCCCCGCGTCGCGGATGCCGCACGGCACGATCCTGTCGAACCAGGTGTTGTCCGGGTTGCAGTTCAGCGAGAAGCCGTGCATGGTCACGCCCTTGGCGACGCGGATGCCGATGGCGGCCAGCTTGCGGTCCTCGCGCCGCTGGCCGGCGTTGGACGGCGCGTACTCGGGACCGGCCAGGCGCGGGTCGTACTCCTCGTCCGAGAGGCGGGGGTCGAAGTCCAGCGCCAGCCCGCCCAACTCCGCGCGCTGCTCCACGGGGTCGCCCAGCACCCAGACGCCGCTGCGGCCCTCGATGCGGGTGGTCGCCAGGCCGAAGTCGGCGCAGGCGCGGATCAGGGCCTCCTCCAGCCGCCGGACGTGCGCGACGACGTCCACGGGGCGCGGCAGCTTCAGGATCGGATAGCCGACGAGCTGGCCGGGACCGTGCCAGGTGATCTTCCCGCCGCGGTCCACGTCCACCACGGGGGTGCCGTCGAGCGGGCGCTCGTCCTCGGCCGTGCGGCGGCCCGCGGTGTAGACCGGCGGGTGCTCCAGCAATAGACAGGTGTCGGGGATCTCCTCGGCGAAGCGGGCGGCGTGCACGCGCCGCTGCTCCTGCCAAGCCTCCAGGTACTCCACGGCGTTCTCGCCGAACCCCAGGTGAACGAAGCGCAGCTCGCCCACGGTGCCCTCCTCGCGCTGTTCGCGCAGTTCGCGCCGGGCGGTGCGCGTGCGCCGCCCGGCATATGCGGTCGGCGGTATTCCAGCCGACCCTCTGCCACTGTACGGCGGTATACGTTCCCGCCCTGCACCCAGGTCTCCTCACACGATCGAATGAAGCTGGGACGAAAGCGGCGAGTGAGGCTTGTTTCGCCGCTACATTCGCGCCGTTCCCGGAGGCCAGGCAGGAGACCCCACAGGTGACGACGGAACGACCTTCACAGCGACCTCCCAACCGCCAGCTCGCGGCCCTCATCTCCGAGGCCGGGTTCTCCAACGCGGGGCTCGCCCGCAGAGTCGATCAGCTAGGGCTCGAACACGGCCTCGACCTGCGATACGACAAAACGTCCGTGACCCGGTGGCTACGCGGCCAGCAGCCGCGCGGCACGACACCTGCGCTGATCGCCGAGGTGTTCACCCGGCGCCTCGGCCGCCGGCTGACCGCGCAGGACCTCGGGCTCGACGCATGCGCACCGGTGTACGCCGGACTGGAGTTCGCCGCGACGCCCACCGAGGCGATCGACATCGTGAGCGGGCTGTGGCGCAAGGACACGGGCAGTCAGGCGGAGCTGCGGAAAATCGCGTTCACTCCTGCGGGTCTCGTCGTGCCGAGTCGGGATTGGCTGATCGGCAGGCCGGACGAGAAGGTGGCGCGCGAGCTGCAGCAGCGCGGGGCGCCCGGTCCGGCGGGGGTGGCGTCGCCGGGGGCGCCGGGCGCGCTGCGGGTGCCGGCGCAGGGGCGCGGTCCCGGCGTGGGCCTCGGTGGCGGCGGTGTCGCCGTCGGTGCGGGGCCGGGCGCCCCGGGCGGACCCGGGGCGGGTCTGGGCGGCGTGCCCGCCGGGCGCGGTGATCCGGGACCGGGGTGGGGCGGGCCGGGGGCGCGGGCGCCGGGACAGCGGGTCACCCAGGGGGACATCGGGGCGATGCGGTCGGTCGCCGAGATGTTCCGGGCGCTGGACAACGCCTACGGCGGCGGGCACGCCCGGCAGGCCCTCGTGCGGTATCTGGAGCACGAGGTCGAGCCGATGCTGCGCGGCACGTACAACGAGGCAACGGGGCGCCGGCTGTTCGCCGCCGCCGCGGACCTGACGCGGCTGGCGGGCTGGACGTCGTACGACATCGCGGCCCACGGGCTGGCCCAGCGGTACTTCGTCCAGGCCCTGCGGCTGGCGCAGGCGTCGGGGGACCGGGCGTACGGCAGCTACGTGCTGGTCACGATGAGCCGCCAGGCGGTCTACCTGGGGCACGGCCGGGAGGCGGTGCAGCTCACCCGGGTCGCGCAGCAGGGTGTCGGAGGGGGCGCGCCGCCGGTGGTACAGGCGCTGCTGCACGCCGCGGAGGCGCGCGGGCACGGGCTGCTGGGCGAGGTGCGGGCCTGCACGACGTCGCTGGCGCGGGCGGAGCGGGCGCTGGAGTCGGCGCGGCCGGGGGAGGAGGCGCCGCACTGGGCGCGCTTCTTCGACGAGGCGCAGCTCGCGGACGAGTTCGGGCACTGCTACCGCGACCTCCAGCAGTACCGGGCGGCGGCGCAGCACGCGGAGCGCTCGCTGCAGTACAGGGCGGCGGGGTTCGCGCGCAGCCGGGTCTTCTGCCGGCTGGTGCTGGCGACGGCGCGGCTGGGGCTGGGCGAGGTGGAGCAGGCGTGCGTGCTGGGCGCGGAGGCGGCGCAGCAGGCGGCGGAGATGCGTTCGGCGCGGGCGGCGGAGTACGTCCGCGACTTCGAACGGCGCCTGGAGCCGTACCGCGATGCACCTCCGGTGCGGGCGTACCGGGAGCGGGTCGCGGCGCTGGCGGTGTGAGGGCGGGGGCCGCGGGGCCGCGGAGCGGCGCGGCCGGCGGTGCGGGTCGGGGCGGTGCGGGCGGCGGGTGCGCGCGTGTGGTGAGCGGTGCTCTCGCTGCTGAGGGCTCTCTGGGGAGCTGCTTCTCGGTGTAGGACGCCGCTCTTGGCGCGGATCGCTGTGCTCGCCGCAGAGCAGTGCTCTCGGTGCGGGGTGCCGCTCCCGATTCGGAGCGGTGCTCTCGGGTGGGCGGCGCTCTGGTCGGAGAGCTGTGCTCTCGCCTCGGAGCGGTGCTTCCTTCCCGGAGCGGTGCTCTCGCTGCGGGGCGGTGCTCCGGTCCCGGAGTGGCGTTCCGGTCCCGGAGCGGTGCTCCCGCTCAGGAGCACCGCTCCGTGGTGGAGAACCGTTCCTGCTAGGCGACTGCCGGGACGGCCGCCGGGTCCGTGGCCGGGGTGAGGCCGAAGTCGCGGAGGAGGGCACGGGCTGCGCGGCGGCCCGAGTACAGGGCGCCCTGGGGGGTGCTCGTGTCGCGGTGGTCGCCGCAGACGTAGAGGCCGCACAGCACCCGGACCGGTCGGTGGAGGTCGTGCGGCGCCGGCATCGCCGGTATCGCCTCCGGGTCGTGGTGCGCCCCCACCAGCTCCCAGTCGAAGGCCGACGTCCCGTACAGCTCGCTCAACTGCCGCCGCGCCGACTTGTCCAGCACCCGCGCCGGCCGGACCGCGTCCTCGCCCAGCACCACCGAGCTGACCAGGGCCCGCCCCCGCGGCGCCCGCGACGTGTCCGCCCTGCTGACCACCGCCGTATGCGACACCGGCCCCTGCGCCCCCTCCGCGTCCAGCAGCAGCGCCGCCTGCCGCACGCCGCCCGCGACCGCGCCACTCCGCGCCGCCCCGCCTTCCCGCACCCCGCCTTCCCGCACCGCGCCCTGCCGCGCCCCGCCGTCACGCCCCCCACCGTCACGCGCCGGAACGCCGTCCTCCGCGCCCCCGGCCTCCCCCGCCTCCGGCCGGCTCCCGACTCCGCCGCCGCCCGGCAGCGACTCCGCCGGGGCGCTGTGGTGCAGCACCGTCACCGGGTGGAACCCCGGCAGCCGCAGCCCCGGCAGCAGCCCCGCCGCCGCCCGCGCGCCCGTGGCCACCAGCACCGACCGGCACCGCAGCACCCCGTGCTCCTCCGTCCGCACCGCGGTCGTCGAGACCGACACCGCCCGCACCCCGGTTCGCACCGTCCCGCGCGGGAGCCCCGCCGCCAGCTTCTGCGGCACCGTCGCCGCACCGCCCGCCGGCAGGCACAGCCGTCCGCGCGCGAACGCCCGCAGCGCCAGGTCCGCCGAGCGGCTCGACGTCGTCAGCGCCGGGTCGTTGAGCAGCGCCACCAGCAGCGGCCGCAGGAACCCCGCCGCGATCCGCGGCGGCAGCCCGCGCGCCGCCAGCGCGTCCGCGGCCCGGCGCTCCGGCCGGGCCAGCAGCCGCGCCGTGGGTACGGTCGCCAGCCGCGCCAGCGCCGCGGAGAGCCACGCCTGGTCGATGACGGCGCCCCGGGGCGCACGCGCGGCGCTGGCGAACGCACTCGCCGTCGTGAACGCGCCCCCCGTGCCCCGCGATCCGCCGATCCGCTGCCGCCGCCCGCCCGCGCAGACCACCACGTCCCCGTCGAGCGGGCAGAGCGGCACCCCCGCGAGCCCCGGCAGGCGACGCAGTTCCGGGTACGAGGTGTTGAGCAGGTGCAGCGAGCGGTCCAGCCGGAATCCGTCGACGTGGTCGGTGGTCATCCGCCCGCCGACCTGCTCGTCCGCCTCCAGCACGGTCACGCTGAGGCCCGCTCCGACCAGGTGCTGGGCCGCGGCGAGACCGGCGAGTCCGGCGCCCACGACGACGACGTCGACGGGGTCCGTGCTTCCTGCGGCATGGGGCACGGGTGCCTCCCGGGGTTGTGCGTCCGCGGCCGAGCGCTCTCGCATGCCGCTGGACGCCTGTTTGATGCCCAACTGGGCATGGTCGTATCCGCGTTCCCCCGTGGACGCGTTCCGTTGACGATAGGGCGGATGGTGGCGCCGGCCAGGTGCGCACCACAAGGGCACGGACGCACACCCGGCGCAACCAGCCGCGACACCGTCCCCGCCGACCCTCCGGCCGGCCCCCGGATCAGCCCGCCGCACCCTCCCGGGCCGGCACCGCACCGGCCCCCTCCCTCGCCTCCGTCACCCCCGCAGCGCCGCCCGCAGGGCCTCCTCGATCCCCGGGAACGCGAACGTGAACCCCGAGTCGAGCAACTTGCGCGGCACCACCCGCTGGCTGCCGATCACGTCCTCCGCCAACTCGCCCAGCGCCACCCGCAGCGCCGCCGCCGGCACCGGGAACGGCGTCGGCCGGTGCAGCACCCGCCCCATCGCCGCCGTCACCTCGCGGTTGGTCACCGGCTCCGGGGCCGTGAGGTTCACCGGCCCGGCGAGCGACTCGGTGTCGATGAGGTGGCGCAGCGCCGCGATGTGGTCGTGCAGGGAGACGAAGCTCCAGTACTGCCGTCCGTTGCCGAGCCGCCCGCCGAGACCCGCCCGGAAGAGCGGGAACAGCCGTCCCCACGTCCCGCCCCTGCGGGAGACCACCAGGCCCGTACGCGCGTGGACGGTACGGATCCCGGCCTCCTCCGCCGCGTTCGTCGCCGCCTCCCACTCCTGGCACAGGTCGGCGAGGAAGCCCCGCCCCGGCGGCGCGGTCTCGTCGATGCGGCGGTCGCCGGTGTCGCCGTAGTAGCCGATCGCGCTGCCGCAGACGAAGACGGACGGCGGCCGGTCGAGACAGGCCAGGGCGTCGGCGACGGCCGCGGTGCCGAGCACCCGGCTGTCGCGCAGCACCCGCTTGTAGCTCTCGGTCCAGCGCCGGTCGGCGATGCCGGCCCCGGCGAGGTGCACGACGGCGTCGCAGCCGTCGAGCCGCCCGGCGTCGACGTACCCCTTCCCGGGGTCCCACCGCACCTCGTCCGGTGCGCTCGCCTCCCGCCGCACCAGCCGCAGGACGTCGTGCCGGTCGGTCCGCAGCGAGCGGACGAGGGCGGAGCCGATGAGTCCGGAGGAGCCGGAGACCGCGATGCGCATGGGCCCATCCTGCCCTCATGTGCCGTCCCCCGGCAGCACGTGTCACAGTGAGCCCATGACTGACGTGCACGGCGGCGGGGCGGTCGGCGGCGGCGAGCTGCGCATACGCCCCGCGAGCGCCGCCGACGGGGATCTGCTCCGCGCCCTCGACGCCGCGACCTGGTCGCATCTGCACGCGGTGACCGCCCCGCCCAGCACCGACGCCCCGTTCTTCGACGAGCGCCACCACCCCGACCACTACCTTCTCGCCGAGCTGCCCGGCCGGACCCCCGCCGCCCCCGCCCGCGTCGTCGGCTACATCTGCGTCGTCCCCCCGACGTCGCTGGCGGTCAACGGGCACGTACGCCAGATCCAGGGCCTCGTCGTCGCCCCCGAGGCCCGCGGCGCCGGTGTCGCGCGGGCGCTGCTGCGGGCGGGCGCGGAGCACGCCCGCGCGGCAGGTGCGCGGCGGCTGACGCTGCGCGTGCTGGGGCACAACGCCCCGGCGCGGCGGCTGTACGAGTCGGAGGGGTTCGCGGTGGAGGGGGTGCTGCCGGAGGAGTTCCTGCTGGACGGCACGTACGTGGACGACATGCTGATGGGGCGCACACTCCTCTGACGCGCGCGCCCCCGCCGATCCCGTACGAGCTCCGGCCCTCAGCGCCAAGCCCCGGCCCCAAGCCCTCGAACCCCGCGCCCGCGGCCCCGGGGCAACGGCAAGCCGTCAGTCCTCCCGGTACAGCGCCCACAGCTTCGGGAACCGCTGCGCCAGCACCCCTACGTCCTCGAAGTCGATCGCCTCGCCCACCGGCTCCGCGGGCCCCTCCGGCAGACCCAGCTCCGGCAGCTTCAGCCCCGTCAGCCGCTCGTACGCCTCGTCCGCCACGTACGCCAGGTCCTCCGCCTCCCCGTCCGTCTCCTCGTCGAAGTCCTCCAGCAGGTCCGCGAGATCGTCCGGCTCGTGCAGCGCGCCCTCGAAGACCGTCCGGCCCTGCCCCACGAGCCAGCCGCGGAAGGAGTCGAAGGCGTCGTCGCTGACCCCGTCGAGCAGCACCCACGCCGCGCCCCACAGATCCATGCGGTACGCGCGGTCCATCCGCGACTCGAAGTGGCAGGCGAAGTCGGTCACGGCGTCCGGGTCGAGACCGGTCAGCCGGTCCACGAGCAGGTCGGCCTGCTCCGCGGGGTCGCCCTCGGCGGCCTCGCGGGCGGCGTCGATCAGCTCCCAGAACTCCGACTCCTCCATCACGGATCCAGCATCTGCCTTCCGCCGCGCATATGCACGCGGAGCGCGGGATCGGAATCCTCCGGAACTCCTTTCGCAACCCGCCGGAAAACCAGACAGAAGATGTCCGGATTCGCTGTCACGGTGGGCGCATGAGCGAAGAGCAGAACCGAGACAAGCCCGTTCCGGGCACCGCGGACAAGCCGCTGCGCGGGAAGGTCGCCCTGGTCGCGGGCGCCACGCGGGGCGCGGGCCGGGCGATCGCGGTGGGGCTGGGCGCCCTGGGCGCCACCGTGTACGCCACGGGCCGTACGACCCGGCAGCACGTCAGCGAAGTCGGCCGCACCACCGAGACCATCGAGGAGACCGCGGAGCTGGCCACCGAGGCCGGCGGCGAGGGCGTCGCCGTCCGTGTCGACCACCTCGAAGCCGATCAGGTACGGGACCTGGTCGCCCGCATCGAGCGCGACCACGGGCGGCTCGACGTGCTGGTGAACGACGTCTGGGGCGGGGAACACCTCGTCGAGTTCGGCAAGAAGATGTGGGAGTACGACCTCGACCGCGGCCTGCGGATGATGGAACTCGGGGTCAAGACCCACCTCATCACCAGCCACTGCGCGCTGCCGCTGCTGCTGCGCACCGGCGGCGGGCTGGTGGTCGAGATCACCGACGGCACCGCGGAGGCCAACAAGCCGTACCGCGACATGTTCTTCTACGACCTGACCAAGAACGCCCCGATCCGGATGGCCTTCGGCCTCAGCCACGAGCTGAAGGACGCCGGCGCCACCGCGCTCTCCCTCACCCCGGGCTTCCTGCGCTCCGAGCAGATGCTCGACCACTTCGGGGTGACCGAGGAGAACTGGCGCGACGCGGTCGCCAAAGACAAGCACTTCGCGCTCTCCGAGAGCCCCGTCCTCGTCGGCCGCGCGGTCGCGGCGCTGGCGGCGGACCCGGACAAGGCGCGGTGGAACGGCACGTCGCTGTACAGCGGGCAGGTCGCCCAGGAGTACGGGTTCACGGACGCCGACGGCACGCTGCCGGACAGCTGGCCGTACTTCCAGCGCGTCATGGCCGGCGAGGACCCCGGCGACCCGGAGGGCTACCGGCTCCGCCCGTAGGGCTCCCGCCCGTACAGCTCCGCGCTGCGGGCCGCCGCCGCCGCGAACCGCGCGCGCAGCTCCGGCGGCCCCAGTAGCTCCGCGTCCGGGCCGAGGGCGAGGAGCTGGCCGTACGCGACGTCCGCGGACTCCACCCGCAGCCGCACGGCCGTCCAGCCCCGGTCGTCCGGCGGGCCGGCTGCGGCCACGGCGTCCTCGGCGGCGAGCCGGTCCGTGACGTGCGGCAGCCGCCGCAGGCCGTCGGGGGAGAGCCGCAGCGTCACCTCGTCCCGCAGGATCGACCGCGCGAACGCCGCGGCCCGCTCCGCCCAGAAGCCCGGCAGATCGAACTCCTCGTCGCGCTCGAAGCCCGCGTCACCGTCGACGATCACTGCCTGCTCGAAGCGCTCCACGCGGTAGACCCGGTACGCGCCCCCTGCTTCCGGCACCCGCGCGACCAGGTACCAGACCCCCGCCTTCAGCACCAGCCCGTACGGCTCGACCTCCCGCTCCACCGCCTCCGCCGCCGGCCGCCGCCGGTACGTCACCGCCAGCGTCCGGTCCGCCCACACCGCCTCCGCCACCGCGGGCAGCAGCTCCGGCGCGTCCGGCTCCCGCCACCACCCCGGGGCGTCGAGGTGGAACCGCTGCGCCGCGCTCTCGGGGGCGCCGCGCAGCTCCGGCAGCAGCGCCGCCGACACCTTCAGCCGCGCCGCGGACGCCGCGTCCGCCAGCCCCATGTCCCGCAGCGCGCCGGGCACCCCGGACAGGAACAGCGCCTCCGCCTCGGTCCGCCCGAGCCCGGTGAGCCGGGTGCGGTAGCCGCCGACGAGCCGGTAGCCGCCGGTCCGCCCGCGGTCGGCGTAGACCGGCACCCCCGCCTCCGCGAGCGCCTGCACGTCCCGGGCGACGGTCCGCTCGGAGACCTCCAGCCGCTCCGCCAGCTCGGCGGCGGTCATGGACGGGCGGGACTGGAGCAGCAGAACGAGGTGGATGAGGCGGGCGGCGCGCATGTCAGCCATCATGCAGCGCCCTGATACCGTCGTTCGGCACTGCACCAAAGAATAAGAGAGTTCTATATGTCCAACGAGCCTCGTGAGCGTTGGGGAAACCGGGCAGGATTCCTCTTCGCCGCGATCGGATCCGCGGTCGGTCTCGGCAACATCTGGCGTTTTCCCTACGTCGCCTACGACAACGGCGGCGGCGCCTTCCTTCTGCCGTATCTGGTGGCCCTGCTGACGGCGGGACTCCCGCTGCTGATCATGGAATACGTCATCGGCCGCCGCTACCGCTCCTCCCCGCCCGGCGCCTTCCGGCAGCTCTCCCGCCCCGCCGAGGCCATCGGCTGGTGGCAGGTGGCGATCTGCTTCGTGATCTCCGCGTACTACGCCGTGATCCTGGCCTGGGCCGTCCGCTACGTCGGCTTCTCGATCGACGAGTCGTGGGGCGACGACCCCAACGCCTTCTTCTCCGAGGACTTCCTCAAGTCCGGCGAACCGGGCACCGTCTCCACCTTCGTGCCCGGCGTCATGTGGCCGCTGCTCGGAGTGTGGCTGGTCACACTCGTCATCCTCTGGCTCGGCGTGCGCCGGGGCATCGAGTGGGCCAACCGCGTCTTCATCCCTGCGCTGCTGGTCTTCTTCGGCATCCTCGTCGTCCGCGCGGTCACCCTGGACGGCGCGGGCGAGGGCCTGGACGCCCTGTTCAGGCCGGACTGGGGGGCGCTGGGCGAGGGCAGCGTGTGGGTCGCCGCGTACGGGCAGATCTTCTTCTCGCTGTCCATCGGCTTCGGCATCATGATCACGTACGCCTCGTACCTGGGCCGCAAGTCGGACCTGTCCGGCTCGGCGCTCGTCGCCGGCTTCGCCAACAGCTCGTTCGAGATCCTGGCCGGCATCGGCGTGTTCTCGGTGCTCGGCTTCATGGCCGCGCAGCAGGGCGTGGGCGTCGACGAGCTGGCCACCTCGGGCGTCGGGCTGGCGTTCGTGGCGTTCCCGGCGATCATCTCCAGCATGCCGGGGGGCGCGTTCTTCGGCGTGATGTTCTTCCTGTCGCTGGTGATCGCCGGCCTCACCTCGCTGGTGAGCATCGTGCAGGTGCAGGTCGCGGCGGTCGAGGACCGTACGGGCCTGTCCCGCAGGGCGGCCGTCGCGATCGTCGGCGGCGTGCTCACCGTGGTGTCCGTGCTGGCGTTCGCCAACGACGGCGGGCTCACGCTGCTCGACGCCGCCGACCACTTCATCAACCAGTACGGCATCGTGCTCGCCGGCCTCGTGTCGGTCGTCGTCGTGGCCTGGGTGCTGCGCCGGCTGCCGCTGCTGCAGCGGGACGCCAACGCCACGTCCGCGGTGCGGATGGGGCGCGTATGGCTGGTGTGCCTGGGGATCGTCACACCGCTGGTGCTCGGCTGGATGATGGTCGACAGCCTGCGCACCGAGCTGGACGAGAACTACGGCGGCTACCCCGGCTCGTTCCTCGGCTGGGCCGGCTGGGGCGTCGCCGCCGGTGCGCTGCTCGTCGGCGTGCTGGCCGCCCTGATCCCGTGGCGCCACCACGGCGACATCGGCGGCCGGGCGCCGGAGGCACAGCCCGTCGAAGACCCGGAACCCGCGAAGGAGGGCAACTGATGTCGGCGAGCGCCATCGTCATGCTGGTCGTCGCGGTCGTGATCGTCTGGGGCGGCCTGGTCGCGGCGCTGCTGAAGCTGCGCAGCTTCCCGGACCAACCGGACTAGGCCCGCAGGCCGGTACGGGCCCGGCCTGCGCCCCCCGCAGGCCGGGCCCGTCGGCCCCAGGGCTCAGACCAGCCCGTACTTCGACGCCGCCGCCGCGACCGTCTCCTTCTTCACCTCGCCGCGCCGCGCCAGCCGGTCCAGCACCGCCACCACGATCGACTCCGGGTCGACCCCGAAGTGCCGGCGGGCCGCCTCACGGGTGTCGGAGAGGCCGAAGCCGTCCGTGCCCAGCGAGGTGTAGTCCTGCGGGACCCACTGCGCGATCTGGTCGGGCACCTGCCGC
Source organism: Streptomyces sp. B5E4 (assembly GCF_039871555.1). NCBI lineage: Bacteria > Bacillati > Actinomycetota > Actinomycetes > Kitasatosporales > Streptomycetaceae > Streptomyces > Streptomyces sp. B5E4. Next base: position 68,749 of record NZ_JBDPMI010000005.1, read on the forward strand.
ATCCAGTCGCTGACGGCGAGAACCGGGCCCGGTGCGCCTTCCAGAGCACGGGTGACGTAGGGGACCCGGTCCTCGCCGCGAAGCTGCGCCGTGTCACAGGACAGGGCGTCACGGCGCAGCTCGCTCCAGGAGGTGGCGGACCAGACGTCGGCCGCGACACCCCAGTCCTCGGCGAGCAGTCGCTGGGCGTCGAGCGCCCAGTGGATGGCGGTGCCGGAGGCGAGCACCTGGGCGCGCGGGGCGTCCTCGGCGGCGGCCCCGGCGGGGGAGTCGGCGGTCCGGTAGCGGTAGAGGCCGCGGATGATGCCCTCCTCGACGCCCTCGGGCATCGGCGGCTGGACCTTCGGCTCGTTGTAGACGGTGAGGTAGTAGAAGACGTCCGGGTCCTCGCCGGGGGCGGCCTGCCCGTACATGCGGCGCAGCCCGTCCTTGACGATGACCGCCACCTCGTACGCGAACGCCGGGTCGTAGATCAGCGCCGCGGGGTTGGTGGAGGCCAGCAGCGGGGAGTGGCCGTCGGCGTGCTGCAGGCCCTCGCCGGTCATGGTGGTGCGGCCCGCGGTGGCGCCGACGACGAAGCCGCGGCCCAACTGGTCGGCGAGAGCCCAGAACTGGTCGCCGGTGCGCTGGAAGCCGAACATCGCGTAGAAGATGTAGAACGGGATCATCGGCTCGCCGTGCGTCGCGTACGACGTGGCCGCGGCCGTGAAGGACGCCAGCGAACCGGCCTCCGTGATGCCCTCGTTGAGGATCTGCCCGTTCGCCGCCTCCTTGTAGTACAGGAGCTGGTCGCGGTCGACGGGGTCGTAGGTCTGCCCGCGCGGGGAGTAGATCCCGGCGCTCGGGAAGAGCGACTCCATGCCGAACGTGCGCGCCTCGTCCGGCACCACCGGTACCCAGCGGCGGCCGGTCTCCTTCTCCCGCATGAGGTCCTTGACCAGGCGGACGAACGCCATGGTCGTCGCGATCTCCTGGCTGCCGGAGCCCTTCTTGAGCGCGTCGAACGGCTTCGCCGCCGGCTCCGGCAGCGCCGCCGGGTGCACCCGGCGGGCCGGCGCGGGGCCGCCGAGCGCGGCGCGGCGCTCCTGGAGGTAGCGCACCTCGGGGGAGTCGGGGCCCGGGTGCGCGTACGGCACGAGGTCGCCAGCCAGCGCGCTGTCCGGGATGGGCAGCTCCAGCAGGTCCCGCATGTCGCGGAACTCGGCGCCGGTCAGCTTCTTCATCTGGTGGTTGGCGTTGCGCGACTCGAAGCCCTTGCCGAGGGTGTGGCCCTTGACGGTCTGCGCCAGGATCACGGTCGGCGCGCCCTCGTGGGCGACGGCGGCACGGTACGCGGCGTAGACCTTCCGCGGCTCGTGGCCGCCGCGGGAGAGGTGGAAGCATGCGAGGATCTTGTCGTCGCCGAGCAGCTTCGCCATCTCCGCGAGCGCGGGCTCGGCGCCGAAGAAGTGCTCGCGGATGTACGCGGCGTCGCGGGTGGCGTACGTCTGGAACTGCGCGTCGGGCACGGCCCGCAGCCGGCGGGCGAGCGCGCCGGTGGTGTCGAGGGCGAGCAGCTCGTCCCAGGCGGAGCCCCACAGCGACTTGACGACGTTCCAGCCGGCGCCGCGGAACTGGGCCTCCAGCTCCTGGACGACCTTGAAGTTGGCCCGTACGGGGCCGTCGAGGCGCTGCAGGTTGCAGTTGATGACGAAGGTGAGGTTGTCGAGCTGCTCGCGGGCGGCGAGGGCGAGCGCGGCGGTCGACTCGGGCTCGTCCATCTCGCCGTCGCCGAGGAAGGCCCATACGTGGCTGGCGGAGGTGTCCTTGATGCCGCGGTGGGCGAGGTAGCGGTTGAACCTGGCCTGGTAGATCGCGGAGATCGGGCCGAGCCCCATGGAGACGGTCGGGAACTCCCACAGCCAGGGAAGCCGCCGCGGGTGCGGATACGAGGGCAGTCCCTCGACGGCGCCGGGCGCGGCCTCCTGGCGGAACCGGTCGAGGTGGGCCTCGGAGAGCCGGCCGTCGAGGAAGGCGCGGGCGTAGACGCCGGGGGAGGCGTGGCCCTGGATGTAGAGCTGGTCGCCGGAGCCGGGGGCGCGGTCGTCGTCCTTGCCGCGGAAGAAGTGGTTGAAGCCGGTCTCGTACAGCCAGGCCGCGGAGGCGAAGGTGGCGATGTGCCCCCCGAGCCCGAACCGCGACCCGCGGGTCACCATGGCGGCGGCGTTCCACCGGTTCCACGCGGCGATCCGCCGCTCCAGCTCGGGATCCCCGGGCAGCTCGGGCTCGGCGGCCGTGGGGATGGTGTTGACGTACGGCGTCTCCAGCAACGCGGGCACGTCCAGACCGGCGTCCCCGGCGTAGGCGAGGGTGCTTCGCAGCACCTGCGCAGCCCGGTCGGGGCCGGCGTGCTGCGCCACCGCGTCCAGGGACTCACGCCACTCGGCGGTCTCCTGCGGGTCGCGGTCGGGGAGCTGGTCGAGCTGACTCTGCATGGCAACTACCTCCTCGACCGAACTGTAAGTCTCCGATCGATGATCGATCAAAGGTTGGACGGCAAAATACTTCCGGAACGAGAAAGTAGGCATGCCGTGCCAGCCCTACGTGCACGCGGTGCCCCTCGGAGGGCGGGGTCGACGAGGACCGGGCCGACGGGAAGACGAGGAACAGGGGCCGCCGGCAAGCGTTGCCGAAGCCGCAGCCCGACGGGCACACCGCCGCAGGGATGGCGGGCCGCCCCCGGGAGGGGCAGCCCGCCCGGCGAGTGACGGCCCTCGCGGGCCGAAAGAGCACGGCGAGTCCGGAGCGTAGCCCCGCGCGCGGCCGGGAGCGCAGCCCGGCGGCCTGCTGCGCAGCGCCTACGGGCCGGGTCGGAGCGCCCGGCGGGAGCCCGGGGCCTACCCCGCGGGGGGTGGGTCGCGAGCCCTCCGGGGTCGGGAGCGGAGCCCCGGTCAGGATTGCTAGGCAGCCGCGGGGGGCGCGGCAGAGCGTCCGGTCGGATCTAGTGCCTGCTCGGGGTGAGCCTCGCGGGGTCCTGGGGGGCGGAGCACCCGGTCGAGTCCGGGGCTTAGCCGGGCGGGGGCAGGGGAGAAGCCCCCGAGCCGAGCGAGTGCGGGGGCCTGGGGCAGAGCCCCGGCCGTGCTCGGCGCGCAGCACCGTGAAGGGCTGAGCCCACCGGGTAAGGCTCAGCGCTGGGCCCGAGGTGGAGCCCGGGTCGGGGGCGGAGCCCACGGCGTGTTCGGTGCGCAGGGGCGTCAGTCCCGCGGGGCAGGGGGCGGAGTCCCCGGGGCGAGGTCCGTGGGGGCCGGGGCGGAGGCCCGGTGGGGGTGCGGGGGCGGAGCCCCCGCTTACGCGGGCGCGCAGCCCAGGACGTGGGCCTTGACCAGTTCCGCGATCGCCGGGTCGCGGCGGCGGAAGGCTTCGACGATGTCCGCGTGCTCCTCCGCGTACGACTGCTGGCGCGTGCCCAGCCAGCGGATCGCCAGCGACGTGTAGATCTCGATGCCCAGCGACTCCCACGTGTGCAGCAGCACGCTGTTGCCCGAGGCCCGCACCAGCTCCCGGTGGAACGCCACCGTGTGCCTGACCTGCGCCCCGCCGTCGCCCTTCGCGTCCGCCTCCCGCAGCGCCGCCACGTGCGGCTCCAGCGCCGAGACGTCCGCCGCCAGCCGCGGCGCCGCCAGCTCCGCCGCGATCTGTTCGAGACCGGCCCGTACCGGATAGATCTCCTCCAGATCCGCCGCCGTCAGGTCGCGGACCCGTACGCCCTTGTTCGGCGCGGACTCGATCAGCCGCATGCTCTCCAGCTCGCGCAGCGCCTCGCGCACCGGCGTCTGGCTGACCTCCAGCTCGACCGCGATACGCCGCTCCACGATCCGCTCGCCCGGCTTCCACCGGCCGCTGACGACGCCCTCCACGATGTGCTCGCGGATCTGCTCGCGCAGCGACGGGTGGACGACGGTAGGGGGCATCGGCATCTCCTCGGTGTGCTCACAGACGCGCAGGGGGTGCAGACGAGAATACGGCGCCCCCGCCCGGACCGGAGCCGGACGGGGACGCCGCGGTGTGCGCGTCAGGCGCTGCGCGCGAGCGCGGGTGGCGCCGCTCGCTCAGTCGAAGGGATCACCGTTGTACTGCGGCTTGCGCAGCCGGTCGGGCGTGAGCGGGCTCATGTCCGTCACGTCGCGCGGCGAGAGCTGGAAGCCCTGCCAGTGCACCGGCATCGGCGTCTGGTCCTCGTCGCGGGCGATGTGGTGGAAGCCCACGTTCACCCAGACGATCGGGTGCTTGAGCTGCTCGCCGTCGGTGGCGGCGACGATGTCCTTCGCGCAGTTGCCGTCCCAGCGCCGGTTGTGGTTCGGGAACTTCTCGCACTTCTTGTACTGAGTGAAGTACACGTCCTTGCTGGTGAACTTGCGCCCCGTGTAGCGCGCGCTGTTGCTGTGCACCAGCTCCCAGGACCGGGTGTGCCCGTCGCCGTTCTTGCCCGCCGTGCCGCTCACGCGCCACCAGCGGTGCTGGTCGGAGTTGCCCGACGTCTCCTTGGTGACGTTCTTGCGAGTCGTCTCCTGCGCCGGGTAGCCGCCCTCGCCGGTGCCGGAGCGGTTCGTGTCGTACTGCTGGATCTTGGCCGGGCGGGCGCTGTCCGTCTGGAAGTCCAGCCGCCAGAAGATGTTGTGCTGGTGGCTGGTCGCGCGGTCGCGCGAGTCCTTGCCGATCGGCCAGCCCTGCTTGTCCGAGGCGTCGAAGTCACCGGGGGAGAGGTTGCCGGTGGCGCCCTCCTTGGCGGTGATGGTGCCGTCGTCGGAGAAGTTCCACTGGGTGATGTAGTAGTAGTAACCCGCCGAGTGGATCGTGTAGACGACGAGGTCGTCGCCCTGCGCGCTGTCGTTGCGGCCGTTCTCCTCGCCGACGTCCCAGCTGTTGCCGAAGTGCGCGAAGCCGCGCGGCTGCTGGGTGACGCACACCGCGTCGTACGCCTCGCCCCCGACGTTGACCGGGCGGCGGGTGCCGCCGGGGCAGTCCTTCTCCTTCAGCGACACGGGCGAGGTGCCGAGAGAGATGTCGGTGACGTCGTAGTACTCGATGCCGCCGTCGTCGTACGGCACGTGTATCTGGCCGAGGCGGGCGCTGTTGAGCACCGGGACGGCGTTGGCGGCGCCCTTCGGCTTGTACGAGACGTCCTCCAGGACCAGGCCCGCGTAGTCGTTGTTCCGGTAGCACATCTGCCACTCGGTGCCGTTGGGCAGTTTGTGCGTGATCCGGTACTCCTCGCTGCAGTCGGGCGCGGCCGCCTGCGGCGCGTGGGGCGTCGCGGCGCCCGCGGTGGGCAGCGCCGCGGGGCCCGCGGCCGGGAGGAGCAGGACCAGGGCGGCGACGGCGCCCCCGCGCCAGGTCGCGGGGCGGCGCCAGAACGCGCCCCTGCGCCGGCCGGCGGACACGTCGGAGCCGGCGAACGGCGCGTCCGGCCCGTGGGTCGTGGGGTTACGCATGGTGCACCTTCCGCTCGCTCAGGTCGATGACGAAGTCGCGGGTGTCGATCCACGGGCCGTCCTTGACCCGGGTGAAGAGCCGCACGCAGCGGTGCTCGCCGCACTTCTCCAGGCCGCCGGAGTCGCCCGGCCGCGCCGTGTACGTCATCCCCTGGACCTGCAACTGCCCGGCGCCGGTCAGCTCTTCACCGGTCGCCGCCTTGTAGTCCTGCCGCAGGCCGGCCCCGACGGGGCTGTCCACCAGCAGGTCGGCGGCGGCCTCCGCCTCCGGCGCGGCCGGCGGGGGCTGCGCGCCGGTGGACTCGACGGTGTCCACGACCTCGTTGCTGCTCAGGTTGACGCTCTTCTGGACGAGCGTGTCCCGCGCGTAGTCGTAGAAGTACACCTCGGCGATCCGGTCGTCGCCGGCGCTCACCGAGGTGTCGGCGAGGTCGGTGTTGACGAGCTGCGGCATGCCCTCGCGGCCCCGGACCCCCTCGCTCTCCGTACGCAGCGGCCGGTCCCCGGCGAGCGCCAGCTCCTCGGCGCGCTGCTCCTCGTCCGGCGTCAGCGGGTCGCTGCCCGTGCCGGTCTTCTCGGTCGGCAGCGGGGCGGTCCCCGGTCCCCCGGTGCCCGGCGTCTGAAGCGCGCCGGGCGCCGGGGACGACGCGGACACCCCCGGATCCCCCTTTTGTCGGTCGTCGCCCGCCGCGCCGAGCGGCACGGCCACGACGACGGCGGCCGCGGTGCCCGCGACGGCCGTCAACGCCCCCCACACGATGCGCTGTCGCATGCGGCGGCGGCCTCCCCCCGATGTGCTCATGGGAAGTCCCTTCACTTTGTTCGGTCCCGACCGATTAGATCGGCCGGACCGTTGTTCAGCACCCCGTTTCGGCCCTTCTGAACAATCCCCGGGGGACGTCGTACGGCGTCCGTGGCGCGGTTTATCGTGGGGGGCGACCTGGGGGAGCAGGGGAGCGAGGGGGGACCGCCCATGGGGCGGCGCGAGAAACCCGTGGATCCGTCCGCGGGCCCGGTCCAGTGCTTCGCGTACGAGCTGCGCAAGCTGCGGGCCGAAGCAGGCGGACCGACCTACCGGCAACTCGCCGCGCGCGGGCCGTACTCGGTGACGGCGCTGTCGCAGGCCGCCGCCGGCGACCGGCTGCCGTCGCTGCCGGTCGCGCTGGCGTACGCGGAGGCCTGCGGCGGCGAGCCGGACGAGTGGGAGTGGCGCTGGCGGCAGGCGGCGGCGGAGGACGCGGAACAGCCGCTGCAGCACGGCGACGCGGCGCCGCCGTACCGGGGTCTGGCGCGCTTCGAACCGGGCGACCGCGACCGGTTCTTCGGCCGCGACCGGCTCACGGCGGACCTCGTGGAGCTGGTCCGCGCGCGCCGCTTCGCGGCGGTCTTCGGCCCGTCGGGCAGCGGGAAGTCGTCGCTGCTGCGCGCCGGGCTCGTACCGGCGCTGCAGTCGGGTGGCGTACGGGGACGGGACGGCGAGGAGGCGGAGGGGGCCGGGCGGGAAGAGTCCGGGGAGCCGGCCGGGGCCGGACCGGAGCCGGTCCGCCCGCCGCCCGCCGCGCTGCGCATCCTCACGCCCGGCGAGCATCCGGCACGTACGCACGCCGACGTGCTCGACGCGGCCCCCGGCGAGGGGGACACGTACCTCCTCGTCGACCAGTTCGAGGAGGTCTTCACCCTCTGCCAGGACCCCGAGGAGCGCGCGGCGTTCCTCGGCCGCCTCCTCGCCGCCCGCGACCCGGCGCGCCGTCTGCGGGTGGTCATCGCCGTACGGGCCGACTTCTACGGCCGCTGCGCCGAGCACCGCGCGCTGACCGAGGCGCTGCGCGACGCCCAGTTGCTCGTCGGCCCCATGTCGCCGGCGGAGCTGCGCGACGCGGTGGTCAGGCCCGCGGCGGCGGAGGGCCTGATCGTCGAACGGGCCCTGACGGCGCGCATCCTCAAGGACGTCGACGGCGAACCGGGCGCGCTGCCGCTGATGTCGCACGTCCTGCTGGAGACGTGGCACCGGCGGCGGGGCCGGTCGCTGACGGAGGAGGCGTACGAGGCGGCGGGAGGCGTCCGCGGCGCCATCGCGAGGACGGCGGAGCGGGTCTACGGAGAACTGACGCCGCCGCAGCAGCAGGTCGCCCGCCGCGCGCTGCTCCGCCTGGTCTCGCCGGGCGAGGGCTCCCAGGACACCCGCCGCCCGGCACCGAGGACGGAGCTGGCGGAGATCGCCGCACACGCGGGCGCCGCCGGCGGGGGCGGGGGACCGGCCCGCCCCGGTGGTGACCCCGACCACCCCCGGGACGAGGCCGCCGACGTCGGGTACGTGCTCGAACGGCTCGTCGAGGCACGGCTGCTGACCCTCGACGACGACGTCGTCGACCTCGCCCACGAAGCCCTCCTCACCTCCTGGCCCCGCCTGCGCGGCTGGATCGAGGAGGACCGCGAGCGCATGCGCGCCCTGCGGCGGCTCACCGAGGCCGCCCACGGCTGGGAGGAGCTGGACCGCGACCCCGGGGCGCTGTACCGGGGGAGCAGGCTCGCGCAGGCCGAGGAGCTGTTCGCCGATCGGCCGCAGGAGCTGACCGGCGGCGAGGGCGCGTTCCTCGCCGCCAGCCGGGCCGCCCGCGGCAGGGAGCGGCGGCGGTTCCGCGGCCTGCTCACCACGCTGGTGGCGCTGGTCGTCCTGGCCCTGGTCGCCGGATCGTTCGCCTGGCAGCAGGACCGCGCCGCCGACGCCGAGCACCGCCGCGCCGAGGCCCGCCGCGTCGCCGCCGTCGCCGGGAGCCTGCGGTTCACCGATCCCGTACGGGCCATGCAGCTCAGCGTCGCCGCCTGGCGGCTCGCCGACACCCCGGAGACCCGCGGCGCCCTGCTCGGTGCGCTGCACCAGCGGGAGTCCGACTCGTTCGCCCTCCCCCAGGACGGCGAGCCCGGCGCGCAGCGCTTCCTCAGCGCCGACGGCCGCACCGTCACCAGCGTCGGCAAGGACCGTACCGAGCGCTGGGACGTCGCCACCCACCGCCGGCTCGACTCGGGGCCCGGCCTCGGCCAACCGGCGGACGAGGCCGACTTCCAGCTCTCGCCCGACGGCCGCACCCTCGCCGTCGCCGGCGAGAACGGCGGCGTCCGGCTGCGCCCCGGCCGCGACATCCCCGGCACGACGGGCTGGTTCGGTCCCAGCAGCCGGACGTACGTGTCGAACACCTGGTCCTTCGACGGCGAGCGGACGCACCTCGCGCTCTACGACGTACGCGACCGCAAGAGGCTCTTCTCCTACGAGGCGGGCACCGGCGACACCGGCTGGTTCAGCCAGGTCAGCCCCGACGACCGGCTCGTCGTCGTGTGCCCGGACAGCGGCGTGCCGGAGGTGTGGCACACGGGCGAGCGGCAGCGCCTGCTGCGCGCGTATCCCGGCGCCCGCGACGCCTGCGGCGCCGACACGACGTCGCTGGAGTTCACGCCCGACAGCCGCGGGATCGTCGTGATGAACGACTCCGGCTTCCGCGTGCTGGACGTGGCGACGGGGCACAAGCGGCTGGAGGTGGAGCGCGAGGGGCTGTCGGAGATCGAGTTCAGCCGGGACGGCTCGCTGGTGGCCGCCGTGGGCCCGGACGAGCTGATCGTCTGGCGCACGGCCGACGCCTCGGCGCCGGTGCTGCGGCATCCGCTGGTCAGCGAGTACGCGACGGAGCTGCGGGTGACGCCGGGCAACCGGGAACTGCGGTATCTCAGCGGCCTGTCCGGGCACGTGGTGCGGACCGTCCGGCTGGACGGCATCGCGGGCGCCGGCTGGCAGGCGCGGCGGCTGGAGGGCGCGGCGTTCAGTCCCGACGGCGGCAAGCTGGTCACCGCCCGCCGCTCGGGGGCGCGCGGCGTCTTCGAGGTGCGCGACATGCGCGGCGGCCGGACGCCGCAGACGCCGCCGCCGCTGCCGTGCCGGGTGCCGGAGGGGCTGGACCCCGTCGAGGACTTCTGCGTTCCGCTGATGGCGTTCAGCCCGGACGGCCGGCGGCTGGCGTACGCGTTGCCGAGCGTCATGGGCGACGAGCCGGAGCGGGTGCACGTGTGGGACACCGGGAAGGGCCGGATCGTACGGACGCTGGAGGTCACCCCGGACCCGGCGCGGGCCAACCCGCTGAACAGCCTGGCGTACGGGGCGGGCGGCAAGCTGATCCTCTCCCGGATACCCGACCGCGAGTCCCTGGAGGTGTGGGACGTCTCGCGCGGCGAGCGCGTGCGCCGGCTGCGCGACACCGGCGGCGATCCGCTGGCCCTGCACCCCGGCGGCAGGCTGCTGGCCACCGGCGACGATCAGCTCGTCGCGCTGCGCGGGGGCCGGGTGACGCCGCGCCCGCTGGCGCAGGACGGGGTGCGTTCCGTGGAGTTCAGCCCGGACGGCCGCTTCCTCGCCGCGGGCGACGACTCCGGCCGCATCACCCTGTGGGACGGCGAGGGCCGGCGCCGTCTCGGGGTGCTGCCCGGTACGTACCGGGGAATGCAGACGGGCGCCGCGGAGCCGGCGACGGCGCTGGCGTTCTCGCCGGACGGCCGCACGCTGGCGGTCGCGGGGCACTCGGGGACACTGCGGCTGTGGGACACGGCGTCGAACCAGTCGCTGGGCGGCAGTCTGCCGACCGCCGGCGACGAGTTGCTGGCGGTCTCCTTCAGCCCCGACGGCAGCGAGGTCTACGCCGTCGGCAGGCACACCGCGCCGCGCGCCTACCCGGCGGATCCGGAGCGGGCCCGGCAGGCCGTGTGCGCCCGCGCGGGCGGCGGGCTGTCGCGGGCCGACTGGGAGGCGTACCTGCCGGGGACGCCGTACCGGGACACCTGCTGACCGACCCCGCCCGCTTCGGCCCCGCGCGCCGGCCCGGAACACGACCGCGCCCCCGCCCGAGCTGCTGCTCGGAGCGGGGGCGCGGCCGGTGCGTACGGAACTACCGGACCGCTCGCCTCACAGGCCGATCTCGCTCTCGAACTCGCCCGCCTCCAGCAGGCCCTTGACCGCGCCCAGGTAGCGGGCCGCGTCGGCGCCGTCCACCAGGCGGTGGTCGTAGGAGAGCGTCAGATACGTCATGTGCCGCACGGCGATCGTCTCGCCCAGCTCCGGGTGGTCGACGACCGTCGGACGCTTGACGGTGGCGCCGAGGCCGAGGATGGCGACCTGGTTCGGCGGCACGATGATCGTGTCGAACAGCGCGCCGCGCGAGCCGGTGTTGCTGATGGTGAAGGTCGCGCCCGACACCTCGTCCGGGGTGATCTTGTTGTTGCGGACCTTGTCCGCCAGCTCCGCCGTCTTCCTGGCGATGCCGGCGATGTTGAGGTCGCCCGCGCCCTTGATGACCGGGGTCATCAGGCCCTTCTCCGTGTCCACCGCGATACCGACGTTCTCGGTGTCGAAGTAGCTGATCGTGCCCTCGTCCTCGTTGATACGGGCGTTGACGACCGGGTGGGCCTTCAGCGCCTGGACGGCGGCCTTGACGAAGAACGGCATCGGCGAGAGCTTCACGCCCTCGCGCTGGGCGAACGCGTCCTTGGCCCGCGCCCGCATCCGCATGATGCGGGTGACGTCCACCTCGACCACGGTGGAGAGCTGGGCCTGGTCGTGCAGGGCGCGCATCATGTTGTCGCCGATGAGCTTGCGGATGCGCGGCATCTTCACGGTCTGGCCGCGCAGCGGCGACGCCTCCAGCACGGGCGCCGCGGGCCGGCCCGCCGAGGGCGCCGCGGTGGCGGCGGCCGGGGCGGAGGCGGCGGCGCGGGCGGCCTGCTCGGCGGCGGCGACGACGTCCTGCTTGCGGATACGGCCGCCGACGCCGGAGCCCTTGACGGCGGCCAGGTCGACGCCGGACTCGGCGGCGAGCTTGCGCACCAGGGGGGTGACGTACGCGCCCTCGGCGGCGGGTGCGGGAGCCGGAGCCGCGGCGGCCGGAGCCGGTGCGGCCGGAGCCGGTGCGGGCTGGGCCGGTGCGGGCTGGGCCGGCGGAGCGGGCGGGGCCGGCTGTGCCGGAGCCGGAGCCGGAGCGGCGGGCGCGGCGGCCGGGGCGGGCGCCGCGGCGGCGGGCTGCTGCGCCGGAGCCGCCGGGGCGGCAGCCGGTGCGGCCGGTGCGGCAGGCGCCGCGGCCGCCGGAGCGGCGGCACCGCTGCCGATGACCGCCAGCTTGGCGCCGACCTCCGCCGTCTCGTCCTCCTGGACCACGATCTCCAGCAGCGTGCCGGACGCCGGGGAGGGGATCTCGGTGTCGACCTTGTCGGTGGAGATCTCCAGCAGCGGCTCGTCGGCCTCGACCTGCTCGCCGACCTGCTTCAGCCAGCGGGTCACCGTGCCTTCGGTGACCGACTCGCCCAGCTCGGGCAGCGTGACGTCGGTGCCCTGAGCACCCCCGGCGGCCTGCGCGGGCGCGGGCTGCTCGGGCGCCGCGGGCGCGGGCGGGGCCTCGGCAGGAACCTCGGCCTGCGCCGGAGCGGATGCCGGTGCCTGGGCGGGCTCCGGAGCCGGTGCGGCGGCGGGCGCGGGTGCGGGCGCGGGTGCCTGGGCCTGCTCGGCGGCGGGCGCGGGCGCCGCAGCGGCACCGCCGGTGCCGTCGTCGATCACGGCCAGCTCGGCGCCGATCTCGACGGTCTCGTCCTCGGCCACCTTGATGGAGGACAGCACTCCGGCGGCGGGGGAGGGGATCTCGGTGTCGACCTTGTCGGTGGAGACCTCAAGCAACGGCTCGTCGGCCTCGACACGCTCGCCCTCGGCCTTGAGCCAGCGCGTGACGGTGCCCTCGGTGACGCTCTCGCCGAGCGCCGGCAGGGTTACGGAAACCGCCATGGTTTCGGTTGCTCCTCACGTTCTTTGCGGATGGTGGGCGTCTCCGTGGCTCAGTCGTGAGCGTGGAGCGGCTTGCCGGCCAGCGCCAGATGGGCTTCGCCGAGCGCTTCGTTCTGCGTCGGGTGCGCGTGGATGAGCTGGGCCACCTCGGCCGGCAGCGCCTCCCAGTTGTAGATGAGCTGCGCCTCACCGACCTGCTCGCCCATGCGGTCGCCGACCATGTGCACGCCGACCACGGGGCCGTCCTTGACCTGGACGAGCTTGATCTCGCCCGAGGTCTTGAGGATCTTGCTCCGGCCGTTGCCCCCCAGGTTGTACTTCAGCGCCACGACCTTGTCGGCACCGTACGTCTCCTTCGCCTTCTCCTCCGTGATGCCGACGGACGCGACCTCCGGGTGGCAGTACGTCACCCGCGGCACGCCGTCGTAGTCGATCGGCACCACGTCGAGCCCGGCCAGCCGCTCCGCGACGAGGATGCCCTCGCCGAAGCCGACGTGCGCGAGCTGGAGGACCGGGGTCAGGTCACCGACGGCGGAGATCGTGGGCACGTTCGTGCGCTTGTACGCGTCCGTCAGGACGAAGCCGCGCTCCATGGCCACGCCCTGCTCCTCGTAGCCCAGGCCCTGCGAGACCGGGCCGCGGCCGACCGCGACCAGCAGAAGCTCGGCCTCGAACTCCTTGCCGTCGGCGAGGGTGACCTTGACGCCGTCCTGGGTGTACTCCGCCTTCTCGAAGAAGGTGCCCAGGTTGAACTTGATGCCCCGCTTGCGGAAGGCCCGCTCCAGCAGCTTGGAGCTGTTCTCGTCCTCGGCCGGGACCAGGTGCTTCAGGCCCTCGATGATCGTCACGTCGGTGCCGAAGGACTTCCACGCGGAGGCGAACTCCACGCCGATGACGCCGCCGCCCAGCACGATCGCCGACTTCGGCACCCGGTCCAGGACCAGCGCGTGCTCCGAGGCGATGATGCGGTCGCCGTCGATCTCCAGGCCCGGCAGGGACTTCGAGTACGAACCGGTGGCGAGCAGCACGTGCCGCCCGCTGTACCGCTGGCCGTTCACGTCCACCGAGGTCGGCGAGGACAGCCGGCCCTCGCCCTCGACGACGGTGACCTTGCGGGAGGCGATCAGCCCCTGCAGGCCCTTGTAGAGGCCGGCGACCACGCCGTCCTTGTACTTGTGCACGCCGGCCATGTCGATGCCGTCGAGCGAGGTGTTCACTCCGAAGGATGCGCCTTCGCGCGCCTGGTCGGCGAGCTCCCCGGCGTGCAGCAGCGCCTTCGTCGGGATGCATCCGCGGTGCAGGCAGGTGCCGCCCACCTTGTCCTTCTCGATCAGGGCGACGTCAAGACCAAGCTGAGCGCCTCGCAGGGCGGCGGCGTAGCCACCGCTGCCGCCTCCGAGGATCACCAGGTCGAAAACGGTGCTGGCGTCGTTCGCCACGTCACGTCCTCCATGCATGTGCGCCGGTGGCCGGCCGTGGTGCGGCCGGGCGGCGGCTCCTTATCGGCCGCTCTACTACTGAGGCCCTGTCCTGCCACCAGCCATCTTCGCACTTGTCGCCGGAAGACGGAGACGCGGGCCGCACCCCGCCGGGCCGAAGACCGGTCGCCGGCGGGCTGCGGTGCACGTCAGACCAGGTCGCCGTGCGCTGCCTCCTCGGCGATCGCGACCAGCGTGCGCACCGCGGAGCCGGTGCCGCCCTTGGGGGTGTAGCCGAACGGTCCCGCGGAGTTGAAGGCCGGGCCCGCGATGTCCAGGTGCGCCCAGGTGATGCCGTCGCCGACGAACTCCTCCAGGAAGAGCCCGGCCACCAGCCCGCCGCCCATCCGCTCGCCCATGTTGGCGATGTCGGCGATCGGGGACTCCATGCCCTTCTTCAGCTCCGGCGGCATCGGCATCGGCCAGGACTGCTCGCCCGCCGCCTCGGCGAGGACGTGGATCCGGGTCCGGAAGGCGTCGTCGTTGGCCATGATGCCGAAGGTGCGGTTGCCCAGGGCCAGCACCATGGCGCCGGTGAGGGTCGCCACGTCGATCATGTAGTCGGGCTTCTCCTCCGACGCCTTCGTCAGCGCGTCGGCGAGGACGAGCCGGCCCTCGGCGTCGGTGTTCAGCACCTCGACGGTCTTGCCGCTGTACATCCGCAGTACGTCGCCGGGGCGGGTGGCGGAGCCGGACGGCATGTTCTCGGCGAGCGCCAGCCAGCCGGTGACGTTCACCGGCAGCTCCAGCCGGGCGGCGGCGGAGACGGCGGCGAGCACGGCCGCGGCGCCGCTCATGTCGCACTTCATCGTCTCGTTGTGGCCGGCGGGCTTGAGCGAGATGCCGCCGGAGTCGTAGGTGATGCCCTTGCCGACCAGCGCGATCGTCTGCTCGGCCTTCGGGTGCCGGTGCTCCAGGCGGACCAGCCGGGGCGGGGTCTGCGAGCCCTGGCCGACGCCGAGCAGGCCGCCGTAGCCGCCCTTGGCGAGCGCCTTCTCGTCGGTCACCGTGACCTTGAAGCCGTGCTCCTTGCCGGCCTGCTGGGCGGCGGCGGCGAAGCCGGTGGGGTCGAGGTCGTTGGAGGGGATGTTGACCAGGTCGCGCGCGCGGTTGACCTCGTCGGCGAGCACGGAGGCGCGCTCGACGGCGGCGCGGTGGGCCTTGTCGCGCTTGCCGCCGAGGAGGGCGATCTCGGCGAGCGCGGCCTTGGCGCCGTTGCCGTTCGCCTTGCCCTTCGCGGCCTTGCCGCCCTTGGTGCCCTTGTCGTCCTTCGCGTCCTTGGCGTCGGCGGCCGCGCCGCCGTTGCGGTAGGTGTTGAAGGCGTACGCGCCGAGCAGCGCGCCCTCCGCCACGGCGGCGGTGTCGTCGGCGACGTCCAGCGGCAGCGCGAACGCGGCCTTCTTCGCACCGGCCAGCGCGCGGGCGGCGCTGCCCGCGGCGCGGCGCAGGGTCTCCGTGTCGTAGCCCGCGCCCTTCTCGGGCACGGCGCCGAGGCCGACGGCGACGACGAGGGGCGCCTTGAGGCCGTCGGGGGCGGGCAGCTTCGTGACCTCGCCCTCACCGCCGGACGCCCCGAGGGCCTCCAGCACGGCCCCCAGCTTCCCGCCGTACGCCTCGTCGACCGCCTCGGCGCCGGGGGCCGGCACGGGACCCTTGGGGCCCTTGGCCACACCCACGACGACGGCGTCCGCACGCAGGCCGGCGGCGGACGAGGAACTGAGAGTCAGAGCAGTCACGGTGGTGAAGATCCATTCTCGGGTGCGGGTTTCGGGGAATGTACGCGGCATCGTATGCGGTACGACGCCCGCGGAGGGCGGCGGGTTGACGGCGGGTTTCCCCGCGTACGGGCAGGTGGCGGGGACCCGCCGCGGGGCGCCGCGGGCGTCGGCGGCGGCGTCGGTCGCGTGCCGAACCCGCGCCGTTCGCCCGAAGTGCGGACGTCGGAGGTTGACGCCGGGTGCTCGACGGGGGCCCGACGGCGGTGAGGAGGGGGTGGGCGCGGTGGTCCGGGGAGCGCGGCAGGCGGTGGGGACGCGCCGTCGGGTGTCACGTCCGGTGTGCGGACGGCGCGAAGTTGACGAGGGGCCTAGGCGGGCCCCAGCACGGCGGCGACGAGGGCGGCGGTCGCGGCGGTCTCGGCGAGTGCGCCGAACACGTCGCCGGTGACCCCGCCGAGCCGGCGGACGCAGTGGTGCCGCAGCAGTTCGGCGGCGGCAAGACCGGCGGCGACCGCGAGGGCGGTGTGCAGCGCCGCGTATTGGCCGGAGAGGAGCCCGGCCGCCGCGGCGGTCACGGCGGTGGCAACTGCCGTGCAGCCGACGGCCGTACGGGCGGACAGCACCCCCGCCACCGCGGCGCCCAGGCCCTCCGGGCGGGCCGCCGGCACGCCGGTGCGGGCGGCGAGGGCGAGGGCCGCGCGGGCGGCGACGGCGGCGGCGGTGACGGCGAGCGCGGCGCGGGTCCGGGAGCCGTCGCCGTACAACTCGGCCACCGCGGCGGCCTGCCCGCCCAGGACCAGCAGCAACGTGATCACGCCGAACGGGCCGATGTCGGAGCGCCGCATGACCGCCAGAGCTCCCGCGGCGGGCCGCCCGCTGCCCAGCCCGTCGGCGGTGTCGGCGAGCCCGTCGAGATGCAGCCCGCGCGTCAGCACGGCCGGCACGGCGACGGTGGCCACGGCGGCGACGGCCGCCCCGGCTCCCGCGAGCAGCAGCAGCCAGCCGGCCCCGGCCGCGACTGCGCCGAGCACGAGCCCGACGAGGGGCGCGGCGAGCATGCCGCCGCGGGCGGCGGCGCGGTCCCAGCGGCGGACGCGTACGGGCAGGGCGGTGAGGGTCCCGAAGGCGAACCGCAGCGCGTCGAGGTGAGGGGAGGCGGGCGCGTCCGGGGCGGTACGACCGCCCGACGGGCCGGGGCGGGGGTCGTCCGGGTCTGCGGCATCGGACCGGTCGTGCACGGTCGCGTCGGGCGCCGGACCGGGACCGGCGGTCTCGTGCGACTCGTCCGGCCGCCCCGGGTCCCGGCCCTCCGCGGGGCCGGCCGCGTCGGGCGCCGGACCGGGACCGGCGGTCTCGTGCGACTCGTCCGGCCGCCCCGGGTCCCGGCCCTCCGCGGGGCCGGCCGCGTCAGGTGATGTCGTCAACCGCTTCCTCGGCCGCGGGGTCCTCCGGGCCGGCCGTGTTCTCCGGCAGGTCCGCCCACAGCTCTGCCGCCGCCTGGAGGAACGGCAGGGCCAGCAGGGCGCCGGCGCCCTCGCCCGTCGTCACGCCGTGGTCGAGCAGCGGGTCGATCGCGATGCGGTCCAGCGCCTTCTCCTGTGCCGGCTCGCCGCTCGCCTGACCGGCCAGCCACCAGTCCGGCGCCCGGAACGCCACCCGCTGCGCGACCAGCGCCGCCGCCGCCGAGACCACCCCGTCGAGCACCACCGGCGTGCGGCGTACCGCCGCCTGCAGCAGGAAGCCCGTCATCGCGGTGAGGTCCGCGCCGCCGACCGTCGCGAGCAACTGCAACTGGTCGCCCAGCACCGGCCGCGCGCGGCGCAGCGCGTCGCGGATCGCGGCGCACTTGCGCATCCACGCCAGGTCGTCGATGCCCGCGCCGCCGCGGCCGGTGACCACGGAGGCGTCGGTGCCGCACAGGGCCGCGACGATCGCGCCGGCCGCCGTGGTGCCGCCGACGCTGAGGTCGCCGAGGAGCAGCAGGTCCGTACCGGAGTCGGCCTCCTCGTCCGCGACCGCCATGCCGGCCCGGAACGCCTCCTCGGCCTCCTCGGCCGTCAGCGCGTCCTCGACGTCGATACGGCCGGACCCGCGGCGTACGCGATGGCGGGTGACCTCCTCCGGCAGCGACTCCGGGTCGCAGTCGAGCGCCATGTCGACGACCCGCAGCCCGGCGCCGAAGCGGCGGGCGAGGATCGCCGAGGTGCTCCGGCCGTCGAGCGCGGCGCGGGCCAGCACGTCGGCGGTGCCCGCGGCGCGTCCGGAGACGTCCAGCCCGGCGACGCCGTGGTCGCCGGCGAAGAGCACCAGCCGCGGTTCCGCGACCGGCTTCGCCGGCACACCGCCCTGCGCCGCCGTCAGCCACTCGCCCAGGTCGTCCAGGCGGCCGAGCGCGCCGGGGCGTGGGCCATGGGTCGCCCGCCACTCCTCGGCATCGCGGCGGATGGCCGAGTCGGGGCGGTCGATGTCGTTGATGAAGTCGTCCAGATTCAGGCCGCTCACGGGCGCAGATTACCCGCCGGGGGCGCCGCCGACTCCGCTGCCCCCGAGGTTGCCCGCGCCCGCGGGGACCGGTGCGCGGGCGGTTGGTCCGTATCCGATCCGGTATCGGAGCAGGGGTGTACGCGGCACGCGGGAGGTCTCCCCGGGCCCGGCACCCGCCGCACCGCAGAACCGATCACCCCCGGAGGACCCGCACCTGTCCCGCCACCACCAGCAGCACCTGTTCGCACTCCGCCGCCACCCCCGCGTTCAGCCGGCCCAGCTCGTCGCGGAACAGCCGGCCCGCCGGGGTGGCCGGGACGACGCCCGAGCCGACCTCGTTGCTCACCGCGACGACCGTGCGGCGGGTGGCGCGTACCGCCGCGACCAGCTCGTCGACCCGTGGCCGTACGTCGCCGCCCTCCCATGCTCCCGCCCGGTCCATGGCGTCCGTCAGCCACAGCGACAGGCAGTCGACGAGCAGCGGCGGCGCGCCGTGCGCGGCGAGCAGCGGCACCAGGTCGCAGGTCTCGGTGGTACGCCAGCTCGCCGGCCGGCGCTCGCGGTGGACGGCGACCCGCGCCGCCCACTCGGCGTCCCCGTCACGGGCGCCGCCGGTGGCCGCGTACTCGACCTCCGGGAACGCCGCGAGCCGCCGCTCCGCCTCCACCGACTTGCCCGACCTGGCGCCGCCCAGGACCAGCGTGCGCCGCGGCACGGCGGGGCTGTCCGGGCCGTGCCCCGCGACGAGGCCCTGCCCGTCCGGTACGGCCCTGGCCCCCGCGGCGGCGAGCCGCCGGTGCAGCTCCGGCCCCGGCGGCGGCGTCGGCCCGGAGGCGTCGCCGGAGTGGCCGCCGAGGTGGACGGCGACGACGTCGGTGGCGGCGGTGACGGCGCCGTGGGCGCGCAGCCGGGCGAGCGCGTCGGGGCGGCCGCAGACGTCGAGCAGCACCAGGTCGTACGGCTCCACCGGCCCCTCCAGGCCGGCCGGCGCGGCCCGCGGCGGCAGATACAGCAGCCGCCGCCCGCCGGGCCCGGTGATCTCGTACCCGGTGCCGGGGAAGTCGACCGCGACGGCCCGCACCCGGTGCCCGCTGATCAGCGTCACCTCCTGCCCGTCCGGCGCCCGCGACGGCGCCGGCACGCCCGCCGGGGGCGCCAGGGCGGGGCCGTCGTGCGGGTGGCTGAGCAGCACCTGCATGACGCCGGACAGCGTCCGCCCGGCACGCGCCGCGGCGAGCGCCGCGCCGGGCGTGAGGTCGAGCAGCACGATGCCGTCCACCAGGACGGACGTCGCCGCCCGCGCCTCGGGCCCGACGGCGGCGGCGCACGCCGCGCAGGGGCAGCCGGGGCGCGGCAGCCCGGCGGGCGCACCGGTGCCGAGGAGGGTGATGTCCACGCCCCGATCGTCTCGCGAGCGGCGGTCCCGCGCCCGGGCGGGGCCGCGCTTCAGCGCTCTCGGTTACGCTGCGAGCGCACTATCCGGCGTGGGACGGAGGCATTCATGGCAGCGTGGACCTGGCGGTTCGAGAAGGCCGACGGCACGGAGACGACCCCGGCGGTGGAGCCGGAGGACTTCACGACCCAGGGGGACGCCGAGTCATGGCTCGGCGAGGTCTGGAAGGACCTGCTGGCGGGCGGCGTCGAGCAGGTCAGGCTGCTGGAGGACGGGGCCGAGGTCTACGGCCCGATGAGCCTCGCGGCGGCCGAGGGCGCGTAGCGGCAAGCCCGCAGCGGGAGCCCGGCACCGGGCGGCGGCGTTCGGCTCGTACGGGCGTACGCGGCGGTCTCCGCCCCGTACGCCCGCCGGCGTCAGGGCCGCTCGCCCCGCTTCACCTGCGGCTTCGGCAGCCGCATCCGGCGAAGCTGCAGCGTGCGCATCAGCGCGTACGCCCGGGCGCCGCGGTGGCTCTCGTCCGGGAAGCGCGCCTTGAGCTGCTTCTTCACCTGCACGGAGATCGCGATCGAGTCGAAGACGATGAGCACGATCACGAACAGCCACAGCAGCAGCGAGATGTTCTTCAGCCCCGCCGACGGCGTGATGCTGAGCATGAGGATGACGATGGCCAGCGGCAGGAAGAACTCCGCCACGCACCACCGCGAGTCCACGTAGTCCCGCACGAACTTGCGCACCGGGCCCTTGTCGCGCGCGGGCAGGTATTTCTCGTTGCCCGAGGCCAGGGCCTCGCGCTGGCGGGCCATGTCGGCCCTGCGCGTCTCCCGCGCGCGCTTCGACGCCTCCTTGCGCGTCACCGGCGTCTTGGCCATGGCGCGGCGCTGCGCCTGCGAGTCGCTGCGCTTGGGCGTGGGCCTGCCCTTGGGCGCCTCGGCCGGACGCACATGCTTCGACTCCACCGCGCTCACCTCGGGCTCAGTGGACTGGTCATCCTTGGAACGGCTTCCGAACACAAGCCCAAGAATAGGGGCAGTCGGGTGTACGACACAGAGCGAGGGGGAACGATCCGGCAACGGCGTGCGTGTCACTACCTGTGGGGGCGCGTGAACCGGGAGCCCCTACGGTCGTCTACTCCCTGGGCGGGAGGACGGACCCCCCGCGGTTCGTCCCACAGGAGGAGCGCATTGGCGCCCAGGCAGTGCGGTAATGGAAGCAGGGCCCGTACTGTGGGTTCTGCAGAGTATGTGCCGAGGCTGAAGTCCGTCAGAAGGGGGCGCGCGAGGCCCATGAGCGGTGTCATGAAGCGGATGGGGATGATCTTCCGCGCGAAGGCCAACAAGGCCCTGGACCGGGCCGAGGACCCGCGCGAGACCCTCGACTACTCGTACCAGAAGCAGCTTGAGCTGCTCCAGAAGGTGCGCCGGGGTGTCGCCGACGTGGCGACGTCGCGCAAGCGCCTGGAGCTGCAGCTCGGGCAGTTGCAGAACCAGTCCGCCAAGCTGGAGGACCAGGGCCGCAAGGCCCTCGCCCTCGGCCGCGAGGACCTTGCGCGCGAGGCGCTGTCCCGCAAGGCGGCGCTGCATCAGCAGGTCACCGACCTGGAGACGCAGCACCAGACGCTGCAGACCGAGGAGGAGAAGCTCACCCTCGCCGCCCAGCGGCTGCAGGCCAAGGTGGACGCCTTCCGGACGAAGAAGGAGACCATCAAGGCCACGTACACCGCGGCGCAGGCGCAGACCCGGATCGGCGAGGCGTTCTCCGGCATCTCCGAGGAGATGGGCGACGTCGGCCTGGCCGTGCAGCGCGCCGAGGACCGTACGGCGCAGATGCAGGCCCGCGCCGGCGCGATCGACGAGCTGCTGGCCTCCGGTGCGCTGGACGACCCGACGGGGATGGCGAAGGACGACATCTCCGCCGAGCTGGACCGGCTCTCCGGCGGCGCGGACGTCGAGCTGGAGCTGCAGCGCATGAAGGCAGAGCTGGCGGGCGGCCCCGCCGAGCAGCAGCAGGCGATCGAGGGCGGCCAGCAGGGCGCCCAGACGCCGCCGCAGCAGCAGGCCCCGCCGCAGGACGCGCCGCGGTTCGACAAGCAGTGACTGCCCCGCGACGGGCTCGGAAGAACGGGAGAAGGCCGTGATCGTACGGATCATGGGGGAGGGTCAGGTGAAGCTGGACGACAGCCACTTCACCGAGCTCAACAAGCTGGACGACGAACTGCTCGCCGAGATGGAGAGCGGTGACGAGGCCGGCTTCCGGCGGACGCTCGGCGCCCTGCTCGACGCCGTACGCTCGCTGGGCACCCCGCTGCCGGACGACGCGCTGGAGCCCTCCGAGCTGATCCTCCCGGGGCCTGACGCCTCCCTGGAGGAGGTCCGGGAGATGCTCAGCGACGACGGCCTCATTCCCAGCTGACTCCCGGACTCCCCTCACGAACGCCTCGGCCGCTCCGCGCCCCGGTCGTCAGGACCGGGGCCGGCCCTCCTCTGCACACCCCGCTGCCGTGACCTCACTCGCCGCTCTGCCCCGCTGGCTGCGGGCGCACCCCCTCGCGGCCGACGCCCTGCTGGCGGCGGCCGCGCTCGCCGCCATCCTCATCAGCTCCGTGTTCCCGGACCGCGGGGCGAACGCGCCGCCGCCGGCCGACCTCGGCCCCGCCGAGGTCGTGCTCGCGACCGCGGCCTGCGCCGTCCTCGTGCTGCGGCGGCGGGTGCCGTGGGCCGTGCTCTCCGCCACGATGGCGCTGACCATCGCGCACGTCATCGCCTCGGCGGGCGACCCGCGCTCGCCGATCGCGCTGAGCGTCGTGGTCGCCCTCTACACCGTCGCCGCCCGCACCGACCGGCACACCACCTGGCGGATCGCGTTGCTCACCATCGGGGTGCTGACGTTCGCGATGATGCTCTTCGGCGACCGCCCCTGGTACGCGGACGAGAACCTCGGGGTCTTCGCCTGGACCGGGATGGCCGCGGGCGTCGGCGACGCCGTGCGCAGCCGCCGGGCCGTGGTCGACGCCATCCGCGAGCGCGCCGAGCGGGCCGAGCGGACCCGCGAGGAGGAGGCGCGGCGGCGGGTCGCGGAGGAGCGGGTACGGATCGCGCGCGAGCTGCACGACGTCGTCGCGCACCACATCGCGCTGGTCAACGTCCAGGCGGGGGTGGCCTCGCACGTGATGGAGAGCCGCCCGGACCAGGCCAAGGAGGCACTGGCGCACGTACGCGACGCCGGTCGCACGGCGCTGGAGGAGCTGCGTACCACCGTCGGGCTGCTGCGCCAGTCCGGCGACCCGCACGCGCCCACCGAGCCGGCGCCGGGGCTGGCGATGCTGACGGAGCTGGTGGAGGGGTTCGTCCGGGCGGGCACGCCGGTGTCGGTGGAGGTCGCCTCGGAGCTGGGCCCGCGCAGGACGGCGGTGACGACGCGGGTGGAGCGGGCCGCCGAGGTGATCGGCGGGCTGCCGGCGGCGGTGGACCTGGCGGCGTACCGGGTGCTGCAGGAGGCGCTGACGAATGTGCGCAAGCACGCGGGGGAGCAGGCGCACGCGGTGGTGAGCCTGTCGCGGGAGGCGGACGGGCTGGAGGTCACGGTCCGCGACGACGGCCGGGGCGGGGACGGCACCGCGGCGGACGGCGGACGCGACGACGGCAGACGGGACGATGGCGGGCGGGCCCGTGCCGAGGGGGACGCGGACGGCGAGCGTGCGGGCGGACTCGGGCTCGTCGGCATGCGGGAGCGGGCCGCCGCGCTGGGCGGCCGGTGCACGGCGGGAGAGCGTGCGGACGGCCGGACGGGCTTCGAGGTACGGGTACGGTTGCCGCTGCGGGTGACCGCGGACGCGGACACGGGCGGCACGCACGCCGCCGGCGGCCCGGGCCGGGACCGGCCACCGCGCGAGACGAACGGGACGCGGGCGCCCGGCTGTCTGCGCCGCGCGCCCGGCGAGGCGATCAAGGAGCAGGGGTGAGCGAGGTCCCGCCGCCGCGGACGCGGCCGATCCGGGTGGTGCTGGCGGACGACCACGCGCTGATGCGCAGCGCGTTTCGCGTCCTGGTCGACTCCGAGCCGGACATGGAGGTCGTCGGCGAGGCGGGCGACGGGGCGGAGGCGGTGCGGATCGTCCGCGAGACGGACGCGGATCTGGTCCTCATGGACATCCGGATGCCCGGCACCGACGGCCTGACCGCCACCCGCACGATCTCCGAGGACGACAGCCTCCACCACGTGCGCGTGGTGATCCTCACGACCTTCGAGGTCGACGACTACGTCATCGAGGCGCTGCGCGCCGGCGCGTCCGGCTTCCTCGGCAAGGGCGCGGAGCCCGGCGAGCTGCTGGCCGCCATCCGGGTGGCCGCGGACGGCGACGCGCTGCTGTCGCCCACGGCGACGAAGGGGCTGATCGCCCGCTTCCTGGCGGCCGGCGACACCTCGCCGGGCGGCACGGCGGACGTCACCGGGGGCCAGGCGGCGACGGACCGCCTCGCCGTCCTGACGAGCCGGGAGCGCGAGGTGCTGGGCCTCGTCGCCCGCGGCCTGGCGAACGACGAGATCGCCGGCCGGCTGGAGGTCAGCCCGCTGACGGTGAAGACGCACGTCAACCGCACGATGGCCAAGCTGGGCGCCCGCGACCGGGCCCAACTGGTGGTGCTGGCCTACGAGTCGGGCCTCGTCCGCCCGGGCGGCTAGGCCCGTGCGGCCGGGCCCGTACCGCTACAGGAACATCCCCGACGGAAGGTACGGCGCCGGCGGCCGCATGCCCCGGACGCACACGTAACCCGCCGTCGTCAGCTCCAGCCCTGCCGCGAGCCCCACGTCCACCGCCCACTCCTGGTCCGCCGTCAGGTGCGCGACCCGCGCCGCCGTCCCCGGGGCCAGGCTCAGCAGCGCCGCCGTCAGCAGCCGCGCCGCGATCCGGCGCGACGTCGCCGCCAGCATCTCGACCTCGCCGTCGCGCAGGTAGGCGTACCCGCTGCCGGCGAGGTCGTCGGAGACGATGCACCGGTAGTGCCGCAGCAGCTCGGTGTGGTCGGGGCCGTGGGCGCCCCCGCGGAGCCTGCGGTCGACGGAGTCCATGAGGTCGCGCTGGCCCGGGCCGCCCTCGACGACCGCGCCCGTGGGCGGTTCGAGACCGGCGTGGTCGACGGTGCCGCGCAGCCGCATGGCGGGGTGCAGGGTGAAGCCCGCGGCGCGGTAGGCGCGGGCCGCGTGCGGGTGGCGGGAGCCGCAGATGAGGCCGCGCAGGCAGCCGCGTCCGTACACGAGCGTGCGCGCGAGCAGCGCCTTGCCGAGCCCCTTGCCCTGCGCCTCCGGCGTGACGACCAGCAGCGACAGCCCCCAGGTGCCCTCGCGTCTGGTGGACAGCGCCGCGCCCACCGGCCGGCCGGAGTCGTCCAGGGCCAGCCAGCAGCCGCTGGGGTCGGTGCGCGCCAGGTGCCGTACGACGCTGCGCAGGAGGATCGCCTCGCTCTCGCCGGGCTCCTCGGGCGGGTCGCCCTTGGCGGCGTGCGAGGCGGCGAACGCGGCGTGGGCGGTGAGGCGTACGGCCTCGGCGTCGTCCTTCGAGTCGCGGACCTGGCGCAGGATCATGAGGTCAATCCTCTGCCCTGCGCCGGGCCCGCGTCACCCCCCGCATCCGGACGTCAGGGCAGCGCCAGCATCCGCTCCAGCGCGAGCTTGGCGAAGTCCTCGGTCTCCTTGTCGACCTCGATGCGGTTGACGAGCTTGCCGTCGGCCAGCGACTCCAGTGCCCAGACCAGGTGGGGCAGGTCGATGCGGTTCATCGTGGAGCAGAAGCAGACGGTGCGGTCGAGGAAGACGATCTCCTTGTCGGGGTGCCGCTTCGCCAGCCGGCGGACGAGGTTCAGTTCCGTGCCGACGGCCCACTTCGAGCCGGCGGGGGCCGCGTCGAGGGCCTTGATGATGTGCTCGGTGGAGCCGACCTGGTCGGCGGCGGCGACCACCTCGTGCTTGCACTCGGGGTGGACCAGCACGTTCACGCCGGGGATGCGCTCGCGTACCTCGTTCACCGAGTCGAGCGAGAAGCGGCCGTGCACGGAGCAGTGCCCGCGCCACAGGATCATCTTCGCGGCGCGCAACTGCTCCGCGGTCAGGCCGCCGTTCGGCCGGTGCGGGTTGTAGAGGACGCAGTCGTCGGGGGACAGGCCCAGGTCGCGTACCGCGGTGTTGCGGCCGAGGTGCTGGTCGGGCAGGAACAGCACCTTGCCCGTGCCGGCCGCGCGCTGGTCGAACGCCCAGTTCAGGGCCCGCTCGGCGTTGGAGGAGGTACATATGGTGCCGCCGTGCCGACCGGTGAACGCCTTGATGTCCGCCGAGGAGTTCATGTACGAGACGGGGACGGTGACGTCCGCCACACCGGCCTCGGTGAGCACGTCCCAGCACTCGGCGACCTGCTCGGCGGTGGCCATGTCGGCCATGGAGCAGCCGGCCGCCAGGTCGGGCAGGACGACCGCCTGGGCGTCGGAGGTGAGGATGTCCGCGGACTCGGCCATGAAGTGCACACCGCAGAAGACGATGTACTCCGCCTCGGGGCGGGCGGCGGCCTGCTGGGCCAGCTTGAACGAGTCACCGGTCACGTCGGCGAACTGGATGACCTCGTCGCGCTGGTAGTGGTGGCCGAGGACGAAGACCTTTTCGCCGAGCCGCTCCTTGGCGGCGCGGGCGCGCTCGACCAGCCCGGGGTCCGAAGGGGCGGGCAGGTCGCCTGGACAGTCGACGCCGCGCTCGCTGGAGGGGTCGGCCTCCCGCCCGAGCAGCAGCAGGGCGAGGGGCGTGGGGGTCACATCAAGGTCCTGGGCGGTGGTCACAGCGCACTCCACCCTTTCTCTTCGGCTCTCGGCGGGCTGCCGGCGCATCCATTTTCGTCACATTGACGTTATTAATCATATCCCCTTCGCGTCAGGTTGACGATGGTGCTCGCGTCAATGTGACGAATGCCGCCCGCGGGCCCCGGCCCGGTCCGTACGGCCCTCCTCCGACCTCGGGCGGATGACCCGAAGTGGTGGCGTATGCGAGCATGAAAGGAGCAAGAACGCGCGCCCCCGGCCGGAATGAATCGGGAGCGCGGCCGGTTGGACTCGATCGGCAAGCAGTCCACAACCCGGGAGACATGCGAATGACCGTTCAGGGCGAGACCACCGCAGTCGACGGCATCATTCTGTCCGACGCCGCTGCGGCGAAGGTCAAGAGCCTGCTGGAGCAGGAAGGCCAGCCGGATCTCAAGCTCCGCGTCGCCGTACAGCCCGGTGGCTGCTCCGGCCTGCGCTACCAGCTCTTCTTCGACGACCGCGACCTCGACGGCGACGTCGTCAAGGACTTCGGTGGCGTCTCGGTCGTGACCGACCGGATGAGCGCCCCGTATCTGACCGGCGCGTCCATCGACTTCGTCGACACCATCGAGAAGCAGGGCTTCACGATCGACAACCCGAACGCCACCGGCTCCTGCGCCTGCGGCGACTCCTTCAGCTGACGAACCGCCCGGAGCGCACGGGCCGCGGCCCGTACCGGCATGAGGAAGGCGGCGGAAACCCCCACGGTTCCGCCGCCTTCCGCTTGTGTGGGCGTCGCCGCCCGGCGTGGCAAGTTCTTACTACTCCTCCTTGGCCGCCACCCGCTCTCCCGTTCGCGCGTCCACGACCCTGCGCCCGTCGAGCGGCGCGGACAGCTCCACCGTCTCCGTCAGGCGCTTCGCGATCTTGATGCAGACCTGGCCCGGCTTTTCCTCGCCGGTGAGCCGCACCGTCACCGTGCCGTCCGACTCGTCGGCGGTCGCCGCGTAATCGGTGCACACGCCGCCCCAGAAGTGCAGCTCCAGGGTGCGCCCGGACACCGAGTACGACTCGATGCCCACGGCGCTGCCCACGGCACCGCCGTTCTCCGGCTGCTCCTCCGGCGCCGACGACGGCGGCTGCGCCGGCTCGGCGGGCTCCACCTGACCGGGCGATTCCGGCGCCGAGCCGCTGCCCGTGCCGGGGGCGCTGCCCGAGTCGCTGCCGGAGCCGCCGCCCGCGCCGGGCTCGGCGCCCGGGGCGGATGTCGGCGGGGCCGGCTCGGGGACCGGCGGCGTGCTCGGTTCGGCGGAGGTGACGTACTCCGGCGCGACGGCCAGTTGCGGCCAGACGATCGTGCCCGGCCTGCCGCCGTGGAACGGGGTCGGCGCGTCGCTCGTCACCGCGAACAGCCAGGACGGCACCAGCACCGGCCGCCCCTCCACCGACTGTGCGGAGAGCCCGAACTCGGCGCCGCGCACCTTGGTCGGCGTCATCCTGCCCATGCACGGGTCCACCTTGCCGGCCGGCGGCTTGCCGGGCCCCGTGCCCTTCTCGTACGGCACCGCGGAGGCGCACGCCGGGGCGACCGCCGGCTCCTCGCCGTTGCCGCCCGAGGGCTCGTTCAGCTCCCGGAACGCCGCGTCCGCCGTGATCACCGGGTACGTGTCCGCCTCGGCCGGCGCGGCCAGGTAGCCGTTGCCGCCGGTCACCTGCCCGTCCCCGCCTATCTGCAGCGACGTCTGCCAGCCCGTCGTCGGCAGGCCGCCGACGACCGGCTCCGCCGTCACCGTACGCACGGCCCCGAACGGCTCGGCCGCCGCCACCTCGGCGTCCTTCTGGCCCACCGCCGCGAGCACCGGCTCCGCGGCCTTCTCCGCCGCGGACCCGGGCACCGGGTCGCCCGCCTGGCCGCCGGGCCGGGGGGCGGGGGCCTCGCACGCGGACGTCACCGCCGCGTCCGGGTCGCCGCCGTCCTGCTGAGCCGGCAGCGGGAGGTCGCAGGCCGTGCCGCCGTACTGGTGGTACGTCCAGGCGCCCGGCGCCTCCGCCTGGACCTGGAGCAGCGGACCCTGCCCGTCGCGCGAGACGCCGACGCGCCAGCCGCCGCCCTCCTCGCGGGGCCTGCCGTCCATCCCCAGCGCCTCCGCGAGCCGCGCCACGTCGGCGGCCCCGACCCGGCCCGCCGGCTCGAACACCGGCGCCTCGTCGGGCCCCTCGGGCAGCTCGCCGACGAGCCGCAGCGGCCCGCGCGCACCCGTCGCCGCGGTCTCCACGGAGAGCCCGTCGAGCCGCAGCGGCGGCGGCTCGCCGCCGTCGGAGCCGGCGCCGCCGCCGTCGTCCGTCCGGTCCACCAGGTACGCGACCCCGCCGCCGGTCAGCATCACCGCGGCGGCGACGGCCGCGGCCACCAGCACGCCGGGCCGGCGCCTGCCGCCGTCCGGGTGGCCGGGCTCGCCGTGCCGGCCGAGACCGCCCGGGTCGTCGGCGTCCCGGCCGTCCGGCCCGGACGCGCGGGCGTGCGCGGGCTCGGGCTCAGGCGCGGGACCTGGGGTGTGCTCGGTGCTCACCGTTCGGCTCCTTCGTCGGGGATGACGATGGGACGCCGGTCACGCGGATCCGGTTCCCTCCGGGGGGAGCCGACCGGGCGAAGGGGTCAGTCGCCGTACTCGGACATGCCGCGGAGCAGGTCCGCGGACGCCGGCGGGACCATGATCCGCGCCAGACCGCTGATCCGGGAGTCCGGCACGTGCCCCGAGGGGGTGTGCGCGTGCCCCGACCAGTGCGGCGCCATCCGGGCGCAGTCGGTGCGCAGCTCGGCGAGGCCGCCGTCCAGTTCCAGGGGCGCAGTGCTCGGAAAGGCCGGCGGCGGGAGGGGGGTGGCGGAGGCACGCGAGTCCTTGTGCATGTCCCGACCGTACGCATCCGCGGGGAGGAGGGGTAAGACCTACTATCAGGTAGTTTTGGCCGGGTCGAACCCGTCCGGAGGCCGGTGTTCAGCCGGTAGCGTGAGCACTACCCGCGTTACCTGCCCCGCCTACAGGAGCGTACGCCGTGCATATTGCCGTTTCCGGCTCCATCGCGACCGACCATCTCATGACCTTTCCCGGTCGGTTCTCCGATCAGTTGGTCGCAGACCAACTGCACACAGTCTCGCTGTCGTTCCTCGTCGACAAACTGGACGTGCGCCGCGGCGGAGTCGGACCCAACATCTGCTTCGGCATGGGCCAGCTCGGCGCCCGCCCGATCCTCGTCGGCGCGGCCGGCCCCGACTTCGACGAGTACCGCGACTGGCTGGAGCGGCACGGGGTCGACACCGGCTCCGTACGCATCTCCGAAGTGCTGCACACCGCGCGCTTCGTCGTCACCACCGACGCCGAGCACAACCAGATCGGCTCCTTCTACACCGGCGCCATGAGCGAGGCCCGGCTGATCGAGCTGAAGACCGTCGCCGACCGCGTCGGCGGCCTCGACCTCGTCACCATCGGCGCCGACGACCCCGAGGCGATGCTGCGCCACACCGAGGAGTGCCGCACCCGCGGCATCCCCTTCGCCGCCGACTACTCCCAGCAGATCGCCCGCATGGAGGGCGACGGCATCCGCACCCTCACCGAGGGCGCCGCGTTCCTCTTCTCCAACGAGTACGAGAAGGGGCTGATCGAGACCAAGACCGGCTGGGGCGACGAGGAGATGCTGACCCGCGTCGGCACCCGCGTGACCACGCTCGGTGCCCGCGGCGTGCGCATCGACCGCGCCGGCGAGGAGCCGATCCTCGTCGGCTGCCCGGAGGAGGAGCGCAAGGCGGACCCGACGGGCGTCGGCGACGCCTTCCGGGCCGGCTTCCTGTCCGGGCTGAGCTGGGGCGTGAGCATGGAGCGGGCGGCGCAGCTCGGCTGCATGCTGGCGACGCTGGTCATCGAGACCGTGGGCCCGCAGGAGTACGAGCTGCAGCGCAGCAACTTCGTCGCCCGGTTCACCAAGGCGTACGGGCAGGAAGCCGCCGCCGAGGTGCAGGAGCACCTGCCGGAGACGGCGCAGGACTAACGGTGCCGCGCGGGCGCCCGGCGGACAGGACGAGCCGGGCGTCCGCCGCGCGTCCGCCGTACGGACCGGCCGCTCAGCTCCTGCGCCGCACCCGGTAGCCCGTGCCGCCGCCGGCCGCCGGCTCCTCGCCGACGTACTCCTGCCCGCGCATCCCGCACCACGCCGGGATGTCCAGCCGCGCCGCCTCGTCGTCCGACAGCACCAGTGCCGTGCCGCCCACCGGCACCCGGTCGAAGACCTTCGCCAGCTCTATGACGGGGATGGGGCAGCGCCGGCCGCGCGCGTCGACCACCAGCTCCCCGCCCGGCGCCTCCTCCGCCGCACCGCTCACCGTGCCCAGCTCCGCCCGCACCGCGGCGACCGCGTCCCGCAGTGCCCCCAGGAAGCCCTGCACGTCCTCCGCCGACGTCCCCTGCGGCAGCGACACGCGCACGTTGCCCTCCGACAACACGCCCATGGCCTTGAGCACATGGCTCGGCGTCAGCGTGCTCGACGTGCACGAAGACCCGGACGAGACCGAGAAACCCGCCCGGTCTAGCGCGTGCAGCAGCGCCTCCCCGTCCACGTACAGACAGGAGAACGTCACCAGATGCGGCAGCCGGCGCTCCGGATCGCCGACCACCTCCACGTCGGCGACCGTCTCCGGCACCCGCGCACGGATCCGGTCCACCAGCGCCCGCAGGCGGGCGTCCTCGGCCTCCGCCTCCCCGCGTACGGCGCGCAGCGACGCGGCGGTGGCGACGATGGCCGGGATGTTCTCGAAGCCGGGCGCGCGGCCCGACTCCCGCTCGTCGGCCGGGCCCGACGGCGCGAAGCGGGTGCCCTTGCGCACCGCGAGCAGCCCCACGCCGGGCGGGCCGCCCCACTTGTGCGCACTCGCCGCCAGCAGCGACCACGGCCCGGCGACCCGTCCCCAGCCCAGCGACTGCGCCGCGTCCACCAGCAGCGGCACCCCGGCGTCCCGGCACTCCTCGGCCGCCTCGGCGACCGGCTGCTCGGTGCCGACCTCGTGGTTGGCCGACTGCAGACAGGCCAGCGCGGTATCGGCGCGCAGCGCCTCGGCGTACGCCCCGGGCGCGACCCGGCCGCCGCGGTCGACCGGCACGTACGTCACGTCCCCGTCCGCCGCCCGGTGGGCCTCCGCGGAGTGCAGGACCGCGGAGTGCTCGACCGACGAGACGACCAGATGCCGGCCGGTGCGGCGGCGGCCCGCCAGCGCCCCGGCGATGCCGTCGTGGACCGCGCGCGTACCGGAGGACGTGAACACCAGCTCGTCCGGGCGGCAGCCGACCAGCTCCGCGGTGGTCTCGCGGGCGGCGTCCAGCAGCCGGCGCGCCCGGCGGCCCTCCCGGTACAGCCGGGCCGGATCGGCCCAGCCCTCGTCGAGCGCGGCGAGCAGCGCCTGCCGGGCGATCGGGTGAAGGGGCGCGGACGACGCGGCGTCGAAGTACGGCACCCGACCACGCTAACCCCTGGTCCGCGCGGCCGGGACCACGACGCCGGGACCCCGGCCGGGCCCCGGGCGGACCCCGACGGGGGACCGGCGGGACCGAGTTGACGGCCCCCGCCACGCCATCGGAGTGCCCCCGGCGCGCCAGGGCACCCTCCCCGAGCGACCCCAAATGGCGTCCAGTAGGGTTTGGTCCGCGTAAACATCCAAACCTGCTGCCCGCGCGCCCGAAGGGACCGTGGGCGAGACTCTCGGGAAGGCGCTACGTGAGTCACAACGGCTCCGACCTCCCCCGCGGCCACAAGGCGGCCGCGGGAGGTACCCGCTCGCCGCGGCGCACGATGCGGCGAAGGCTGCCGCAGGCGCTGGCCGCGGGCCTGGTCCTGGTCACCCTCTCCGGTTGTACCTACAAGGACTTCCCCCGCCTGGGCATGCCCACGCCGGCCACCGAGGAGGCGCCGCGGATCCTCTCCCTGTGGCAGGGTTCCTGGGCGGCCGCACTGGCCGTCGGGGTGCTCGTCTGGGGCCTGATCCTGTGGAGCGTCATCTTCCACCGCCGCTCCAGGACCAAGATCGAGGTCCCGGCCCAGGTCCGGTACAACCTGCCCATCGAGGCGCTGTACACGGTCGTCCCGCTGATCGTCGTGGCGGTGTTCTTCTACTTCACCGCGCGCGACGAGAGCAAGCTGCTGGAGACGTCGGAGAAGCCGGACCACGTGATCAACGTGGTGGGCTACCAGTGGAGCTGGGGCTTCAACTACCTGGAGAACCTGGACGGCGACGCCGCCACGCCGGCGAAGCGGCCCAAGGAGCTCGACGCCATCCCCGACCGGGACTTCGAGGCCGTGCCGAAGGGCGCCGAGGGCGTCTACGACTACGGCGTGCCCGCCAGCGAGAACGAGCAGACCGGCAACCCGGGTCCCACGCTGGTCCTCCCCAAGGGTGAGACGGTCCAGTTCGTGCTGACCTCCCGGGACGTCATCCACTCCTTCTGGGTGGTGCCGTTCCTGATGAAGCAGGACGTCATCCCCGGCCACACCAACGTCTTCGAGGTGACCCCCAACAAGGAGGGCACCTTCCTGGGCAAGTGCGCCGAGCTGTGCGGCACGGACCACTCCCGGATGCTCTTCAACGTGAAGGTGGTCTCCCCGGAGAAGTACCAGGAGCACCTGCAGAAGCTGGCCGACAAGGGCCAGACCGGGTACATCCCGGCGGGCATCCCCCAGACCGACGCCGCTAGGAATGCGGAGACCAACCAACAATGAGCATCCTCAACGAACCCCAGGGTGCGGCGGCCGCGGGCGCGGACGAAGACGCATACGAGGACGAGGTGCCCGCGCGCCGCCGCGAGCCCGGCAACGTCGTGGTCAAGTGGCTGACGACCACCGACCACAAGACGATCGGCACGCTGTACCTGGCGACGTCGTTCTTCTTCTTCATCGTCGGCGGTGTGCTGGCGCTGTTCATGCGCGCCGAGCTGGCCCGGCCGGGCACGCAGGTGATGAGCAACGAGCAGTTCAACCAGGCGTTCACGATGCACGGCACGATCATGCTGCTGATGTTCGCGACGCCGCTCTTCGCGGGCTTCGCGAACTGGATCATGCCGCTGCAGATCGGCGCGCCGGACGTGGCGTTCCCGCGGCTGAACATGTTCGCGTACTGGCTGTACCTCTTCGGGTCGCTGATCGCCGTCGCCGGCTTCATCACCCCGCAGGGCGCGGCCGACTTCGGCTGGTTCGCGTACACGCCGCTCTCCGACGCGGTGCGCTCGCCGGGCGTCGGCGCCGACATGTGGATCATGGGTCTGGCGCTCTCCGGCTTCGGCACCATCCTCGGCTCGGTCAACTTCATCACCACCATCATCTGCATGCGGGCGCCCGGTCTGACGATGTTCCGCATGCCGATCTTCACCTGGAACGTGCTTCTCACCGGTGTGCTGGTGCTGCTCGCCTTCCCGGTGCTGGCCGCCGCGCTGCTCGCGCTGGAGGCGGACCGCAAGTTCGGGGCGCACATCTTCGATCCGGCCAACGGCGGTGCGCTGCTCTGGCAGCACCTCTTCTGGTTCTTCGGGCATCCAGAGGTGTACATCATCGCGCTGCCGTTCTTCGGCATCATCTCCGAGATCATCCCGGTCTTCAGCCGCAAGCCGATGTTCGGCTACATCGGCCTGGTGGCCGCCACGATCTCCATCGCCGGCCTGTCCGTGACCGTGTGGGCGCACCACATGTACGTGACAGGTGGCGTACTCCTACCGTTCTTCGCGTTCATGACGATGCTGATCGCGGTGCCGACAGGAGTGAAGTTCTTCAACTGGATCGGCACGATGTGGAAGGGATCACTGAGTTTCGAGACACCGATGCTCTGGTCCATCGGCTTCCTGGTGACGTTCGCCTTCGGCGGTCTGACCGGTGTCATCCTGGCCTCGCCGCCGCTGGACTTCCACGTCTCCGACTCGTACTTCGTGGTGGCCCACTTCCACTACGTGGTCTTCGGCACCGTCGTCTTCGCGATGTTCGCGGGCTTCCACTTCTGGTGGCCCAAGTTCACCGGCAAGATGCTCGACGAGACGCTCGGAAAGATCACCTTCTGGACGCTGTTCATCGGCTTCCACGGCACGTTCCTGGTGCAGCACTGGCTGGGCGCCGAGGGCATGCCCCGGCGGTACGCGGACTACCTCGCGGCCGACGGCTTCACCGCCCTGAACACCTTCTCGACGATCAGCTCGTTCCTGCTCGGCATGTCGATGCTGCCGTTCTTCTACAACGTGTGGAAGACGGCGAAGTACGGCAAGAAGATCGAGGTCGACGACCCGTGGGGCTACGGCCGCTCGCTGGAGTGGGCCACGTCCTGCCCGCCGCCGCGGCACAACTTCACGTCGCTGCCGCGCATCCGGTCCGAATCGCCGGCCTTCGACCTGCACCATCCCGAGATCGCGGCGGCCCAGGTCGGCCACGGTCACGGCGCCGGTGCCAAGACGCTCGTCGGCGGCGGCAGCGAAGGGGAAGCGAAGTGAAGATCCAGGGCCACATGTTCGGCTGGCTCGCCGCCTTCGTCCTGGTCGCGGCGATCGTCTACGGCTACTGGTCGAAGGAGCCGGTCGGCACCACCGCGCTGTTCCTGGCCTTCGGCCTGACCGCGATGATCGGGTACTACCTGGTCTTCACGGCCCGCCGGGTCGACACCGGGGCGCAGGACAACAAGGAGGCGGAGGTCGCCGACGACGCCGGCGAGCTGGGCTTCTTCAGCCCGCACAGCTGGCAGCCGCTGTCGCTGGCGATCGGCGGTGCGCTCGCCTTCCTCGGCATCGTCCTCAACTGGTGGCTGCTGTACTTCTCCATTCCCGTGATCCTGGTCGGCCTCTACGGCTGGGTCTTCGAGTACTACCGCGGGGTGGACCAGAACCAGTAGCACGCACGACAGCACAGCTCCACCGAGGGGCCGCGGCACGCCGAACGGGTGCCGCGGCCCCCTCGTATGGCCCACACACCGCGCGTCGCGTTGTGCATCTGCCTAGCGTGTGATCATGAGCCAAACGCCCCATCGCCGCACGGCAGTCAGTTGTTCGTTGCTGTTGGTCGCCCTCGCCCCCGGCCTCGCCGCATGCGGCGCGGGCGGCCATCCGCTGGCCCGCGAGCCGGGAGAGCCCGCCGGCCGGATCACCCTCGCCGGCCTGGCCGATGACAGCGATCGTGCCGACCCCTCGGAGGACCTGGAGGTCACCGCCCAGGGACAGGCCCGCATCACCGACGTCACGGCCGTGGACGAGAGCGGCCGGTACGTACGCGGCCGGCTGTCCGAGGACGGCCACACCTGGCGCAGCACCGTGCCGCTGGCCTCCCGGTCCCGGTACAGCGTCGAGGTGAGCACCGAGAACGACGACGGTACGCCCGGCCGCAAGCGGCTGACGTACCGCACCTCGAAGGCCAGGACCAAGAAGCCGATGAAGGTCGAGCTGGGCCCCGACAAGGGCACGTACGGCGTCGGCCAGCCCCTGACGGTCAAGCTCGACCGGGCCGTGAAGACCCAGGCGGAACGGGCCGTCGTCGAGCGCGGGCTGAAGGTCAGCTCGACTCCCGTGGTCGCGGGCGCCTGGTACTGGGTCGGCAACAAGGAACTCCACTACCGTCCCCAGGACTACTGGCCCGCGGGCGCCCGGGTCCGGCTGGAGAGCAGGCTGGAGGGCGTGAAGGTGCGCGAGGGCGTCTACGTGAGCGCCACGAAACCCCTCGAACTGAAGATCGGCGACCGCATCGAGGCGGTCACCGACGCCGCCACGCACGAGATGACCGTCTTCCGCAACGGCAAGGCGATCAAGACCATCCCGGTGACCACCGGCAAGGCGGGCTTCGAGACCCGCAACGGCAAGAAGGTGGTCCTGGAGAAGCAGTCGAGCGTCCGGATGACCGGTGCCAGCATCGGGGTCGGCGGCACCGGCGAGGACTACGACCTGCAGGTGTCCTGGGCGACCCGGGTCACCTGGAGCGGCGAGTACGTGCACGCCGCGCCCTGGTCCGTGGGCTCGCAGGGCTCCGCCAACGTCAGCCACGGCTGCACCGGAATGAGCACCGACAACGCCGCCTGGTTCTTCAAGACCGTACGGCCCGGCGACATCGTGGAGGTCGTCAACAGCTTCGGCGACGACATGGCCCCGTTCGGCAACGGCTTCGGGGACTGGAACCTCTCCTGGACCAAGTGGCAGGAGGGCAGCGCCCTGACGCCCGGCGTACGCGACGGCGGCGGCCCGGCCGACGCGAGCCGGCTGCGGCCCGCGGTCTGAGACGCCCTGCCCGGCCGACGGCCGGAAGGCCCGGCCGGGAAGCGCGAACTCCTCAGACGCCGGCCGCCCTCAGGCGCCGACGGCCAGCCGCGTCCGCAGCACGCCCGCCAGACCGTCCGCGAGCGCCGCCGGGTCGACCGGGTGCGCCACGGTGGCCTCCGCCCGGCTCCAGGTCGCCAGCCAGGCGTCCTGCGGGCGGCCGATGAGCAGCAGGACGGGCGGGCACTGGAAGATCTCGTCCTTGATCTGGCGGCACACGCCCATGCCGCCGGCCGGCACCGCCTCGCCGTCGAGCACGCAGGCGTCGATGCCGCCCCGCTCCAGCTCCGCCAGCACCGCGGGGAGCGTGGCGCACTCGACGTACTCCACGGGCGGCAGATCCGCCGCGGGCCGGCGGCCGGCGGCGAGCCGGACCTGCTCGCGCGTGTTCGCGTCGTCGCTGTAGACCAGTACGTTGACCGGTCCTGCGGCCGTCGACTCCATGGTTCCTCCGGTGGTTCTCGGGCACCGCTCTCACCGCGGATGCTACTCCGCCCGGCATGCGGCGGTGCAGTCCAGGGCCCCTCCGCAGGGCCTTGACACTCCGAACGGCACCCCCCGGAGTGAGGCGGAGATAAGGGACCGACATAATGTCGGACGTGGCGACAGCAACAGCAGCAGTAGAGACCGGGCACGCGCACCCGTCGGTCAACCGGCCGAACCTCACCAGCGTCGGAACCATCATCTGGCTGAGTTCCGAGCTGATGTTCTTCGCGGCCCTCTTCGCGATGTACTTCACCCTGCGTTCGGTGATGGGAGCGGACTTCTGGGGGGAACAGGCCGACACCCTCAACGTTCCGTTCGCACTCGGCAACACCACGATCCTGGTGCTCTCCTCGCTCACCTGCCAGCTCGGCGTGTTCGCCGCCGAGCGCGGTGACGTGAAGAAGCTGCGCATGTGGTTCTCGGTGACCTTCATCATGGGTGCCGTCTTCATCGCCGGGCAGGTCACCGAGTACGTGGAGCTGGTGCACGAGGGCATCACGCTCTCCTCCGGCCCGTACGGCTCGGTGTTCTATCTGACCACCGGCTTCCACGGACTGCACGTGACGGGCGGCCTGATCGCCTTCCTGCTGGTCCTGGGACGCACCTACGCGGCCAGACGGTTCACGCACCAGCAGGCGACCGCCGCGATCGTGGTGTCCTACTACTGGCACTTCGTCGACGTGGTCTGGATCGGCCTCTTCGCCACGATCTACTTGATCAAGTAACCGGCCGGGGAGCCGGCACCGAGAAGCACACCGACGCTGAAGATCCTGATACCGGGGTAATCCGTGAAAAAGCTCTCCGCACGACGGCGCCATCCGCTGGCGGCGCTCGTCGTCCTACTCATCGCGCTGGCGGCCACCGGGGGGCTGTACGCCACATTCGCGCCCACCGGTAAGGCGCAGGCCGACGAGACCAGCGCACAGTCCCTCGCCGTCGAAGAGGGGCAGAAGCTCTACCGGGTCGGCTGCGCGAGCTGCCACGGCACCGGCGGGCAGGGCTCCAGCGACGGCCCCAGCCTCGTGGGCGTCGGCGCGGCGGCGGTGGACTTCCAGGTCTCCACGGGCCGGATGCCCCTGCAGCAGCAGGGCGCCCAGGCGCCGAAGAAGCCGAACATCTACACCCAGAAGGAGATCGACCAGCTCGCCGCGTACGTCGCCTCCCTGGGCCCGGGCCCGGCGGTCCCCGAGGAGAGCCAGTACGACCCGGCGGGCGGCGACGTCGCCCGCGGCGGTGACCTGTTCCGCACCAACTGCGCGCAGTGCCACAACTTCACCGGCAAGGGCGGCGCCCTGACGGACGGCAAGTACGCGCCGAGCATCGACGGCGTGGACCCGAAGCACATGTACGAGGCCATGCAGACCGGCCCGCAGAACATGCCGTCCTTCCCCGACAAACTGCTGACGACCACGGACAAGCAGGACATCATCGCCTACCTCGACGAGGTCGGCGGTGACGAGGCCGAGTCGCCCGGTGGCTTCAGCCTCGGCGGCCTCGGCCCCGTGAGCGAGGGTCTGTTCGCCTGGGTCTTCGGGCTCGGCTCCCTCGTCGTCCTGACGATCTGGATCACCGCCCGGACTGCAAAGGCCAGGAAGTCATGAGTAGCCAGGCTGGCTCTGAGAACGAGAACAACGGCGAGCACCTGCCGACCGTCCGGGAGGGCGAGGAGGGCGGGGGCGTCGCGGTCGAGGAGCGCGACCCGTTCGCCAACCCCGGCATGCCGCCGCACGAGCCGCGCAAGCAGGACATCGACGAGCGTGCCGCCAAGCGGTCCGAGCGCACCGTGGCGCTGCTGTTCACGGTGTCGATGCTGGCGACCATCGGTTTCATCGCGGCGTTCGTCGCCATCGACGTCGACAAGATCGTCTACATCTTCCCGCTCGGCCACGTCAGCGCGCTGAACTTCGCCCTCGGCGTGACCCTGGGCCTCGCGCTCTTCTGCATCGGCGCCGGCGCGATCCACTGGTCGCGCACGCTGATGTCGGACGTGGAGGTGATCCAGGAGCGGCACCCGATCGAGGCCTCGGAAGAGACCAAGGCCATCACCAAGGCCGAGTGGCGCCAGGGCACCGAGGAATCGGCGATCGGCAGCCGCAAGCTCATCCGCCGCACCATGCTCGGCGCGCTCACGCTGGTGCCGCTCGCCGGCGTGGTGCTGCTGCGCGACCTCGGCCCGCTGCCGGGCACCAAGCTGCGCCACACCATGTGGGGCAAGGGCAAGCTGCTCATCAACATGAACACCGACGAGCCGCTGCGCCCCGAGGACATCACCGTCGGTTCCCTCTCCTTCGCCAAGCCCGAAGGGCTGAAGGAAGGCGACCACGACTTCAACACGGAAATCGCCAAGGCGGCCCTGATGCTCGTCCGGATCCACCCGGGCGACATCAAGGACCCGAGGTCGGCGGACTGGGGACACGAGGGCATCCTGGCCTACTCCAAGATCTGCACGCACGTCGGCTGTCCCGTCAGCCTGTACGAGCAGCAGACGCACCACGTGCTGTGCCCGTGCCACCAGTCGACGTTCGACCTCGCCGACGGCGCGCGCGTGCTCTTCGGCCCGGCAGGCCACCCCCTGCCGCAGCTGAGGATTACGGTCAATGACGAGGGCTACCTGTACGCGCTCGGCGACTTCGACGAGCCGGTCGGCCCGAGCTTCTGGGAGCGCGGATGAGCACCACCACGACAGACACACGCCGCAAACCGCCGAGCAGAGGCGAGAAGGTCGCCGACTGGGCAGACGCCCGGCTGGGCCTGCACGCCGCCGGCCGTAAGAACCTCCGCAAGGTCTTCCCGGACCACTGGTCCTTCATGCTCGGGGAGATCGCCATGTACACCTTCATCATCGTGTTGCTGACGGGTGTGTACCTGACGCTCTTCTTCAAGCCGAGCATGGCGGAGATCACGTACCACGGTTCGTACGCGCCGATGAACGGCGTGCACATGACCGAGGCGTACGCCTCCACGCTGGACATCAGCTTCGACGTCCGCGGCGGGCTGCTCATCCGGCAGATCCACCACTGGTCCGCGCTGATCTTCATCGCGGCGATGGCGACGCACATGATGCGCGTCTTCTTCACCGGTGCGTTCCGCAAGCCGCGCGAGGTCAACTGGCTCTTCGGCTTCACTCTGCTGGTCCTCGGCTGCATCGCCGGCTTCACCGGCTACTCGCTGCCCGACGACCTGCTGTCCGGCACCGGCGTCCGGTTCATGGAGGGCGCGACGCTCGCCACCCCGGTGGTCGGCACGTACCTGGCGTTCTTCCTGTGGGGCGGTGAGTTCCCCGGGACGGACATCATTCCGAGATTCTTCTCGATCCACGTGCTCCTGGTGCCGGGCATCATGCTGGGACTCTTCGTGGTCCACCTGATCCTGGTCTTCTACCACAAGCACACCCAGTACGCGGGTGCCGGCAAGACCAACGACAACGTCGTGGGCATGCCCTTCATGCCGGTCTACGTGGCGAAGGCGGGCGGGTTCTTCTTCCTCATCTTCGGCATCATCACCGTGATCGCGGGGATGTTCACCATCAACCCGGTCTGGGATCTCGGACCCTACCGACCGGACCTGGTCTCCACCGGAGCCCAACCGGACTGGTACATGGGCTGGACCGAGGGCCTGATCCGGTTCATGCCAGGGTGGGAATGGGTCATCCCGGGCGGATACACGATCAACTTCGGGGTGTTCATCCCGCTGATCATCGTCGGCATCGTTCCGGTCGCGCTGGTCGCCTACCCGTTCTTCGAGGCCTGGGTCACCGGTGACCGCCGCGAGCACCACACCCTGGACCGCCCGCGCAACGTGCCGACCCGCACCGCCTTCGGTGTGGCCTGGCTGACCTGGGTCTTCGTGCTGCTGATGGCCGGCGGCAACGACCTGTGGGCCACGCACTTCCACCTCTCGATCGAATCGATCACCTGGTTCGTGCGGGTCGCCTTCTTCGTCGCCCCGGTGCTGGCCTTCTGGATCACCCGGCGCATCTGCCTCGGGCTGCAGCGGCGGGACCGTGAGAAGGTCCTGCACGGCCGGGAGACGGGCATCATCAAGCGGCTGCCGCACGGCGAGTTCATCGAGGTGCACGAGCCGCTGTCGCAGGAGGAGCTGCACAAGCTCACCGCGCACGACCAGCACGCGCCGCTGGAGCTCGGCCCAACGGTCGACGACAACGGCGTGGTGCGCAAGCAGGGCCCGGTGGAGAAGCTGCGGGCCAGGCTGTCGCAGAGCTACTACGGCGAGGCCGGCCAGATCCCGAAGCCGACCCGGCGCGAGTACGAGGAGATCACCAGCGGCCACGGGCACCACTAGGGCCTGTCCGCCGCCGGGCGATCACCGCCGGGGCCCCCGTCCAGCAGTTGGACGGGGGCCCTTCGGCGTATTCTGCGGTCGATAGGCTGACGCCCGACAACTGAGACGACCCCCGGGACGGTGTGCCATGAGCGTGCAGACGGCAGCAGGAGGCGACAGCACGGCGGCGCGTTCCTGGCCGGATGTCATCAGCGCGCTGATCGCCGGGCAGGACCTGGGCGCCGAGGACACCGCCTGGGCCATGGACCAGATCATGTCGGGCACCGCGAGCAACGCGCAGATCGCCGGATTCGCCGTCGCCCTGCGCGCCAAGGGCGAGACGGTCGCGGAGATCTCCGGGCTCGTCCGCACGATGTACGCGCACGCCAACACCATCTCCGTCCCCGGCCCGACCGTGGACGTCGTGGGCACCGGCGGCGACCGGGCCCGTACCGTCAACATCTCCACCATGTCCGCGATCGTCGTCGCCGGGACCGGCGCGAAGGTCGTCAAGCACGGCAACCGGGCCGCGTCCTCCGCCTCCGGCGCCTCCGACGTGCTGGAGAAGCTGGGGGTCAACCTCGACCTGGCCCCCGAGCGGGTCGCCGAGGTCGCGGAGGAGGCGGGCATCACGTTCTGCTTCGCGGTGAAGTTCCACCCCGCGATGCGGCACGTCGCCCAGACCCGCAAGGAGCTGGGCGTCAGCACCCCGTTCAACTTCCTCGGCCCGCTCACCAACCCGGCCCGGGTCGGGGCGCAGGCCACCGGCGTCGCGGACGCCCGGATGGCGCCGATCATGGCCGGGGTGCTGGCCGAGCGCGGCACCTCGGCGCTGGTCTTCCGCGGCGACGACGGGCTGGACGAGCTGACGACGACGGCCACCTCCCAGGTGTGGACCGTGCGCGGCGGCGCGGTGCGCCAGGAGCGCTTCGACCCGCGGGACGTGGGCATCGAGCTGGTGCCGGTGGAGGCGCTGCGGGGCGCGGACGCCTCGTACAACGCCGACGTCGCCCGCCGGCTGCTGGCCGGCGAGACCGGCCCGGTGCGCGACGCGGTGCTGCTGAACGCGGCGGCGGCGCTCACGGCCCTGGACACCGACGCGGACGGCCCGCTGCCGGACCGGATCGCGACGGGCATCGTACGGGCCGCGGAGTCGATCGACTCGGGGGCGGCGCTGCGCGTGCTGGAGCGCTGGGTCGCGGCCAGCAACGGCTGAGGCGGACGCGGGGGGACCTCCTGCTCCGGGTCACTCCCCGCCGATATCCGGAGAGTTGCGGACAGTCCGGGCAACCGGGTTGCGCCGCGGCTCTCCGGTGCGCATACTCCTGACCAGGTCACGAGCGACAGCGATCAAGGCCCCGGCCCGCTGTCCGGCAACCCTCCGTCCGTGGCGGGGTGCCCCGGGTGATGACCGGG
This sequence comes from Streptomyces sp. B5E4, assembly GCF_039871555.1. NCBI lineage: Bacteria > Bacillati > Actinomycetota > Actinomycetes > Kitasatosporales > Streptomycetaceae > Streptomyces > Streptomyces sp. B5E4. Next base: position 111,373 of record NZ_JBDPMI010000005.1, read on the forward strand.
CCGCAGGCAGCGAGGTCTGCGGCAAGCGCGGACCCCTCGCGAATCCAGGGGTCCTGGTCGGCCGAGGGAGTTCCGCCGTGAGCAAGCGAATGCGCTAGGGGCCAGCCGCCCCGCCGCCGCTGCGCGCGTCTTTCCGCCGGGTGCCGCGCGCGTCCTTTCCGGGCCGTACGGGCCCGTCACCCCGCATCTCCACGCCTGCTCACGGGAGTTCCGCATGTCCGCGTCCACGCTCACGCCCGCCTGTCTGCCCGTCCTCGGCCGGGACGTCCGCGCCCCGCTCGTCACCGGCGGCGACGCCGAGTACGCCGCCCTGGACTACGCCGCCAGCGCCCCGGCGCTGCAGCGCGTCTGGGACGACGTCGCCGCATACGCGCCGTACTACGGCGCGTGCACCGCGGCGCCGGCTACCTCTCGCAACTGTCCACCGAACTCTTCGAGTCCAGCCGTGCGACGGTCGCCGGGTTCCTCGGCTGCCGCCCCGACGACCAGGTCGTCTTCACCCGCTCCACCACCGACTCGCTCAACCTGCTGGCGACCGCGCTGCCGCCGGGGACCGAGGTCTACGTCTTCGAGACCGAGCACCACGCCGCCCTGCTGCCCTGGCAGCACGACGGGTCCGCGGCCGGCCGGGTCACCGTGCTCGCCGCGCCCGCCGGCCCCGAGCAGGCGGTGGCGGCGCTGGACTCGGCGCTCGCCGCGCGGGTCGGCGACGGTCCTGCGCTGGTGTGCGTCACCGGCGCTTCGAACGTCACCGGCGAGCTGTGGCCCGTACGGGAGCTGACCGCGGCGGCGCACCGGCACGGGGCGCGGCTGGTCCTGGACGCGGCGCAGCTGGCGCCGCACCACCCGGTGGACGTGGCGGACCTGGGCGTGGACTGGGTGGCCTTCTCCGGGCACAAGCTGTACGCACCCTTCGGCGCCGGCGTCCTGGCCGGCCGGGCGGACTGGCTCCAGGCGGCGCCGCCGTATCTCGCGGGCGGCGGCGCCAGCCGGCGGGTGCTGCGCGCGGCGGACGGGGGACTGGACGTCGAGTGGCAGACGACGGCGGCGCGGCACGAGGCGGGCTCGCCGAACGTCATCGGCGCGTACGCGATCGCATCGGCCTGCAAGGCGCTGACGCAGGCGGGGTTCGACGCGCTGGTGGAGCGGGAGCGGGCGCTGGTGGCACGGGTCCTCGCGGGGCTTGCGGCGCTGCCGGGGGTGCGGGTGCTGTCGCTGTTCGGCGCGGACGCGGCGCGGGTCGGGGTGATCTCGTTCGTGGTCGACGGCTGGAGCAGCTCGCATCTGGCGGCGGCGCTGTCGGCGGAGCACGGGATCGGGGTGCGCGACGGGCTGTTCTGCGCGCACCCGCTGGTGCGGGCGCTGCTCGGCGAGGCGGGGGAGTCGGCCGAGTGCGGGGGCGGCGCGTCCGAGGGGGAACGGCCGCTGAACGCGGTGCGGGTGAGCTTCGGGGCGGGGACGCCGGACGAGCACGTGGACCGCTTCCTGGCGGCGCTGGGGTCGCTGGTGCGCGACGGTGCGCGGTGGTCGTACCGCACGGTGGACGGCCGCTGCGTACCCGCCTTGGGCGCGGTACCGGCCGGAGGCGGGGCCCCGGCGGCGGCCTGACGGCGGCCGCCCGGCGTGCGCCGTCCGCGGCGCCGCCCCGGGGCGGTGCACGCGTGCGTGCGGTACGTGCCCTCGCCGCCGGCCGCTCCCGCCGGCCCGCCGCAGGCGACGCCGTGCCTCCGCGGCCGTCCCCCGGCTCAGGCCGGCGGCCGCACCGCCGCCGCGGGCACGGGGGCGGCCGGGCGGCCCGCGAGGGTGCTGCCGATCAGCACCATGCGCAGCGTCCGTTCCGCCGCGTCCGCCAGGAACTCCCGGGCGTGCAGCAGTGCTTCGGGCAGCGCCATCGGGCCCGGGATGATGGTCCCGTAGGCGTCGACGCCCGTGTCGTGGATCTCGTGTGCGCCCTCGCCGATGGTGCCGGCGAGGGCCAGGACCGGGCGGCCGTGGAGCTTGGCGCGGCGCGCCACCTCCGCGGGCACCTTGCCGCGCGGGGTCTGGTGGTCGAGGGCGCCCTCCGCGGTGATGACGAGGTCGGCGGCGGCCAGCCGGGCGTCGAGGTCGAGATGGCCGAGGAGCACCTCGAAGCGGGGAAGGAGGCGGGCGCCGACCGCCGCGAGGCCCGCGCCGAGGCCGCCGGAGGCGCCCGTGCCGGCGCCCAGGCGCAGGTCGGTGCCGGGGGCCGGGAGGTCGCGGGTGAGGACGCCGGCCCAGCGGTCGAGGGCGGCGGCCAGCTCCTCGACCTGCTGCGGGGAGGCGCCTTTCTGCGGGCCGAAGACGCGGGCGACGCCGCGGGGGCCGCAGAGCACGTTGTACGGGTTGCAGGCGACGAGCAGCTCCGTTTCGGCGAGCCGGGGGTCGAGCCCCGCGGTGTCGATGCGCGCGAGGCGGGCGAGGGCGGAGCCGCCGGGGGCGAGGTCGCGTCCTTCGGCGTCGGACAGCCGGGCGCCCAGGGCCGTCAGGGCACCGGCACCGCCGTCGGAGGTGCCGGAGTCGCCGCAGCCGACGATGATGCGGCGGACACCGTGGTCGAGCGCGGCGCGGATCAGCTCGCCGACCCCGTACGTCGTGGTGCCGCCCGGATCGCGCCGCGGGTGCGGCACGAGCGCCAGGCCCGCGACGGCCGCCATCTCCACCACCGCGGTGGTGCCGTCGCCGAGGAGGGCGAAGTGGGTCTCCAGCCGGTCGCCGAGCGGGCCGGTGGCGGTGTACGGGACGAGCCGCCCGCCGGTCGCGGCGGCCAGCGCCTGCGCCGTACCCTCGCCGCCGTCGACGAGGGGGATCAGGTCGACGGCGGTGTCGGGCAGCACCCGGCCGACGCCTTCGGCGATGGCCTCGGCGGCGGCCTCGGCGGACAGGGATTCCTTGAAGCCGCTGGGGGCGACGACGACGCGGTCGAGCATGAGATCTCCTGAGGGTCGGAGGGAGGGACGAGGGCCGGCGGCCGGCGAGCGGAGGTTCAGCGGTCGAGGACGGGCACGCCGAGCAGCGGCCAGACGGCGAGGGCGAAGAGCAGCACCAGCGCGGCCGTCAGCGGCGCCAGCACCGCGGCCGTACGCAGCAGGTCCCGCGGCGTGTACGTCGCCACGCCCGGTATGTCCGAGAAGAGCGCGACGGGCTTGGCGGACGCCGGCAGGGTCTGGCAGAAGCCGGCAGCCGCGGTGGACGCCAGCGCGGCGGCGACCGGGTTGACGCCGGCGGCCAGCGCCGCGGCGATGACCAGCGGGACGAGCACGCTGGAGCGCGCGGAGCGGGACTGCAGCACGAGATGCGCGGCGGTGCTCACGGCGACCACCCCGGCCAGGAACGCCCACGCCGGCACCGACGAGCCGCCCGGGAGCCCGGAGACCAGCCACGCGGCGGCCTTCGACTGCGACAGCGCGATGCCCATCGCCATCGTCGCCGCCATGAACAGCAGCAGCGACCACGGCACCGTGCGCAGCGCGTCCTTCAGCCGTACGGTCCCTATCACCGGCGACGCCGCGACCACCGCGCCGATCAGCGCCACGACCGCCGGCGGCACCCGGTGCAGCGGTTCGCTGCACCACAGCACCACCACCGTGCCGAGCAGCAGCGCGCACCGCGCCTCGGCCTGCGACAGCGGCCCGGTGACCGGCTGTTCGGTGTGCTCCTGGATCTGTTCTGCGGTCAGGTGCACCGGGCCCTTGCGGTCCGCGCGCTTCGTCATCGTCAGCAGCACCACCTCGGCGGCGAGATGGGCGGTGGCGATCGCCAGCGGCAGCCCGAGCAGCAGCCACTCGGTGAAGCCGATCTGCTCCCCGGTCGCCTCCCACAGCACCGACACGGTGATCAGGTGCGCCCCGGCGCCGATGAGGGTCGCCACCGCGGAGAGCAGGATGACGGTGGGGAAGAGCAGTGCCAGCATCACCACCAGTCGCTTCCGCTCGCCCAGCGCCTTGGCCAGGGCGAGGAACACCGGCAGCGCGAGCGCCGCCCGGCCGGAGGTGGCCGGGACGGCGAAGGCGGTGACGACGAGCGCCGCGGTGGTCAGATGCACCAACTGCCGTACGGAGCGCGCCCCGGTGACCAGGAACGCCGCCGCCCGGCCCGCCAGGCCCGTACCCGCCACCGCGGCGGCGAGCACGAACGCGCAGATCAGCAGCCACACGGTCTCGTCGCCCAGGGTGCCGAACAGCGTCTCGCTGTCCAGCACCCCGGTGACGACGAGCGCGAGCCCGGCGCCCAGCGCGATGAACGTGTCGTCGATCGGCGTGCCGATCCAGGCGCAGGTCGCCAGGGCGAACACCGCGAGGGTCAGGCGCCCGTCGGCCGTCAGCCCCGGGGCGTTGCCCGGGACGGCCAGCAGGGCGCAGATGCTGAGGGCCACGCACAACGTCGCGGTCTGGCGAAGGGAGAGGCTCACGGGAAAGAGCCTCTGCGGCGGCCGTGAGCCCCTGATGAGCCGAAGATTAAGGAGATTTCACCTTTTACCCGGGTGTCACCCGAAAGGGTGTCAGCGTGACGGCTCGGGTTCATCCGGCCGGCGGGCGGGCAGCCGGTAGCCCATGCCGCGTACGGTCTCCACCCGCTCGGCGCCCATCTTCTTGCGCAGCGCGCGTACGTACACGTCCACGATGTTGGAGCCCGGGTCGAAGTCGTAGCCCCACACGTGGGAGAGGATCTGCTCGCGCGAGAGCACCTGCCCGGCGTGGCGCAGGAAGAGTTCCAGGAGCACGAACTCACGGGCCGTCAGGTCCACCATGCGCCCGCCGGCCTGCGCCCGGCGCGTGCGCAGGTCGAGCGAGAGGTCGCCGCTGCGCAGCACCGTCACCTCCGGCGCCCGCGCCGCCGTCCGCAGCCGCAGCCGCACCCGGGCGAGCAGCTCCTCGAAGCGGAACGGCTTGGTCATGTAGTCGTCGGCGCCGCCTTCGAGCCCGGCGACGGTGTCGGTGACCGACGCCCGCGCGGTGAGCACGATCACCGGCACCGTCGAGCGCGCCTCGCGCAACTGGCGCAGCACGGTGAAGCCGTCCAGCACCGGCAGCCCGATGTCGAGGACGACCAGGTCGAAGCCGCCGGTCAGGGCGAACTCGTACGCGGTGTCGCCGTCCGCGGCGACGGTGGTGGTGAAGCCGTTGGCGCGCAGCCCCTTCTCCACGAAGGAGGCGATGCGTTCCTCGTCCTCGGCGATGAGAATCCGGTTCATCACAGACCCTCCTGAAGGATCAGGGTAAAGGTGGCCCCACCGCCGTCGGTGGGGCTCAGTTCGACGTGGCCGCGGTGGCCCTCGGCGATGGCCTTGACGATGGCCAGGCCCAGGCCCGCGCCGCCGCCGCGGGAGCCGCGGCGCGCGGTGCCGCGGCGGAAGCGTTCGAAGATGAGGTCGGCGTCCTGCGGCGGGATGCCGGGGCCGCTGTCGGCGACGTAGAGCTCGACGTGCCCGTCGGCGGCCCGCGAGCCGATCCGGATGTGCCCGCCGGGCGCGGTGTGCTGCACCGCGTTCTGGGCGAGCTGCACCATGGCCTGCGTGACGCGCTGCGGGTCGAGGCGCCTCTCGCCCTCGGCGACCTCGCTCAGCTCCCAGTCCCGCTCGCCCAGCGTTCTGGCCTTGACGAAGACGTCCGCGGTCAGCTCCGCCAACTGCACCGGCTCCGGGTCGACGAAGTCCGGCCGCTCGGCCTTGGCGAGCAGCAGCAGGTCCTCCACGATCCGGGTCATCCGGTCCAGCTCGTCGGTGACCAGCCGCAGCGTCTCCTCGCGCTCCGCCGGGTCCTCGCCCATCAGCTCCAGATGCCCGCGCACGATGGTGATGGGCGTCCGCAGCTCGTGCCCGGCGTCGTCGACGAACTCCCGCTGCGCGGCGAACGCCCGCTCCAGCCGGTCCAGCATGGCGTTGAACGTCGCCGCCAGCGCCGCCGTCTCGTCCCGGTCGGCCCGCCCGCGCACCGGGATCCGCCGGGTCAGATCCTGCTCCGTCAACTGCGCGGCGGTCTGGCCCACCAGCCGCACGGGCGCGAGGATGCGGCCCGCCACCGCCCAGCCGATGGCGCTGACGACCACCAGCGCCATGGCCGAGATCATCAGCATGATGACGAACACATCGCCCACCTGCTCGCGTTCGCGCTCGGTGTGGATGGCGACGACGAACGCCGCCGCGTCCGGCTCCTCCTTGGCGCCGATGCCGACCTTGGCCCAGCGCACCTCGCCCGAGGGCCGGTCGAGGGAGCCCGTACGGTCGTCGGACTCGAAGATCGTCCGGCGGCCCGCGTCGTCCTCCTCCAGCGGCCGGGACATCGTCAGATCCCGCGGCTGGACGAGCTGCTTCGGCCCCGGGCCGGGCTGGCGCACCAGGCCCAGCAGCTCCTCGTCCGGGTCGGCGTACTGCCGCTCCAGGAAGACCGTCAGCAGCCGCGTCGGATCGGTGAAGGGACGGCTCGTCTCGGGGTCGACGCCCCGCTCGTAGAGGCTCGCGAACTCCCGCGTCTCCTGCGCCAGCAGCCGGTCGACGCGGTGGTCCAGGTCGCGCAGCAGGATGGAGCGTGTGGTGCCGGCGACGGCGGCGAGGGCTGCCGTCATCACCACCAGCAGGAGAAGAAGAATGCGGGCACGCGCGGAGATCATCGATCAGTCGTCGGACTCGTCGTCGTTGCCGCCGCCGGTGTCGTCCCCGGTGTCGTCCCCGGTGTCGTCCCCGTCGTCGTCGCTCGCGGTGCCCGACGGATCGGTGGTGGGCCCGTCGCGTACCGGCGGGGGCGAGACCGTCTCCTTGCCCGTCTCCTCGCCCGGCGACGTCCCGGACGACGGCGAGGTGGACTCCGCCGGGGAGGACGAGCCGCCCTCCATCTCCACCCGGGCGGGCGGCGTGGGGTCCTCCGGGTCGTCGGTCAGGGCGTAGCTGGTCGCGGCGACGCCCAGCGGGATCGCCACCACGGCGGTCAGTGCGGCCATGCGCTTCGAGAAAGCCATGCGTCCGAGGCTGCGGCCGGCGGATGCTGCGCAGCGTGAAGGGCGGATGAGAGATTCTTCATCTACGGCCCCGCGCGCGCACCGCGCTACTCCTCCAGGCCGATCGCGAAGGCGGCTTCGAGGTCGTGCTGCGAGTACGTACGGAAGGAGATGTGCGTCTCCGTGGCCGCCACGCCCGGGACCTTGCTGATCCGGCCCGGGATCACGTCGGCCAGATCGTCGTGGCGCGCCACCCGGACGATGGCGATCAGATCGTGCGCTCCCGTGACCGAGTACACCTCGCTGACCCCGTCGATCGCGGCGATCGACTCCGCGATCTCGGGAATGCGGTCCACGTCGGTGTTGATCAGAACGATCGCAGTGATCATGTGTGCGCTCTCCCTCTCGGACCCGCGTGCGGCGCTCACTCTATCTGTCTGCCTAAGACCTCGCTCCAGGTCGTAGGGTGGGGGCACGGCCTGCGACGACGGTCGGTGCGCCGGGCCGGCGCCGGCGCCGGACGGCCCGGCCGAAGCCGCGGGGATCGCTGAGGCGGAAGGGTGACCGGTGGTGGAGCCGAGAGAAGGCTCGGGCGTCTCCTCCGAGGAGGACGCGGCCGAGGTGCTCGACGGCCCGCTGCCCGAAGGAGTACGCCGCCGGATCGTCACCCTGGCCGACGAGTGCTTCGGCGGCCTGACCGTCGCCGAGCTGCCCCCGCAGCTGCGGCAGTACGCCCGGTTCACCCCGTCCCGCCGCGTCAAGCTCGCCGGCAACGCGATCGCCGCCGCCCTGGAGGCCGACGACGCCTTCCGCGACCGGATCGCCGGGCGGGCCGCCGACCTCCAGCCCGAGCTGGCCGCCGCGCTGCGCGGCGGCAGTCCGCCGGCCGCCGCGGAGCCCGTCGACGTCGCGGCCCTGGCGTATCTGCTGCGGCCCCCGGGCTGGGTCAAGCTCATCGCCGCCGTCGGCGAGGAGGAGCAGCGCGCCGGCGCCGAGCGGGCCGGCGAGGAGGCCGCCCGCGAACTGGCCCGGCTGCGTACGGAGCTGTCCGAGGCCCGCGCCGCCGCCCGCGGCGAGTCGGAGCGCACCCGGCACGAACTGGAGGCGCTGCGGCGCGAGAACGAGGGCCTGCACCGCCGGCTGCGCAGCGCGCTCAGCGACGTCAGGCGCGGCGAGGCCGCCGTCCGCAAGCTCCAGCAGGAGACCGCCGCGGGCCGTGAGGAGGCCGCCGCCCACCTGGCCGCCGCCGAGAGCGAGGCCCGCCGGCTCCGCGCCCGGCTCGGCGAGGCCGAGTCGGGCCTGGAGGCCAGCCGCCGGGCCGCCCGCGAGGGGCGCAGCGTGGAGGACATGCGCGTACGGCTCCTCCTCGACACCGTCCTCGACGCCGCCCAGGGGCTCCGCCGCGAACTCGCCCTGCCGCCCGCCCGGATGACCCCCGCGGACACCGTACGCGCGGTCGAGCCCGGCACGATGTCGCCGAAGGACGTGGCCGCCCGCGCCCTGTCCGCCACCGACCCGGCGCTGCTCGACCAACTGCTCGCCCTGCCGCATGCGCACATGGTCGTCGACGGCTACAACGTCACCAAGACCGGCTATCCCACGCTCCCGTTGGAGAAGCAGCGCCTGCGCCTCCTCGGCGGCCTCGCCGGCCTCGCCGCGCAGACGGGCGCGGAGGTGACGTGCGTCTTCGACGGCGCGGAGCTGGCCGCGCCGGTGCTGCTGGCCCCACCGCGCGGGGTGCGGGTGCTGTTCAGCAAGCCGGGCGAGACCGCGGACGAGCTGATCCGCCGGCTCGTCCGGGCCGAACCCACCGGCAGACCCGTCGTGGTGGTCTCCGCCGACCGCGAGGTCGCCGACGGCGTCGCCGCCGCGGGCGCCCGGCCCGTCTCGTCCGCGCTGCTCCTCAAGCGGCTCGCGCGGAGCTGACAACGGGGGAAACGCGGGCGAGTTCGGACAACCCCGCCGTCCCTCGCGGGTGCGGACAGTTCGCCGCTCCGAGTCCAACTCGTTGTCGAACAGTGACTACTGGCCGTGTGATGTGAGTAAAGAAACGCGCTTCGGGGGGACTTTTTTGCCGGAGGGATTTGAACGGATCGCCGATGCCTCGTTAGTGTCTGGCCCGAACCTTCGTGCTGTCGATCGCTCATCCGGGGCGAACGCGAGGGTCCCGCCGGTACCGGGGCATCCCCAAAGCCACGGTCGGGCGGCTGGAGGAAGAGGAGATCGCCTTCGTGGCGTCCCACCGTCGACCGAAGCAGCCGAACCGGGCCAGGGTCACCGTCTTCACCGCGACCGCCGCCGCGGCCGTCGCCCTCTCCACCCAGAGCGCGCAAGCCGCCCCCGACAAGGACGACGTCAAGCGGCAGGTCGACAACCTCTACGAGGACGCCGAGCGCGCCACGGAGAAGTACAACGGCGCCAAGGAGCGGCAGGACAAGCTCGAAGAGGACGTCAAGGAGCTCCAGGACAAGGCCGCCCGCGGCCAGCAGGAGCTCAACGACCTCCGCGACGGCCTCGGTTCGCTGGCCACCGCCCAGTACCGCAGCGGCAGCATCGACCCCTCCGTGCAGCTCTTCCTCTCCTCCGACCCGGACACCTATCTGGACAAGGCGTCCACGATGGACCGGGTCAGCGGCAAGCAGGCCGAGTCGCTGGAACGCATCGCCGACAAGCAGCGCAGCCTCGCGCAGCAGCGCCAGGAGGCGGGCGAGAAGCTCAAGGACCTGGAGGAGACCCGCAAGGAGCTGGGCTCCCAGAAGAAGAAGGTCCAGGACAAGCTGGGCGACGCCCGGGCGCTGCTCAACCAGCTCACCGAGGAGGAGCAGGCCGCGCTCGCCGAAGAGGAGCAGCGCGCCAGCCGCGAGGCGGAGGACCGCGTCGACCTCGGCGACGTCGCCCCGGGCTCCTCGCACGGTGCCGCCGCTCTGTCCGCGGCGCAGAGCAAGCTGGGCGCGCCGTACGTCTACGGCGCCACCGGCCCCAGCTCCTTCGACTGCTCCGGACTCACCGGCTGGGCCTTCTCGCAGGCAGGCGTCTCGCTGCCGCGTATCTCGCAGGACCAGGCCAACGTCGGCACCCGGATATCCTCGGTCAGCCAGCTCCAGCCCGGGGACCTCGTGTTCTTCTACAGCGACCTGCACCACGTGGGCATCTACGCGGGCAACGGCCAGATCATCCACGCCCCGAAGCCCGGCGCGGTCGTGCGCTACGAGGCCGTCGGGAACATGCCGTTCATGTGGGGCGCGCGGGTCTGATGCCCGCCGGGGCGCCCGCCGCGGCCACCGTGCCGCCCGTTCGGGCGAATTGCCGACACCGCGCGTTTCGAACGCTCCGCGGGTGACCTGCGTCGGCATCCGGGCGCCGACATCGCACCGGGGGAAGGTTCTTGGTCTGCGCGTAGTCGCGTGGTTACTGTCTGCCGCGTGTCAGCACATCGACGATCCACCCGGCCCGGCGGTGCCGGCCGGCTGCGTACCGGCGTCCTCACCGCCGCCGCGGCGGCGGCGCTGTCCGGCTCGCCCGCCGTCTTCTCCGGCCTCTCCGACGCGGCCCTGGCCGCCCCCGACGACCACGCGGAGGCCAAGGAGCGCGTACACGACCTCTACGCCCGGGCGGAGCGGGCCACCGAGAAGTACAACGCGGCCAAGGAGCGCACCGAGGAACTGCGCCGCAAGGCGGAGCTCCTCCAGGACCGCGCCGCCCGCGACCTCGCCCGGATCAACCGGATGCGCAGCGAACTCGGCTCGCTCGCCGGTGCGCAGTACCGTTCCGGCGGGATCGACCCGAACCTGACCCTGATCCTCTCGGAGAGCCCCGAGGGCTATCTGGAGAAGGCCGCCACCCTGGAGCGCATCGGCAACCGGCAGAGCGGCCGGCTGCGCCAACTCGTGGGCCTGCAGCGCGGGCTGGAGCAGCAGCGGGTACGGGCCCGGGACACGCTCGCGGAACTGGAGCGCGAGCGCGACGCGCTGGCCGGGCACAAGCGCGAGGTCACCGACCGGCTCGCGCAGGCACGGCGGCTCCTCAACTCGCTGCCGGAACAGGAGCGTCCCGACCCCGGCGGCGCGCGTGCCTCCCGCTCCGCACCGACTCCCGACTTCGGCTCGGCGCCGGCCTCCGGCCGCGGCGCGCTCGCGGCGGCCGCGGCACGGGGTGCGCTCGGCACCCCGTACATGTGGGGCGGCGCCGCCCCCGGCGGGTTCGACTGCTCGGGCCTCACGCAGTGGGCGTACGGCCGGGCCGGGGTGTCGATCCCGCGTACGTCGCAGGCGCAGCGCTACGCGGGCCGTCAGGTGCCGCTGGGCGAGGCGAAGCCGGGAGACCTGGTGACGTACCGGGCGGACGCGAGCCACGTGGCGATGTACGTGGGCGGCGGCCAGGTCGTCCACGCGCCGTACCCGGGCGCGGCGGTGCGCTACGACCCGGTGGGGATGATGCCGGTCGCGTCGGTGACCCGGCCGTAGGAGGAGGGGCGGGGGATGCGGGGGCCCACCTCACCCGCACTCCCGCCCCAGGGTAGGCCGCCCCTCTGACAACACGGCCCCCGTCACCCGCGCCGCACCGCGGGGGCCCGGCGACGTACGCTCGGGGCGTGGCAGGCGTACGGACCGTGGTGCTGGTGCTCTGTGCCGGGCTGGTCGCCGTGCTGCTCGGCGGCTGCGGCGAGGACGACGGGCCAGGCGACGCCACCCGCGCCGTCGCCGACCTGCTCCGGCAGCGCTCCGCCGCCGTCCGCGACGGCGACGAGGCCGCGTACCTGCGCACCGTCGACCCGCGGTCCGGCCCGTACCGGCAGCAGCAGCGCACCGCCTTCCGCAACCTCGACGCCCTCCCGCTCGCCGCCTGGACCCTCCGCCTCGACGACACCCTCCCGGTCGCCGCCGAACGCACCACCGCCGACGTCCGCCTGACCTACCGCCTCAGCGGCTACGACACCGGCGACGCGACCGCCGGCCAGCGGCTGGAGTTCGTACGCCGCGACAGCCGCTGGTACGTCGCGGGACCCGCGCCCGGCAGCCGCCCGCAGCCGTGGGACCAGGGCCCGTTGGCCGTCGTACGCGGCACGCACAGCCTCGTGCTCGGCGCCGGCCACCCCGGGGCCCCCGGCCGCCCCGGGGCCCGGCCGCGCGCCGTCGCCGCCGCCGCCGACCGTGCGGTGACCGACGTCTCCGCCGCGTGGGGCGGCGCGTGGGCGCGCCGCGTCGTGGTGCTGGTGCCCGCGTCGCAGGCGGCGATGGGGGAACTGCTCGGCGCGGGGCCCACGGCCTACGCGGGCGTCGCCGCCGTCACCACCGGCCGGCACCGGGACCGCGCCCCCGCCGACCGCGTCGTGGTCAACCCCGAGGCGTACGACACCCTCGGCACCCTCGGCCGCCGCATCGTCCTCACCCACGAGACCGTCCATGTCGCCACCCGGGCCGGCACCTCCCCCGCCACCCCCCTCTGGCTCTCCGAGGGCTTCGCGGACTGGGTCGCCTTCCGCAGCACCGCCGGCGACCCGCGCCACGGCGCGCCCGAACTCGCCCGCGCCGTGGCCGCCGGCCGCCTGCCGCGGGCCCTGCCCGCCGACGCCGACTTCACCCGTCAGGAGGGCGGCGACGGCGACCCGGTGGCGGAGGCGTACGGCGGAGCGTGGCTGGCGGCCCGGATGGTCGCGGACGAGTGGAGCCCGGACCGCCTCGTGGCGCTCTACCGCGCCATGGGCGCCGCGGAGTCGCGCGCGGAGGCGGTCGGCCCGGTGCTGCGGGCGGAGCTGGGCGTGGGGCCCGGGGAGTTCACGCAGCGGTGGCGGACGTATCTGGAGCGGGAGCTGGGATAAGCCTGTTTTTGCCTGAGAGGCAAGGAGTTTGACTCCGGGGCACTCCCGGTGGCTCAATGGCCGGTATGAGCACCGACCACCCCCAGGCGCCCCACCTGCGCGAGCTGCGCAGGCGGGCCGGGCTGACGCTGGAGGCCGCCGCCGGGAGGGCCGAGCTTTCGCCGGCGCATCTCTCCCGGCTGGAGACCGGGCAGCGGCAGCCCTCGCTGCCGGTGCTGCTCACGTTGGCCCGGGTCTACGGTACGACGGTTTCCGAACTGCTCGGCGAGGTGCCCTCGGCGCAGACGTCGGTCGTCCGGGGAGCCGACGTGCCCGTGCGCGAGGCCGGGGGATGGTCGTACCGGCAGGCCGGCGGGACGGATCGGGGGATGCAGGCGCTGCGGGTGTTCGTGCCGTACGACGCCGCCCACCGCGATCTCGTACGGGTCCATCCCGGCGAGGAGTGGCTGTACGTGCTCGACGGGCGGATGCGCCTCGCGCTCGGTGACCGGGAGCACCTGCTCGATCCGGGGGACAGCGCCCAGTTCGACTCGCTCACCCCGCACCGCATCGCCGCCGCCGAGCCCGGCGGGCTCGGGCTGCTCTTCGTCCACACGCTGCTGCAGAGTGCCGTCACCGGGCTGTGCCTGGGTGACGGCACCCGGCACTGACCCCAAGGAGACCGCCGTGTCCAAGCGTGTCGAGGAGAGATTCCCCCGCGGCCTGGTGATCCGCCTCATCGTCTACATCTTCGTCGGCCACCTCTTCGCCGCCTTCCTGCTGCTCCTCTTCAAGGCGGGCGGCGGCGCGTAGCCCGCGGACGAGCTACGCGGCCCTCACCACGTCAGCATGTCGTTCTCCCGCGCGGTGCGCTGCCGCGGCACGGCCGCCCGGCCGTCCCCCGGGCGGACCGGCGCCGTCACCGTGGACCGCCACAGCCGCCGGCACGCGATCACCGTCGCCGCGACCAGCAGCCCGTTCCGCACTGCCAGCAGCGCGATCCCGAACCCGGTGCTCCCCACGACCTCGCCGAACCACACCGGGAACTCCGCCAGCGTCACCCCCGTCGCCGCCAGCACAAGACCCGCCGGCAGCGCCATCCGTGCCGCCCGCAGCGTCAGGCACACCGCCGCCAGCCCGACGAGCCAGAGCAGGTACTGCGGGCTGATCACCCGGCTCGTCGTGGTGAACAGCAGCGCCCCCGCGAACGCCGCCTCGCACCCCGTCCTCGCCGTGAACTCCCGCGCGCGCAGCCGCCACAGCACCAGCCACCCCATCGCCAGCACCGAGAGCCCCAGCGCCAGGTCGCTGACCAGGCCGACGCCGGGACCGAGGAACTCCATGGAGCCGTAGTGCAGTTGTACGGTGCCCCCCCAGCCGTGGTGCCGGCCGACGTGGAAGACCAGCGCGCCCAGCGACTCCACCTCCGTGCCGCGGTCGCGCTGCGCCGTGACGAAGTCGAACGCCCCGGGCATCGCCACGGCCGCCAGCAGCCCCGTCCCCGCCGCCGTCCCCGCCGCCGCGCCCCACGACAGCCGCGTCGCCCGTCCGCGCGCCGCGCCCAGCAGCACCAGCGCCGGCCACACCTTCAGCATCGCGCCGAACCCCGCCAGCGCCCCCGCCACCGCCGGCCGCCGGGCCGCGGCCAGCAGCGCCGCCACGGCGACGGCGGTGACCATCACGTCGTAGCGCGCGTACGCGGTCGGCCCCAGCAGCGGCACTCCCGCCACCCAGAACCACGCCCCCGCCCGCGACCGCCCGGCGCCGCCCCCGGCCCGCAGCAGCAGCGCCAGCACCGCCGCGTCCGCCGCACAGGCCAGCGCGAAGAAGGCGTGCGCGTAGCCGAGGAACGGCAGCAGCCCGGGGGAGAGCACCGGAAGCGCCGCGCCCGGCGGGTACTGCCAGCTCACGTCGTCGACGGGGAACGTGCCGGTGCGCAGCACCTCGTACCAGCCGCGGTAGATCACCTCGACGTCACTGGTGACGTCGGGCCCCGGCAGCGTGACCGCACCCAGCACGAGCAGGAGCAGGCCCGCGCGGGTCAGCGCCCACGCCGCGACCGGCGCCGCGACCCGTGCCATGGCTCGACCTCCGCCCCGCCCCCGTGTGCGTCCGACGACACTACGACACGGCTCCGCCCGGCCGCAGGTACCCGGCACCGCCGGCCCCGGTACTGTCGGCCGCGATGCACACGGAACCGACCCGCAAGCCGCCGGCCCGCACGCCGGCGCGCAAGACGCTCATCGTCACCAACGACTTCCCGCCCCGCCCCGGCGGCATCCAGAACTTCCTGCACAGCATGTGCCTGCGGCTGGATCCCGAGCAGGTCGTCGTCTACGCCTCCACCTGGAAGCGCGACGCCGAAGGCCGCGCCGCCACCCGGGACTTCGACGCCCGCCAGCCCTACCAGGTGATCCGCGACCGCACCACGATGCTGCTGCCCACCCTGCGCGTCACCCGCCGCGCGGCCGGGCTGCTGCGGGAACACGGCTGCGGCTCGGTCTGGTTCGGCGCCGCCGCGCCGCTGGGGCTGATGGCGCCGGCGCTGCGCCGCGCGGGCGCCGAGCGGATCGTGGCCACCACGCACGGGCACGAGGCGGGCTGGGCGCAGTTGCCGGTGGCGCGGCAACTGCTGCGGCGCATCGGTGAGTCGACGGACACGCTCACCTACCTCGGCGCGTACACCCGCTCCCGGATCGCCCGTGCGCTCACCTCCGAGGCAGCCGGACGCATGGTGCGGTTGCCGCCGGGTGTCGACGAGACCGCGTTCCACCCGGACTCCGGCGGCGACGCCGTACGCGCCCGCCTCGGGCTCACGGACCGGCCGGTCGTCGTCTGCGTCTCCCGGCTCGTCCCGCGCAAGGGCCAGGACACCCTGATCCGCGCGATGCCCCGGATTAGGGAGTCCTGGCCGGAGGCGGTGCTGCTGATCGTCGGCGGCGGCCCGTACCGCGGTGATCTGGAGAAGCTGGCCGCGGCCACCGGCGTCGCCGGCTCGGTGCGCTTCACGGGCGCGGTGCCGTGGGAGGAACTGCCCGCGCACTTCGGGGCGGGCGACGTGTTCGCCATGCCGTGCCGCACGCGGCGCGGCGGGCTCGACGTGGAGGGTCTGGGGATCGTGTACCTGGAGGCGTCCGCGACCGGCCTGCCCGTCGTCGCGGGTGACTCCGGCGGGGCCCCGGACGCAGTCCTCGACGGCGAGACCGGGTGGGTGGTCCGCGGCGGCGCGGAGCGGCAGGCGGCGCAGGTGGCGGAGCACGTCGTGACGCTGCTGGGCGACCCGGAGCTGCGCGCGCGGATGGGCGCGCGCGGCCGGGCATGGGTGGCGGAGCGGTGGCGCTGGGACCTGCTGGCGGAGCGGCTGACGTCGCTGCTGTGAGGGCGCGGAGCGGCGCGTACGGTACGGGCCGGGGCCGCGGTCGTACGCACCGGTCCCACTCGGGCACGTACACGGCCGGCATTCGGCACCGGCCCGTGAGCGCACTCCGTACGAAACCCCTGGAGAACCCCCTGCGGCCGCCGCGCCCTACCGCTCGTACAGCGCCTCGATCTCCTCCGCGAAGTCCTTCGCCACCGCGCCCCGCTTCAGCTTCAGCGACGGCGTCAGATGCCCCGACTCCTCCGTGAACTGCCCCGGCAGGATCCGGAACTTGCGCACCGACTCCGCCCGGGACACCTGCGCGTTGCCGTCGTCCACCGCGAGCTGCACCGCCGCCCGCAGCTCCGCGTCGTCCGCCAGCTCCGCCGCCGTCCCGCCCTGCTTGCCGTTCTCCGCGGCCCAGCGGACGAGGAACTCCTCGTCCAGTGTGATCAGCGCCCCGACGAACGGCCGGGCGTCGCCGACGACCATGCACTCCGCCACCAGCGCGTGCGCCCGGATGCGGTCCTCCATCACCGCGGGCGCGACGTTCTTGCCCGCCGCCGTGACCAGGATCTCCTTCTTCCGCCCGGTGATGGACAGATACCCGTCCTCGTCCAGGCTCCCGAGGTCGCCGGTGCGCAGCCACTCGCCGTCCAGCGCCGCGGCCGTCGCGTCCTCGTTGGCCCAGTACTCCTCGAAGACATTGCCGCCGCGCACCAGCACCTCGCCGTCGTCGGCGATGCGGATGGTGCATCCCGGCAGTGGCTGGCCGACGGTGCCGATCTTCGGGCGCTGCACCGGGTTGACGGTGATCGCGGCGGCGGTCTCGGTCAGGCCGTAGCCCTCCAGGACGGTGAAGCCGATGCCGCGGTAGAAGTGCCCGAGCCGCTCGCCGAGCGGGGCGCCGCCGGAGATCGCGTGGGTGGCGCGGCCGCCGAGGACGGCGCGCAGCTTGGCGTAGACGAGCTTGTCGAAGAGCGCGTGCCGCAGCCGCAGCCCGAAGGCGGGGCCGCCGGTGTCCAGGGCGCGGCTGTACGCGATGGCGGTGTGGGCCGCCTTGTCGAAGATCTTCCCCTTGCCGTCGGACCGGGCCTTGGCGCGGGCGGAGTTGTAGACCTTCTCGAAGACGCGGGGGACGCCGAGCAGCAGCGTCGGCTTGAAGCCGGCGAGGTCGTCGGTGAGGTTCTTCACGTCCGACACGTGCCCGAGCTTCATCGGGGCGACCATCGCGGCGATCTCCACCAGCCGGCCGAAGACGTGGGCGAGCGGCAGGAAGAGGAGGATCGAGCTGTCGCCGGGCCGGAAGAGCGGGCGCAGTTGCTCCACGGCGTTGCCGCACTCGGCGAGGAAGGCGCCGTGGGTGATGACGCAGCCCTTGGGGCGGCCGGTGGTGCCGGAGGTGTAGACGAGGGTCGCGGGGGAGTCGGCGCCGGCCGCGGAGCGGTGCTTCTCCAGCGTGGCGTCGGAGACCTCGGCCCCGGCGGCGGTCAGTACGGCGACGGCGCCGGGTTCGTCCCCCTCGGCGCCGGGACCGCCGTCGATCCGCCACACCTCGCGCAGCAGCGGCACCCGGCCGCGTACCGACTCGACCGCCGCGGCGTGCTCCGCGGTCTCCACCACGCACGCCACCGCGCCCGAGTCGCTGAGGATCCACTGGATCTGCTCGGGCGAACTGGTCTCGTACACCGGGACCGTCACGCCGCCAGCGGTCCAGATCGCGAAGTCCAGCAGCGTCCACTCGTACCGCGTGCGGGACATCAGCCCGACCCGGTCCCCGGGCCGCAGCCCGGCCGCGACCAGGCCCCTGGCCGCCGCCTCGACCTCCGCGAGGAAGTCCGCGGCGGACACGTCCTGCCAGTCGCCGGCGGCGCTCTTGCGGGCGACGACGGCCAGGTCGGGGGTGCGGGCGGCGTTGGTACGGATGAGGTCCGTCAGGTTGGCGTCCGCCGGGACCTCGTACAGGGCGGGAAGGGCGAACTCTCGCAAGACGCTGCTCCTCGACGTTCCGGTGGGCCACCTGCGACCCTATCCCCACGGGGGCGTCTTGCGGCAGTGGCGCCGCTCACCGCCGTGCGGGGGCCGCACGGGTGCCGTGCGCGCCGGAAGTAGGGTGATCGCATGAGGGTCCACGTGGTCAGCGACGTGCACGGCAACAGCGCGGATCTGGCCCGGGCGGGCGACGGCGCGGACGCGCTGGTCTGCCTCGGCGACCTCATCCTCTTCATCGACTACGCCGACCACTCGCGCGGCATCTTCCCCGACCTCTTCGGCGTCGCGAACACCACGCGCAGCGTGGAACTGCGCACCGCCCGCAGGTTCGACGAGCACCGGGAGTTCGTGCGCTCGCTGTGGGCCGGGGTGGACAGGCGCGGGGAGATCGAGACGGCGGTGCGCAAGCAGTACGCGGAACTGTTCGCGGCCTTCCCCACGCCGACGTACGCCACCTACGGCAACGTCGACATCCCGCGTCTGTGGCCCGAGTTCGCCCGCGAGGGCACCACCGTCCTCGACGGCCAGCGGGTCGAGATCGGCGGGCTGGTCTTCGGGTTCGTCGGCGGCGGACTGCAGACGCCGATGCGCACGCCGTACGAGATCGACGACGAGACGTACGCCGCGAAGGTCGCCGCCCTCGGCGACGTCGACGTGCTCTGCTCGCACATCCCGCCGCTCGTCCCCGACCTCTGCTACGACACGGTGGCGCGCCGCTTCGAGCGCGGCAGCGAGGCGCTGCTGGAGGCGGTGCACCGGGTGCGGCCGCGTTACGCGCTCTTCGGCCACGTCCACCAGCCGCTGGCGCGGCGGATGCGGATCGGGGCGACGGAGTGCGTGAACGTCGGGCACTTCGCGTCCCGCGGGAAGCCGTGGGTTCTGGAGTGGTGAACCGGGCGCGGTAACCTTCAGCGCGGACGGTTGACGGAGGAGCCCAGGTATGGCAGAGCACACCAGGTCGAGCATCACCATCGACGCCGCGCCGGACGCGGTGATGACGGTGATCGCGGACTTCGACCGCTACCCGGAGTGGACCGGCGAGGTGCGGCGGACCGAGGTGCTCGAAGCGGACGACCAGGGGCGCGCGGTGCGGGTCCTGCTGGTGCTGGACGCGAAGACGATCCGGGACGAGCAGGCACTGGCGTACACCTGGGCGGGGCCGCACGAGGTCCGCTGGACGCTGGAGAAGTCGCAGATGCTGCGCGCGCTGGACGGGGCGTATCTCCTCCGGCCGCTGGCGGGCGGGGAGCGCACCGAGGTCACCTACGAGCTGACCGTCGACGTCAAGATCCCGATGCTCGGGATGATGAAGCGCAAGATGGAGAAGATCATCATCGAGCGGGCGCTGGACGGGCTGAAGCAGCGCGTCGAGAGCCTGCCGGGCGCGTCCGCCGGCTCCGGTTCCGGCACGGACTGACGCGTCGCGTGCGAACTCTCCTCGTCACCGGCGCGGCCGGCGCGGGCCGTACGACGGTCGCGGCGGCCACGGCGCTGCGGGCGGCGCGCGACGGGGCCCGGGTGCTGCTGCTGACGGCGGACCGGCAGGCGGGCGGGCTGCTGACGGGAGCGCCGGAGGCGCGGATCCCGGGGCAGCGGTCGGGCGCGGAGCCGGCGGCCGAGTGGTCCGGGGAGGCGCCGCCGTGGGCGGAGCCGGTCCGGGTCCAGACGGGACTGTGGGCGGCGCGGCTGCGCGGGGCGGAGTCGGCGACGGAGTCGCTGGCGGTCTGGCAGGAGCGGTACGAGGACACCCTGGAGCTGCTCGGCGCGACGCCGCTGGCGGCGGAGGAGCTGACGCCGCTGCCGGGCTCGCGCGAGTTCGCGGTGCTGCGGGCGCTCGTGACGTTGTACGAGACGGAGACGGCGGGCGGGGACGGCGGCGTACCCGGGGCGGCCGGGGACCCCGCTGGGTCCGGGGCGTGGGATCTGGCCATTGTGGACATGCCGGCCGCGTGGGAGACGCTGCGGGCGCTGGCGCTGCCGGAGCAGTTGGTGCGGTACCTGCGGCGGCTGCTGCCCCCGGAGCGGCAGGCGGCACGAGGGCTGCGGCCGCTGCTGGGACGGCTGCTCGGGGCGCCGGTGCCGGCGGGGCGGGTGTACGAGGCGGCGGCCCGCTGGGAGCACCGGCTGGAGGCCGTACGCGAGGCGGCCGAGGCGGCGGGGACGCGGGTACGGTTCGTGGTGGAACCGACTCCGCGCGGGGCGCGCGAGCTGCGCCGTACGCGCGCGGCGTTCGCGCTGCAGGGCTGCGCGGTCGAGGCCGTGGTGGCGAACCGGGTCCTGCCCGCGGGCTCGGAGGACGCCTGGTACGCGACGCTGGCCGACGAGCAGCACCGCGTGGTCAAGGAGCTGGGCGCGGAGCTGCGCGGAGCGGGCGGTGCGTTCTGCGCGCTGCCGCATCTGGGCCCGGAGCCGAAGGGCCCGGTGGCCCTGGCGGCGCTGGCGGAGGCGGTGGCACCGCCCGGCAGACGGCGTGCGGCGGCCGACCCCGCGGACCCGGCAGAGGTGGACGACCTGCTGGCCGACGAGGGCGTGCTGCTGTACCGGCTGCCGCTGCCCGGCGTCGAACGGGGGGATGTCACCCTCGTACGCCGCGGCGACGAACTGCTGATCACCGCGGCCGGCCACCGCCGCGCCCTGCCGCTGCCGGCGGCGCTCCGCCGCTGCACCATCACCCGCGCCGGCCTCCACGAGACCGAACTCCACATCCGCTTCACCCCGGACCCCACCCTCTGGCCCCACCCCGGCTGACCCCTGCCGCCCCGCCCCGCCGGTCCGCTCCCGCCCGTCCCGTCACCCACCTCCACCCGCCGCGCACCCTCCGTCGCCGCCGCCTCCCTCTCCCCGGCGTACACAACCCGGTGCGCGGCAGTGAACGTGAAGTCGGCGGTCGGGTACCGTCGATGTATGAGTGATGCCATCGAGCGCCCTGAACCCGGTGCGGCCTCCACCGTCCCGGACCCGGACGCGTGGGCCCAGGCGTGTGCCGAGGACTTCGCTGCCGAGCAGGCCCGGCGGCGCGCGGTCTACGGGCCCGAGCCCGTCAGCGCCGCCGAGGAGCTGCGCCGCTTCTTCGACTCCCTCTCCGACAAGGTCTCCGAGCTTCGCGCCCCCGGCGCGACCGGCGGTACCGCCGCCGTCGCGCAGACCGCCGCGCAGCAGTTCGCGAAGCAGTTCCTCGCCTCCGTGAAGACCGTCGTCGAGCCCGTCGTGGAGCGCAATCCGCAGATCTTCGACCACCTCGCCACCGCCGGCACGGAGATCGCCGCCGCCTACCGCGCCGCAGTTCAGCGGCAGGAAGCCGACTGGTCACGGGACGACGAACCACCCAGCAGCCCCAAGCAGATCGACCTCGACTGACGGCCGGGCCCCGCGCTGCCTCCGGTAATGTGAGGAGGCGCAGCGGGGCTCGAACCGAATAACCGAGGGAGACATGGGACTCACCATCGGCGTCGACATCGGCGGCACCAAGATTGCGGCCGGTGTGGTCGACGAAGAGGGCTCGATCATCCGAACGAGCACGGTACCGACCCCCGAAACACCCGAAGGCGTCGTGGACGCCATCTGCGCGGCGGTCCGCGAGGTCACGTCCACCACCCCGGCCGAGGCCGTCGGCATCGGCGCCGCCGGGTACGTGGACGACAAGCGTGCCACCGTACTTTTCGCCCCGAACGTCAACTGGCGCCACGAGGCGCTCAAGGACAAGGTCGAACAGCGCATCGGCCTGCCCGTCGTCGTCGAGAACGACGCCAACGCCGCCGCCTGGGGCGAGTATCGCTTCGGCGCCGGACAGGGCCACGACGACGTCGTCTGCATCACCCTGGGCACCGGCCTCGGCGGCGGCGTGATCATCGGCGGCCGGCTGCACCGCGGCCGCTTCGGCGTGGCCGCGGAGTTCGGTCACATCCGCGTCGTGCCCGACGGGTTGCTGTGCGGCTGCGGCAGCCAGGGCTGCTGGGAGCAGTACGCCTCCGGCCGCGCCCTCGTGCGGTACGCGCGCCAGCGTGCCGCCGCCACCCCCGAGTCCGCTGAGATCCTGCTCGCCCTCGGCGACGGTACGGCCGAGGGCGTCCAGGGGCGGCACGTCAGCGAGGCCGCCCGGCGGGGCGACCCGGTGGCGGTCGACTCGTTCCGGGAGCTGGCCCGTTGGGCGGGCGCGGGGCTCGCCGACCTGGCGTCGCTCTTCGATCCGTCGGCGTTCATCGTCGGCGGCGGCGTATCGGACGAGGGCGACCTCGTCCTCGACCCGATCCGCAAGTCGTTCCGGCGCTGGCTGGTCGGCAGCCAGTGGCGCCCGCACGCGCAGGTGCTCGCCGCCCGACTCGGCGGCCGTGCCGGTCTCGTCGGCGCCGCCGACCTGGCCCGCCAGGGCTGACGGACGGCCGGCGCGTATGACGTGACGGCCCGCGTGCCGGACGGTGCGAACACCCGAAGGCACGAGGGCCCACGGCTTCCCGTACGGGCGGGCCCCGGCTTCCGCGACCGTACGGCCCGCGGCACCCGCCCCCGGCCGCCTCGCCCCGGTAGTCTCACCCCGTGCTGCTGCCCGATCTCCCCGCCTCGCGCACCGAGCCGGACGGCTCGGCCGTCGTCCGGCTGCTCAGCTACAACATCCGCTCCCTGCGCGACGACACCGCCGCCCTTGCCCGCGTGATCCGCGCCTGCGCCCCCGACGTCGTCTGCATCCAGGAAGCGCCCCGTTTCTTCCGCTGGCGCAAGAAGGCCGCCCGGCTCGCCCGCGCCACCGGCCTGCTGTACGTCACCGGCGGCGCCACCAGCGCCGGGCCCATGCTCCTCGCGGGCCTGCGCGCACACGTGGAGCGCACGGACGAGACGCTGCTGCCCCGCACCCGCGGCCTGCACCAGCGGGGCCTGGCGACGGCGGTGCTGCGGTTCGGCGGGGCCCGGCTGGCCGTCGTCAGCACCCATCTGAGCCTGGCCAGGTCCGAGCGCTACGAGCAGGCCGGGCTGCTGCTCGCGCACGTGGACGCGCTCGGCGAGCCGCACGCCGTGGTCGCCGGGGACCTCAACGAGCGACCCAGGGGCCCCGCGTTCCGCCGGCTGGCCGCCGAACTGCAGGACGGCTGGGTCGTCAGCCCCTGGGGCGGCCGGCACACCTCCACCGCGCTCGATCCGCGCAAGCGCATCGACGCCGTGCTCGCGACCGAAGGGGTCGAGGTGCTGGCCTGCGGCGTCCCGGAGGGCCTGCCGGGTCTCTCCCCGGCCGACCTCCGCGACGCCACCGACCACCTCCCGGTGCTGGCCGCGCTCCGCGTCCCGGCGTCCGGTCCGGCTACGGCCGCTTCTTGACCTCGTCCACGACACCGTAGGTGTCGAGGTGCGACGTCCGCGTGAACTCCCTGATCTTCAGGTCGCGGCCGTGCGGGCGCTGCATCCCCAGGTACTCGTGCGTGTCCGTGGCAAACAGGAGATGTCTGGACCAACCGGTATGGTCGGGGAACACGATCCCCAGCGCCTCCCTGCCCTTGGCGTCCGTCGCACCGGGCAGCGACTCCGGACGGGGGCACGAGGCCAGCGCCTCCAGCAGCGCCGGGAGCAGCCCGTCGGGCAGCACGGGGATTCGTTCGAGGAGGCGGCCGAAGTACGTGTACACCTGCCGCCAGTCCGCCCGGTCGAACTCGTCGGGCTGCTTCCCCGCGCCGAAGGAGCTGATGTGCGTCAGCAGCGCCGTCGGCTCCGTCGGGATCCGGGTGAGGCCGCGCCAGTCCGCCGGCGGCCACAGCCCCGGCTCCGACCGGAGCCAACCTTCCCCCCCGTGGCGCCTGTTCGACCAGCTCCGGTGCGAGGAGTCCGCCGCCAGCCAGGTCTCCGGCGCATACGTCGCGGCCTTGCCGCCGTCGTCCGGGGCGTCCCGGATGAACTCCCGGGCGTACACGTACTGGCCGCGGCGCGGCTCGATGGGCGGACGCAAGCGCTCCTGTTCCCGCTCCAGCCGCGCCGCCCGGCGCAGCATTCCGGCGGGTGTGGCGTCTCCCGGAGCGGCCGGGCCCGCGGTGCCGCCGCGCTCCAGCAGCGCGACGGGTGCCGCGACGGCCGCCGCGGTGGCACCTGCGGCGACGAGCGTCCGCACGACGGTACGGCGGGAGGGCCCGCCCGCGCCGGGGCTGCGCACCACCACCAGCGGCGGCTGTGCACCGGGCCGGAGGGGCGTGTGGGCGGGCGCGCGCACCGGCGCCGCTCCCGGCTCCGCGGCGCGGGCCGCCTCCAGCAGCCGGTCCCGGGCCGCGAGCCGGGCCGTCTCCCGCAGCGGCTGCGTCCCCGCGTCCCAGTCCCGCAGCACCTTCAGCTCATCCACACCCGTGCTCCTTCCGTCCGGTGCCCGCAGGGGCGGTGTCCATGCCGACGGCGACCATGCCGCAGACGGCGCCCAGTTCCTTGCGTAACCGGCCGCGGGCCCGGTGCAGCCGGGAGCGCACGGTGCCCACCGGCACGTCGAGCGCCTGCGCCACCTCCTCGTAGGCCAGGTCCGCCCAGGCCACCAGCAGCAGGACGTCCCGCAGCGCGGGCGACAGCCGGGCCAGCGCGGTGGCCAGCTCGCGGCGCATGCCGTCGGCCGTCGCGCGGGCCGCGACGCGGTCCGCCAGCGGCTCGTCGGTCTCGGCCGGGGCCGGCAGCCGGGAGAGGGCGCGGAAGCGGCGGGCCTCCGCGCGGCGGTGCCGGCTCACCAGGTGGGTCGCGATGCCGAAGAGCCACGGGCGCACGTCGCCGCGCTCCGGGTCGAACCGCTCGCGCAACCGGAAGGCGGTCGTGAACGTCTCGGCCATGACGTCGTCGGCCGCTTCGTCGCCGAGCCGCCGTGCCGCGTAGCGGTGGACGTCGGTGGCGTACCGGTCGAAGACGATGGCGAACGCCTCCGGCTCCGTACGGGACCTGGCGACGATGGCCGCGTCCGAGGCCCCGCTCTCCGCCCTCGTGTGCACGCCCGTCATGCCCCCCATCGAGCCTCCAGAACGTGGTGGACTTCGCCCGTCGAACGGGCCTTGCACCACTACTTCGCCCGGACGCCCGAACGGGTTCCGTTACGGGGACGAGGGGCCCTCGGGGCCGGAGAGCCAGACCCGAGCTAGACCACCGCGCCGCCGCCCGGCGGCTCGTCGTCATCGTCGCCGCCCGGGCGCATCCGCGCGACGAGCGTGGCGAAGCCGCCGAGGAAGCCGCCGATGCCGAGCACCGAGGCCCACCAGGTCATGGGCTGCTGGAAGATGAGCATCCCCAGCAGGAGCAGCGGGCCGCCGAGAACCGCGAGCCAGGCGAACTTGGTGGTCGTGTCGGCCTTCGGCAGCGGGGGCGGCTCGGGCGGGACGAAGTGGCCCTCGTCGGTCTCGTCGAGGTCGTCGTCCGAGGCTTCCGCGGCCTCCCAGTCGCGCGGTCCCGTGCCCGCGGAGAAGACGATGAAGCTCGCCTTGTCACCGCGCGCCGCGCCGCCGCTCCCGGGCTCGCCCTCCTCGTCCGGGTCCGCCGGGCCCTCCGTGGTGGCGACGCCACCGCCGCCCGGGTCCGCCGGGCCGCCCTCCGCGCCGTCCGCCGGGCCTTCGCCCTCGGCCGCCGTGCGCGCCGCCCGCTCGTGCGGCGGCTCCACGGAGTCCTCGTCGAACGCCGCGACGATCTCCGCCCACGCGGCCTCCTCGTCCAGCGGCGCGCCGCCCGACCCCGTCGGCTCCGCGCCCGCCGGCTCCGTCTCCGCGGGCCCGTCGCCCTGCTGCGGGTCCTCCCGGTCCGGGTTACGCTCCGCCACGGGCCCGGGCTCCCTTCCGCTGCTCGCTCTTCCGCTGCTCGCTGCCGTCGGCCGGCGGGGTGAGCCGGTCGATGAAGTCGTCGGTGGCCGTGAAGATCCGTTCCGCGTCGTGGTCGAGCGTGGCGACGTGGTAGCTGTTCTCCAGCACGGTTTCCGTGACGTCCCGGGACGAGACCCGGCCGAGGATGCGGACCGAGTCCACCGGCGAGACGACATGGTCGACCCGGCTGTGCAGCACCAGCAGCGGCTGCGTCACCTGGGGCAGCTCGCCGTCGACGCGGGCGAGGAGCTGCCGTAGCGAGTGCGCGGCGTGCAGGGGCACGCGGTCGTAGCCGATCTCCGTCGCGCCCTCCTTGGCGATGTCGTCGACCACGCCGGGCGAGGTGCGTACCAGGAAGCGGGCCGCGGGCAGGGCCTTCGGCAGCAGCCCGTGCAGCTTGTTCAGCGGGTTGACCGCGACCACCCCGGCGACCGCGTCGCCGTGCAGGGCGGCCAGCCGCAGCACCAGCGTGCCGCCCATGGACAGCCCGCACAGGAAGACCCGCTCGCACTGCCCGGACAGCTCGCGCAGCTCCCGGTCCACCGTCGCGTACCAGTCCTGCCAGCGCGTCACCTGGAGGTCCTGCCAGCGCGAGCCGTGCCCGGGCAGCAGCGGCATGGAGACCGTCAGCCCGCGGGCGGCGAGATGCTCGGCCCAGGGCCGTACGGACTGGGGGGAGCCGGTGAAACCGTGGCAGACGAGCACCCCGGTCCCGCCACCCGGCTGGCGGAACGGCTCGGCTCCGGGAAGGACCGGCATGGCGGGACTCCGATCGTGTCAGGCGGGCGGCGGATACGTGCCTGGCGCTGCCCTTGAGCGTACTGCCCCGTACGGACGGACGGGGCCCCGCGGACGTCCCGCGGGGGGCCCGCGCCCCCCGGGGCCGCCCGCGCGCCCCCGGATACCGCTCTCCGACCAGGAGCGCTATGGTCACACGAGCAGATCGCAGGAGGCCCGGGTGTTCTACAGCGCGATGAAGATGTCTCTCGGCAACAGCCTGAGGCTCGTCTTCCGTCCCTGGGTGGAGGGCATGGAGAACGTGCCGGACACCGGTGCCGCGATCCTCGCGAGCAACCATCTGTCGTTCTCCGACTCGTTCTTCCTGCCCTCGATGCTGCACCGCAAGGTCACCTTCATCGCCAAGGCGGAGTACTTCACCACCCCGGGCGTGAAGGGCCGGCTGACGGCGGCGTTCTTCAAGGGCGTCGGGCAGTTGCCCGTCGACCGCTCCGGCAGCCGGGGCGCCGGCGAGGCGGCGATCAAGAGCGGTCTGGAGGTGCTGGAGCGCGGCGAGCTGTTCGGCATCTACCCCGAGGGCACGCGCTCCCCCGACGGCCGCCTCTACCGCGGCAAGCCCGGCGGGCTCGGCCGGCTCGCACTGCTCAGCGGGGCACCGGTGCTGCCGGTGGCCATGATCGACACGGAGAAGATCCAGCCGCCGGGGCAGGTGGTGCCGAAGGTCATGCGGCCGGGCATCCGGATCGGCAGGCCGCTGGACTTCACGCGCTACCAGGGCATGGAGCACGACAGGTTCATCCTGCGTTCGGTGACCGACGAGGTCATGTACGAGATCATGAAGCTCTCCGGCCAGGAGTACGTGGACGAGTACGCGACGGCGGCCAAGCGGCGGATGGCGGACGAGGCCAAGCGGCGCAAGGCGGAGGAGAAAGCCGAGAAGGCGGACGGCGGCTCCGGTGCCGGCGGGCGGCAGGACGCCGCCTAGCCCGGCGGTCCGCGTGCGGGAGGAGAGTCGGGGCGATGGCCGGGCAGAACAAGCGGCGGATGTCGGTGGAGCAGCCGCTGTGGCAGGCGCTGACGTACTTCCGGGTGCTGACGCTGGCGTACGCGGTGGCGCAGTTCGTACCCCGCCACGACGACGTCGCGCGGCCGGCCCTGGGCTGGGCCTACTTCGCGGTCCTCACGCTGTGGACGCTGGTCACCTTCCGCCGGGTGGCGTCGGCGGAGCGCTGCACCTACCGCTTCCTCGCGGCGGACATCACGCTCACGCTGACCGGCATCCTGCTGACGATCCCGGTGGAGACGCCGGCGCGCATCGACGACGGCGCGAGCACGCTGCCGTCGATCTGGGCGGCGGGCTCGGTGCTGGGCTTCGCGGTCAAGGGCGGCTGGCGCTGGGGCGCGGCGTCGTCGGCGGCGGTGGGGCTGTCGAACATCGTGCAGCGCGGCGAGGTGGTGCAGGACAACTTCCACAACATCGTGCTGCTGATGGTCGCGTCGACGGCGATCGGCTACATCGTGGAGGTGGCGCGGATCAGCGAACGGACGCTGGCCCGGGCGCTGCAGATCGAGGCGGCGACGCGGGAGCGGGAGCGGCTGGCGCGCGACATCCACGACAGCGTGCTGCAGGTGCTGGCGCTGGTCCAGCGCCGCGGGGCGGCGATCGGCGGCGAGGCGAAGGAACTGGGCCGGCTGGCGGGCGAGCAGGAGGCGGCGCTGCGGACGCTGGTGATGGGCGCGAGACTGCCGGCGCAGCGGACGGCGCCGGCGGCGGAACGTTCCGGCGAGCCGGCGGGCGCGGATCCACAGGGCGCGGCGGAGACGTCCCTGCGGCTGCTCCTGCTGTCGCTGAGCGGCCCGCACGTCTCGGTGGCCGAGCCGGGGTCGCCGGTGGCGCTGCCGGCGCACGCGGCACGGGAGTTCGCGGCGGCGGTGGCCGCGGCCCTGGACAACGTACGCGCGCACGTGGGCCCGGAGGCGCGGGCGTGGGTGCTGCTGGAGGAGGAGCCGGACGGCACGGTGGTCGTGACCGTACGGGACGAGGGACCCGGCATTCCGCAGGGCCGCCTGGCGGCGGCGGAGGCGGAAGGCCGCCTGGGCGTGGCCCAGTCCATCCGCGGCCGCCTGCGGGACCTGGGCGGCACGGCCGAGTGGGTCTCCACGCCGGGCCAGGGAACGGAAGTGGAGCTTCGCCTCCCTCCGCACACCCCGGCCCTTCGCGGATGACTCCGCCGGGTCCCGCCGGCCGCCGCCGGCGGGACCCGGCCGCCGGTGTGTGCACGCCCGCGGGACGGGCGTGCGGCAATCCGGGCCGGGCGGCCTCTGCCGTCCACGCGCCCCCCGCACCTCCGGCCCCCCGCGCGCCCGCGGCGCACACCACCCGCACCGCCCGCACCACCCGCGCGTCTGCACCCGCCGGGCTCGCTCCGAAGGCACCGCCCGCGCCGGTGGGCCCCCGGGTGCTCCTCAGCGCCGTCGTCCGCGCGCTCTCGTGGGGTCGGTCCGTGCCGAGGCGAGGTGGGTGCGGCACTGTGGTTCTCCGGGGCTGTCCGTCCGGTTGCGGTGCGACGCCTGCGTGTCTTTTTCTGCCCCCGGCTCCTGCCAGGGGCACCGTCCGCGCCGTTCCGGCCCCGGGTGCTCCTCAGCGCCGTTGTCCGCGCGTCCCCGCGGGAGGCGGTACGTGCCGGAACGAGATACATGCGCCACCATGGTTCCCGGACGGCGTCCGTCCGGTCGCGGTAGGGAGGGAGCCGAGGTGGGCGGAGAAGGCAGCGGTGCGGTCAGGGTGATGGTCGTCGACGACCACCCCATGTGGCGTGATGCCGTGGCCAGGGACCTGGCGGCCGCCGGGTTCGACGTGGTGGCCACCGCCGGGGACGGGCCGCAGGCCGTGCGGCGGGCGCGGGCCGTCGCGCCGGACGTGCTCGTGCTGGACCTCAACCTGCCCGGGCTGCCCGGCGTGCAGGTGTGCAAGGAGGTCGTCGGCGCCCAGCCCGGCGTGCGGGTGCTCGTGCTCTCCGCCAGCGGCGAGCACGCCGACGTCCTCGAAGCCGTCAAGTCCGGCGCCACCGGCTACCTCGTGAAGTCCGCCAGCACCGAGGAGTTGACCGACGCCGTCCACCGGACCGCCCAGGGCGACCCGGTGTTCACCCCCGGCCTCGCCGGTCTCGTGCTCGGCGAGTACCGCCGGCTCGCCGGCGAGCCCGTCGCCGAGAACGCCGACGAGCCCGAGGTGCCCAAGCTCACCGACCGCGAGACCGAGGTGCTGCGCCTGGTCGCCAAGGGGCTCTCGTACAAGCAGATCGCCGAACGCCTCGTCATCTCCCACCGCACGGTCCAGAACCACGTGCAGAACACCCTCGGCAAGCTCCAGCTCCACAACCGCGTCGAGCTCGTCCGCTACGCCATCGAGCGCGGCCTCGACGACGACTGAGCCGCCTCCCTCTTACCCTCCCGGTCCCCCCTCCGGGTGAAGTCCGCCGCGTAATTGACAGGTTGGTGCGTGAATCCCGCTCGCTCCGTGTCGTGTGAGGTGGATCACCGTTAGCGTTGCTGCAGCGGGGTCACGACCGTCAGAAGGGAAACCTGTGATGCGGGTAGGAGTACTGACCGGTGGCGGTGACTGCCCCGGGCTCAACGCGGTCATCAGGGCCGTCGTCCGCAAGGGCGTCCAGGAGTACGGGTACGAGTTCACCGGCTTCCGGGACGGCTGGCGCGGGCCGCTGGAGGCCGACACCGTCACCCTGGACATCCCCGCCGTCCGCGGCATCCTGCCGCGCGGCGGAACGATCCTCGGGTCGTCGCGTACCAACCCCCTGAAGACCGAGGGGGGCATCAAGCGCATCAAGGAGAACATGGCGAAGCTGGAGGTGGACTCGCTCATCGCCATCGGCGGCGAGGACACCCTCGGCGTCGCCCAGCGGCTCGCAGACGAGTACGGCATCAAGGTCGTCGGCGTCCCGAAGACCATCGACAACGACCTCTCCGCCACCGACTACACCTTCGGCTTCGACACCGCGGTCAACATCGCGACCGAGGCCATCGACCGGCTGCACACCACGGCCGAGTCGCACATGCGCGTCCTCGTCGTCGAGGTGATGGGACGGCACGCCGGCTGGATCGCCCTGCACTCCGGGCTCGCCGGCGGCGCGAACGTGATCCTCATCCCCGAGCAGCGCTTCGACGTCGAGAAGGTCTGCGGCTGGGTGACCTCCCGCTTCAAGGCCAGCTACGCGCCGATCGTGTGCGTGGCGGAGGGCGCGATGCCCAAGGACGGCGACATGGTGCTCAAGGACGAGTCCCTGGACGCCTTCGGCCACGTCCGGCTGTCGGGCGTCGGCGAGTGGCTGGCGAAGGAGATCGAGCGGCGCACGGGCAAGGAGGCCCGTACGACGGTCCTGGGGCACGTGCAGCGCGGCGGTACGCCCAGCGCGTACGACCGCTGGCTCGCCAGCCGCTTCGGGCTGCACGCGATCGAGGCGGTGCACGAGGAGGACTGGGGCAAGATGGTCGCCCTGCAGGGCACGGACGTGGTGCGGGTGCCGCTCGCCGCCGCCACGGCCCGGATCAAGACCGTGGACCCGAAGCTGTACGAGGAGGTCGGCGTCTTCTTCGGCTGAAGCGACGGCTGACCGACGGCTGAGCGGTGCCACGGGCCGGCGGCCCGCTCCGCGCACGCCGCCGGCCCCCGTCCTCAGCCGCGTACCAGCACCGCCGCCAGCAACTGCCGCACCAGCCGGTCGCCGTCCAGCGTCAGCACCGACTCCGGATGGAACTGCACCCCGGCGAAGCCGGGCCCGCGCAGCGCGTGCACGTCGCCGCTGCGCGGGTCGCGGCTCAGCTCGACACCCCGCGCCGCCGCCAGCGCCGCCGTGGCCGCCGGATCGCAGCGGGCGGTGTACGTGCTGTAGAAGCCGACCGTCTCGGGCCGGCCGAAGAAGTCGATCTCCACCTGCGCCCCCTGGTCGGGCACGTCCTTGCGGACCAGGGGCAACCCCAGTTCGGCGGCGAGGAGTTCGTGGCCCAGGCAGACGCCGAGCAGACCGTGCCGGTGGCCGGTCAGCAGCTCGCCGGCCAGCCCGCGCAGGAAGCGCATCTTCGGATCGGCCGGGTCCGCCGGGTCGCCGGGGCCGGGACCGAGCACGACCGGGCCCTCGTGCGCCAGCGCCGCGTCCCGCAGGCCGGGCGCGTCGAAGCGGCGCACGTCCACCTCCGCGCCGGAGGCGCGCAGCACGTGGGCGAGCATCGCGGTGAACGTGTCCTCTCCGTCGACCACGAGCACCCGCCCGGGCGGCGGTCCCGCCGCCGCGGCCGTGTCCTGCACCCGCTGCATGCGCAGCCAGAACGGCGACAGGTGCGTCCTGCGGGCCGCCAGCGCCGCCTGCACCTCCGGGTCCGCCGCGTAGCGCGGCCGGGCTCCGCCCGCAGGCCGCGGGGGCGCGGGCCGTACGCCGAGCGCGGCGAGCACTCCGGCGGCCTTGGCGTGGGTCTCGGCGACCTCGTCGGCCGGCCGGGAGCCGCGGACCAGCGTGGCGCCCACGGGGACCCGCAGCAGGCCGTCCGCGCCGATGTCGGCGGTGCGGATGAGGATGGGGGAGTCCAGGGTCTGCGCGCCGCCGGCGTCGCGGCCGAGGAGGGCGAGCGCGCCCGCGTAGTAGCCGCGGCCCCTCCCGTCCCGGCCGGGGGGCTCGTAGCGCTCGATGACGCGGCAGGCGTTCTGCACGGGCGAGCCGGTCACGGTCGCGGCGAACATCGTCTCGCGCAGCACGTCGCGCGCGTCGAGCGCGGTGCGCCCGCGCAGCTCGTACTCGGTGTGCGCCAGGTGCGCCATCTCCTTCAGCCGCGGCCCGACGACCACCCCGCCCTCCCGCGCGACCGTGCACATCATCTTCAGCTCCTCGTCGACGACCATGGAGAGCTCCTCGATCTCCTTGGTGTCGTGCAGGAACGCCAGCAGCCCGCTTCTGTCGGGGCCGCCGGGCGGGTAGCGGTAGGTGCCGCTGATGGGGTTCATCACGACGGTGCCGCCGGTCATCCGCACGTGCACCTCGGGGCTGGCGCCGACGAGGGTGCGTACGCCCGGGCGGTGCACGACGAAGGTCCAGTACGCGCCCTGCTCGCCGGCCAGCAGCCGGCGGAAGAGGGCGAGCGCGTCGGCGGCGCCGAAGCCGTCGATGCGGCCCTCGTAGGTGCGCCGGATGACGAAGTTGGCGCCCTCGCCGGTGCCGATCTCGTCGGCGAGGACGCGGCCGACGATGCCGGCGTACTCCTCGTCCGGCACGTCGAAACCGCCGTCGTCGACGCGCACGCCGTGCGCCGGCAGGGCGTCGAGGAGGGCCGCGGCGGGCAGCTCGTGGACCTCGTCGGGGACCAGCACGGCCAGCGGCGTGCCGTCGTCGCGGACGTCGAAGCCGCGCTCGCGGATCTGCCGGTACGGCACGAGCGCCAGCGCGCCGACGGCGCCGGGCGCCGGGCTGTCGGGGATGTCCGCGAGCCGGTCCACCTCGTGGACGGCGCCGAGGAGGACCTCGACGGGCCCGTCGGGGCGGCCCGGGGTGCGGCGCTGGAGGACGGCGAACGGCGGGGCGCCGTCGGCCAGCAGCCGGCGGACCAGGGCGGCGGCGTCCGGGGCGGGGTCGGGAGCGGGGTCGAAAGCGGCGGTGCCGGGCTGTCCGTCCCCGTCCTCCGGCCGGTCCTGCGGTCGTGACCTGGGGGGATGCTGCACGGGTCGTTCCTTCCTGCGACGGAGGGACCGACCCGCGGAAACACCGAAGGCCGCCCCTCGGGCGGCCTTCGCGGAGTCTTCGTGGGTACGCGCGATTCAGGTGGCCGCCGGTCGGACGGGCCACCACCAGGTGCGGGCATCGAGCGCGTACATGGCGCACACCCTAGCCGACCGGTGCGCGTCCGACCGCTCACTGTCTGCTCCGTCTCATCTGTCGGTCACCGGCCGGGACAGTGCGGGCGAACCCGTAATCTTGGATCCGTGACTGTCAACGCCGAACCCGCCACGAGCGCCGCCGGTATCTCCCAGACCTGGCGCGACCTGCCCGCGGCGCAGCAGCCCGACTGGCCGGACCCCGCGGCTCTGCGCGACGTGACCGCCGAGCTGCAGTCGTATCCGCCGCTGGTCTTCGCCGGCGAGTGCGACCAACTGCGTGACCAACTGGGCGCCGTCGCCCGGGGCGAGGCTTTTCTGCTCCAGGGCGGTGACTGCGCGGAGGCGTTCGACGCGGTCTCGGCCGAGCACATCAGGAACAAGCTGAAGACCCTGCTGCAGATGAGCGCCGTGCTCACGTACGCCGCGTCCGTCCCCGTCGTCAAGGTGGGCCGGATCGCCGGGCAGTACTCCAAGCCCCGCTCCAAGCCGACCGAGACGCGCGACGGCCTCACCCTGCCCGTCTACCGGGGCGACTCCGTCAACGGTTTCGAGTTCACCCCCGAGTCCCGCACGCCGGACCCGCAGCGGCTGAAGCGGATGTACCACGCCTCGGCGGCCACGCTGAACCTGGTGCGCGCCTTCACCACCGGCGGCTACGCCGACCTGCGCCAGGTGCACGCCTGGAACCAGGACTTCGTCCGCTCCTCGCCCTCCGGCCAGCGGTACGAGGCGCTGGCCCGCGAGATCGACCGGGCGATGAGCTTCATGCACGCCTGCGGCGTGGACCCGGAGGAGTTCAAGACCGTCGAGTTCTTCTCCTCGCACGAGGCGCTGATCCTCGACTACGAGTCGGCGCTGACCCGTACCGACTCGCGCACCGGCGAGCTGTACGACGTCTCGGGGCACATGGTCTGGATCGGCGAGCGCACCCGGCAGCTCGACCACGCGCACATCGAGTTCGCCTCCCGGATCAGCAACCCCCTCGGGGTCAAGCTGGGCCCGACGACCACCCCGGAGGAGGCGCTCGCGCTGATCGACCGCCTCGACCCGGAGCGGATCCCGGGCCGGCTGACGTTCGTCAGCCGGATGGGCGCCGACAAGGTACGCGACCGGCTGCCCGCGCTGGTGGAGAAGGTCACGGCCTCCGGCGCCCGGGTGGCGTGGGTCTCCGACCCGATGCACGGCAACACCTTCGAGGCCGCCTCCGGCCACAAGACGCGCCGCTTCGACGACGTGCTGGACGAGGTCAAGGGCTTCTTCGAGGTCCACAAGGCGCTCGGCACCCACCCCGGCGGCATCCACGTGGAGCTGACCGGCGACGACGTGACCGAATGCGTGGGCGGCGGCGACGAGATCTTCGTGGACGATCTGCACCAGCGCTACGAGACGGCGTGCGACCCGCGGCTCAACCGCAGCCAGTCGCTCGACCTGGCATTCCTGGTCGCCGAGATGTACCGGGACCAGTGAGCGCGCCGGCCGTGGCGTAACGCAGGTCACGGCAGGACGGCTCTTTCACGGCACCCCCGGGCCGGGTAAGGTTAGGGTTACCTAATCGTCCCGACCCGGGGGTTCCGCGTGTTCGTGTGCTCGTGCTTCGGCATCACCGAGGAGCAGGTGCGCGCGCACGCCTCGGCCGGGCGCTGCACGCCCCGCCAGATCGCCTCCGAGTCCAAGGCGGGCACGGACTGCGGCTCATGCGTGCGCCGGATCCAGGCGCTGCTCGGCCGCGGCGCGGGCTGTGCCCGCAGGGAGCTGCTGGAGGACCGGCAGCCGGCCGGTGGGAGCGCGACGCCGGTGGCGGCCGGGAGCCGGGCGACCGCCGAGAACGCGGTCACGGTCGACGCCCCGCTCACGGTCGACGCCGCGGTCGCCCTCGACGCCGCCCTGGAGGCCGCGGCCGACGCGGGGGCCGCGCTGCTGCGCGAGGCCGCCTGACCCCGGTCCGTACCCGGAGGGCTCAGTCCGGCTGCTCGATCTGCTGCGCGATGTACAGCGCCTCGCCGAGCTTCTCGATCAGGTCGAGCTGGGTGTCGAGGTAGTCGATGTGGTGCTCCTCGTCCTCCAGGATCGCCTCGAAGATGTTCGCGGACGTGATGTCGCTCTTGGCGCGCATCAGCTCGATCCCGCGGCGCAGGCGGTCGATCGCCTCCACCTCGATCTGCCGGTCGGCCTGGAACATCTCGGTGACCGTCTGCCCGACCCGGACGTGGAAGAGCCGCTGGTAGTTCGGCAACCCCTCCAACAGCAGAATGCGGTCGGTCAGGATCTCCGCGTGCTTCATCTCGTCGAACGACTCGGACCGGGTGTACTTCGCCAGCTTCGTCCAGCCGAAGTTCTCCTGCATCTTCGCGTGCAGGAAGTACTGGTTGATCGCCGTCAGCTCGGCAGTGAGCTGCTCGTTCAGGAATTCCAGCACCTCGGGGTCGCCCTGCATAGCCGGGACTCCTCTCCGCGTGGGTCGGGCAGGTCAGGGCGCATCCTCGCACCCGGAGCCAGGACGATCCAGTAAGTGCAGGCTTATCCGGGTTGCCCTCGTCCAGGCCCGGCCGCCCCCGGTCATGACCATGCGCAAGCGTCTGCCACCATGGGGTCATGGGTCAGTCGGAGCGCCACGAGGGGGACCTGCCTCCCGGCCAGCGGCTGCAGCGCGGCTGGCCCGTGACGCACTACGGCCCGGTGCCGCGGTTCAAGCCCGACCGCTGGGAACTGCAGATCTTCGGGGCCACGGCGGACGGCACCAAGCGGTCCCTCACGCACGACGAGTTCACGGCCCTGCCGTACGCGACCGTGGTCGGCGATCTGCACTGCGTGACGAAGTTCAGCATGATCGGCGCCGAGTGGGGCGGGGTACGGGCCCGTACGCTCCTCGCGCTCGCGCCGCCCGCGCCCGAGGTCACGCACGTGATGGTGTGGGCGGAGTACGGCTTCAGCTCCAACCTGCGGCTGGCCGACTTCGCCGACGAACGGACGATCTTCGCGACGCACAAGGACGGCGAGCCGCTGACCGCCGAGCACGGCTTCCCGGTCCGGCTCGTCGTGCCGCACCTGTACGCCTGGAAGGGCCCGAAGTGGGTGCGGGGCGTGGAGTACATGACGGCCGACCGCCGCGGCTTCTGGGAGGAGCGCGGCTACCACAACGTCGGCGATCCCTGGCGCGAGCAGCGCTACTCCTACCAGGAGGAGCCGGGCGACGGGCCGGACCTCTAGGCCCTCCCGCCGGGCCCCGCTACGGTCCCGCGGGCGCCCGCAGCTCCTTCAGCAGCGCGATGTCCGCCGCCGCCTTCGGCCCCTCCGGGCCGCCGCCTGGGGTCTCGATGATCAGCGGTACGCCGTCCATCGCCGGATGCCGGATCAGCTCGCGGAACGCCTCGGCGCCGATCTGCCCGGCCCCGATGTTCTCGTGCCGGTCCAGGCACGATCCCGCCGCGGCCTTGGAGTCGTTCGCGTGCAGCAGCCGCAGCCGTCCCGGGCCCGCCACCTCCACCAGCTCGTCCAGCACCTGCTTCGCGCCGCCGCTCGCCGCGAGGTCGTGGCCCGCGGCGAAGACGTGGCAGGTGTCGAGGCAGACGCCGAGCCGCGGGTGCCGGTCCAGCAGGTCCAGATAGGCGCCCAGCTCCGGCAGCCGGGAGCAGAGCGAGAAGCCCTGCCCCGCGGTCGGCTCCAGCAGCAGCTCGGGTGCGTCGGGGTCGTCGCCCAGCTCGTCGAGGAGCGGCAGGGTCAGCTCCCGTACCTGCGCGAGGGCGGTCGCGCGGGGCCGCCCGCCGGTCGCCGAGCCGGTGTGCACCACGACGCCGCGGGCGCCGATCGCCCGGCCGCGGCGCAGCGAGTGCCGCAGCGAGGCGACGGAGTTCACCGCGGTCGCCGGGGTGTGCGAGCCGAGGTTGATCAGGTACGGGGCGTGCACGTACACCGGGACGCCGTCCTCGGCGCAACGCCGGCGGAACTCCTCGTCCTGCGCCGGGTCGCCGGCCGGCGTCGCCCAGCCGCGGGCGTTGGCGACGAAGACCTGGACCGCCTCCGCGCCGATCTTGCGCGCGTGCGCCAGCCCCTTCGCGGCCAGTCCGCCGGCGACCGGCACATGGCTGCCGACGGGGTTGCGGGCGCGGGGATCGGGATCGAGCCGGTCGGAGCGTCGTTCGGGGGGCGTACGGGAGGACACGTCACCTCACCCAGAGGGTGATCTCGCTGCCGCGCGGCGCCTCGTCCCCGTCGTCCGGGGACTGCCGCCAGACGGTGTCGCCGAAGAAGATCTGGTTCACGTCCACGCTGAAGCCGGCGTCCTCGAGCGTCTCCTCGGCGTCGTCCACGTTCATGTCGACCACGTCCGGGACCTCCAGCAGCTCGGGCCCCTTGGAGATCGTCAGCGTGACCTTGTCGCCCTCGGCCAGCTCCGTGCCCGGCTCCGGCGAGGTCTCCGCGACCGTGCCGGCGTCCTCCTCCGAGTACACCGTCTCCGTGGCGACCTCGACCGTCAGGCCCTCCTCGCGCAGCTCCTCCGCGGCGTCGTTCTGGTCGTCGCCGACCACGTCCGGCACCTCGACGGGCGCGCCGCGGCTGACGACCATCTCCACCGCCCGGCCGGCCCTGATCTTCTCCCCGTCCCCGGGGTCGGTGCTGATCACGCGCCCGGCGGGCAGCTCCTCGCTGAACGCCTCCCGTGTCACGCCCGGCTTCAGCCCGGCGTCGCTCAGCTCGTCCCCGGCCTCGTCGAGCGGGACCGCGTACAGCTCGGGTACCTCGACCATCTCCGGGCCCTTGGAGAGCACGAGCGTGACGGAGTCGCCCTGGCGGATGCGGCTGCCGCCCTCGGGGTCGGTGCGCAGGACGAGGCCGGCCTTCACGGTGTCGCTGAAGTCCTCCTTGACGTCCGCGTCCAGGTCCTCGCCGGAGAGCATGCTCCGCGCCTCGGTCTCGGTCTTGCCGAGCACGAAGGGGACCTTGGTGAACTGCCCGGAGTTGATGTACCAGACGCCCGTGCCGACGCCGAGCACCAGCACCGCCGCCAGCAGCGCCAGCAGTCCGATCCGCGGCTTGGGGCGGCCCGGCCGCGCCGGGGCGCCGGGCGCCGGCGGGCCGGGCGGCCGGGCGGCGGTGCCGCCCGCGGGCCCCGCGGCGGGCGTCTCCAGCACGCTGGTGACGTTCAGCCGCTCCTGCGCGGCCGTCGGGCCCGGCACCACGGCCGTACGGTCCTCGGAGCCGATCCGCTCCGCGGCGACGGCCTGCGGCGGCATCGCGTCCAGCTCCTCGTCGGTGAGCCGGGCGCGGGCGCTGCGTACGGCCGACAGCAGCTCCACGGCGTCCGCCGGGCGTGTCTCGCTGCTGCGCGCGGCGGCGGCGGCGACCAGGTCGTCCAACTGCGCGGGCAGCCCCGGGACGACGGCGGACGGCGGCTCGACGTCCTCGTGGAGGTGCTGGTAGAGCACGTGCGCGGCGTGCTCGCCCGCGTGCGGCTTGGCGCCGGTGAGCATCTCGTAGAGCATCACGCCGCAGGCGTACACGTCGACCCGGGGGTCGGCGGCGCCGCGCTCGATCTGCTCGGGCGCCAGATACGACACGCTGCCGAGCACGGTGCCGGTGGAGGCGGTGGTGTGGGTGTTCACGGCGCGGACGAGCCCGAAGTCGGCGACCTTGACGCGGCCGTCGTCGCCGATGAGGACGTTCTCCGGCTTCATGTCGCGGTGGACGAATCCGGCCCGGTGCGCGGCGCCGAGCGCGGCGAGCACGGGCTCCAGGATGTCCAGCGCGGCCCGCGGCTGGAGCGCGCCGCGGTCGTTCAGCACGTCGCGCAGGGTGCAGCCCGGGACGTACTCCATGGCCAGGAAGACGTGCGGGCCGTCGGTGCCCTGGTCGTAGACGCCCACGACGTTCGGGTGGGCGAGGCCGGCGACCGACTTGGCCTCCAGGATGAACCGCTGGACGAAGGAGGCGTCGGCGGCGAGCGACGGGTGCATGACCTTGACGGCGAGCACCCGGTCGAGCCGGGTGTCCAGCGCGCGGTAGACCGTGGCCATGCCGCCGGCGGCGATGCGTGCGTCGACGCGGTAGCGCCCGTCGAGCGTCTGCCCGACCATGGGGTCGCCCCACCCTCCCGGCGGATGGGGGGACGGGTCCAGAGTCGTGTCCACGAAGCGCAGTCTACGAGGTGAGGGACGCGTTCCCGTCACCGTTGTGCTGCAGTACGTTCCCGATGGCGTGCCGGTACGGCGGGCCGCGCGGGGGCCGGTACGGGGCCGGGGAGTTCACGCGAACGCGGGCCGCTCCGGGTCCGGCCCCGGCCCTCCGTCCGGGCCGGAGCCCGGGCCCAGCTCCGCCACGCCGGCCGCCGGGGACGACGCCCGCGCGAAGTGCCGGCGCGGGATGCGCCCCGCGCGCGCGGCGAGCCGGCCCGCGGCGATCGCGTACCGCATCGCCTCCGCCATCAGCACCGGTTCCTGCGCCCGGGTCACCGCGGACGCCAGCATCACCGCGTCGCAGCCCAGCTCCATCGCCTGTGCGGCGTCGGAGGCGGTGCCGGCGCCGGCGTCGAGGATGACGGGCACCCCGGCGGCCTCGGTGATGAGCTGGAAGTTGTGCGGGTTGCGGATGCCGAGCCCGGAGCCGATGGGGGAGCCCAGCGGCATCACGGCGGCGCAGCCGGCGTCCTCCAGCTTGCGGGCGAGCACGGGGTCGTCGTTGGTGTACGGGAGCACGGTGAAGCCGTCGTCGACGAGCGTCTCGGCGGCGGCCAGCAGCTCGACGGGGTCGGGCAGCAGGGTGCGTTCGTCGGCGATGACCTCCAGCTTCACCCAGTCCGTGCCGAGCGCCTCGCGGGCCAGCCGGGCGGTGAGGACGGCCTCGCCCGCGGTGAAGCAGCCGGCGGTGTTCGGCAGCACGCGGATGCCGTGGCGGCGCAGCACGTCGAGTACGGAGCCGTGCACGCCGGGGTCGATGCGGCGCATCGCGACGGTGGTCAGCTCGGTGCCGGAGGCGAGGAGGGCGCGCTCCATGCTCTCCAGGCTGCTCGCGCCGCCGGTGCCCATGATGAGGCGGGAGGAGAAGCGGACGCCGGCGATGGTGAGGGGGTCGGCGGCAGTGGGATCTGTGGTGTCTGTCACCCCTGCGGGGGCGGTGGCGGTGCTGTTCACGGTGGGTCAGCCTCCCTGGACCGGGGTCAGGATCTCGACGCGGTCGCCGTCGCCGAGGGTGGTGGTGGGCCAGCTCCCGCGCGGTACGACGTCCTCGTTGACGGCGGCGGCGACGCCGCGGGGCGCGCTGGTGAGGGTGGCGACGAGGGCGTCGAGGGTGAGGCCCGCGGCGATCCGGCGCGGTGCGCCGTTGACGGTGATGGTCGGGGAGTCGGTACGGGCGTCCGTACGGGTCTGCGTGGCGTCCTCGGTCATGCGTGCCGCCCTTCGTGCCGCTGGTGCGTGGTGCCGAACCGGGTGGCCGCGAACGGGCGGGCCACCTCGGGGAGTTCGCCGCCGGTGAGGACGGCGGCGAGCGCGTCGCCGGTGACCGGGGTGAGGAGCACCCCGTTGCGGTAGTGGCCGGTGGCCAGGTGCAGCCCCGCCAGGGCGGTGGGGCCCAGCAGCGGCGCGTTGTCGGGGGAGCCGGGGCGCAGCCCGGCGCCGGTCTCCACGAGCGGCAGCTCCGTCAGCCCGGGCAGCAGCTCGTGGGCGTCGCGCAGCAGCTCGTACACGCCGCCCGCGGTGACCGTGGTGTCCCAGCCCAGCTCCTCGCTGGTGGCGCCGACGACCAGCTCACCGCTCTCCCGCGGCACCAGGTACACGCTGCTGCCGCGCACCACGGCCCGTACCGTACGGGACAGGAAGGGCGTCCCGGCGCCGGGCATCCGCAGCCGCAGCACCTGCCCCTTCACCGGCCGCACCGGCGGCCGTACCGCCTCCGGCACCCCCACCAGGCCGCCGCTGCGGCTGCCCGCGGCGAGCACCGTCTGCCCGGCGGCGATCCGGGTGCCGTCCGCCAGCTCCGCGCCCGCCGCCCGCTCGTCCGCGCCCGCGCCCGCGCCGGCGATCCGCAGCCGGACCGCGAGGCTGCGGTGGAAGGCGACCCCGGCCCGCTCGCAGGCGGTGACCAGCGCCGCGGTCAGCAGCCGCGGGTCCGTCTGGTGGTCGCCGTCGACGCGCAGCCCGCCGCGTACTCCGGGCGCGAGCATGGGCTCCAGCCGGCGGCACTCGCTGCCGCTGAGCCACTGCGCGGAGAGCCCCAGCCGCTGCTGGAAGCCGTGCAGTTCGCGCAGTTGGGCGCGGTCGTCCGCGTCGAGGGCGACGGACAGCGCGCCGCAGCGGCGGTAGCCGATGTCCTGGCCGGACGCCTCCGCCAGCTCGGCCGCGAACGCCGGATAGCGCTCCGCGGCGGCCAGGTTGAGCGCCAGCAGCGCTTCCTCGCCGTAGTGCAGTTCGGTGACGGCGGCCAGCATCCCGGCCGCGACCTGCGCGGCGCCGCCGCCGGGGGCCGGGTCGGCGACGGCGGTGGCCAGCCCGCGGCGGGCCGCCTGCCAGGCGGTGACCAGGCCGATGACGCCGCCGCCGACGACGAGGACGTCGTAGGCGGCATCGGCCGTGCGCGGCGCGCCGGTTGGGCCCGCCGCCGGTGTCGTGGTGGGTTCTGTCGGGGGTGTGTCGCGTGGCTGCATGGGCGCGTTCGCCCCTCCCTTCGCCGGCATGACCCGGATCAGGTTCGTACGGTCGGGGGCCGCCAGCCCCCCTCTCAGCCCGGTGCGCCGGGCTCCCGCGAGTCTTCCCGGTCACCCTAACTCCGTACGCCCGGCCGCTGTAAGGGAGCCTCGCGAGCGGGCCCGGCACGAGCGGCGGGCGACGGGCGCGGCATAAAGTGATCGGTGTGACCGACGCCGAACCGGAGCGCGGCCCCGCCGGCCGGGCCGCCAGCCGCCCCAGCAGTGCCGCGGACCCCACCGCGGGCACCGTCGTCGTCGGCGCCGGCATGGCCGGCGTGCAGACCGCCGTGGCGCTGCGCGAGCAGGGCTACGCGGGCACCGTCACCCTCGTCGGCGCGGAGCCGCACGACCCGTACGACCGGCCGCCGCTGTCGAAGGCGGTGCTGCTGGGCAAGGCGGAGGGCTCGGCGTTCGAGGTGGACTTCGCGGAGTACGGCATCGGGCTCCGGCTGGGGCTGCACGCCGACCGGCTGGACACCGCGCGGCGGGTGCTGGAGACGGACGCCGGGCCCGTTCCGTACGGGAACCTGGTCCTCGCCACCGGCGCGGCGCCCGTCCCGCTGCCCGGTGCCCGGGCCGGCGCCACGCCCGGCGTGCACCTGCTGCGCACCCTCGACGACGCGGCGCGGCTGCGCGCGGTGCTCGTGCGGCGCAGCCGGATCCTGGTGGTCGGCGCGGGCTGGATCGGCGCGGAGCTGACCACCGCGGCGCGCGAGCAGGGCTGCGAGGTGACGGTCGTGGAGGCCGCGGGGCATCCGCTGGCGGCCGCGCTGCCCGCGGCGGTCGCGGCGCCGATGGCCACGTGGTACGAGGAGAGCGGTGCCCGGCTGCTGACGGGGCGCCGGGTGGAGCGCGTCGAGAGCCCGGGCGAGGAGGGGCCGGTCGCGGTGGTCCTCGACGACGGCACGGAGCTGACCGCCGACGCCGTCGTCGTCGGCATCGGCGCCCACCCGGCCACGGCCTGGCTCGCCGGCTCCGGCGTCGAGCTGGGTGACGACGGGGCGGTGCGGGCCGACGAGCGGCTGCGTACGAACGTGCCCGGGGTCTGGGCCGTCGGCGACTGCGCGTCCTTCCCGTCCGCGCGCTACGGTGAGCGGCTGCTGATCCACCACTGGGACAACGCCCTCCAGGGCCCGACGACGGTCGCGGCGGACATCGCGGGGGCGCCGGGCGGGGTGTACGACCCGGTGCCGTATTTCTGGTCCGAGCAGTTCGGCCGCTTCGTGCAGTACGTCGGCCACCACACGGACGGCGACGAGCTGCTGTGGCGCGGCGACCCGCAGGGTTCCTCGTGGTCGGTGTGCTGGCTGCGCGCCGGCCGGCTCATCGCGCTGTTGGCCGTCGGCCGGCCGCGGGACCTCACCCAGGGGCGCAAGCTGATCCATGCCGGCGCCGCGCTGGACCGCGAGCGGGCCGCCGACGCGGCCGTACCGCTGAAATCAGCCGTGCTGTGATGTCCGCGGCGCGCCGAGCACCGCGCCGCTTTCCCCGAATCCGGGGATACTTCGCGGTGATATGCCTCCCTTTGGCGCTGCCCTGTACCGACAGGCCGCCCGAGATGGCAGGCTGGGGGGGTGACCGAGATTGATGCGAAGATCGATGCTCTCGTCCCCTCCTGGCTC
Source organism: Streptomyces sp. B5E4 (assembly GCF_039871555.1). Classification (NCBI taxonomy): domain Bacteria; kingdom Bacillati; phylum Actinomycetota; class Actinomycetes; order Kitasatosporales; family Streptomycetaceae; genus Streptomyces; species Streptomyces sp. B5E4. Next base: position 155,181 of record NZ_JBDPMI010000005.1, read on the forward strand.
ACCCTTCCCGACATCGCGGAGAAGCTCGACGTCGAGGTGACCCGCGTGCGGCAGTTGGTCAGGGAAGGCCAGCTGATCGCGGTGCGGCGGGGTGAGAACAAGACGCTGCAGGTGCCCGCCGAGTTCATCGGCGAGGGGAAGGTCGTCAAGGGCCTCACCGGCACCCTGACGCTGCTCAAGGACGACGGCTTCAGCGACGCGGAGGCGCTGGAGTGGCTGTTCACCCCCGACCCCTCGCTCCCGGGGACTCCCGCGCAGGCGCTGCGCGAGAACCGCGGGACGGAGGTCAAGCGCAGGGCGCAGGCACTGGCTGTGTAACCTCGCGGGGCCGGGCGCGCACCCGCGGGTCCGGCCCCGCGACCGTACGAGACCGTACGAGGGGGGAGCGCCGTATGACGGCCGGAACCGCCGCCGGTGCCACCGTGGACGCCCGCGCACGGCTCGGCGCCGCGCAGCTCTATCTGTGCACGGACGCCCGTACCCGCCAGGGCGACCTGCCCGAGTTCCTGGACGCCGTGCTGGCCGCCGGCGTGGACATCGTCCAACTGCGCGACAAGGGCATGGAGGCGCGCGAGGAGCTGGCGCACCTGGAGGTGTTCGCCGACGCCTGCCGCCGGCACGGCCGGCTGCTCGCGGTCAACGACCGCGCCGACGTGGCGCACGCCGCCGGCGCCGACGTGCTGCACCTGGGCCAGGGCGACCTGCCCGTGCCCGCCGCCCGCGCCCTCCTGGGTGCCGGGCCGAACGACGTGCTGATCGGCCGCTCCACCCACGCCGAGGCGGAGACCCGGGCCGCGGCCGAGGAGCCAGGCGTCGACTACTTCTGCACCGGCCCGTGCTGGCCCACCCCCACCAAGGCCGGACGCCCCGCGGCCGGCCTCGGTCTCGTCCGGTATGCGGCGGGGCTCGGCACCGACCGCCCGTGGTTCGCCATCGGCGGAATCGACCTCGGAAACCTCGACGAGGTCCTGGCGGCCGGCGCCCGGCGCGTCGTCGTCGTCCGCGCCCTCACCGCCGCGGAGGACCCCGGAGCTGCGGCGGGTGCGTTCGTACGACGGCTGCGCGCGGCCCGGAACGGTGACGTCCGGTAGGCGCGGGGGCGCCCGCGGCACCGGGTCCTGCCCAGGCAATTGAGCTGGCCGTCTTGGGTCCGGAGGTGACCGGCGGTTAACCTGCCGCGTATGGCCACCGGCATCGCTTCGACCAGGAATGATCGCGCAGTCACTGTTCGTGAACTGCTCGCGTCCGGCAAGCAGTCGTTTTCGTTCGAGTTCGCCGCCCCGAAAACCGACAAGGGCGAGCGGACCCTCTGGAACGCCGTACGGCGCATCGAGGCCGTACAGCCGACCTTCGTCTCCGTGACGTACGGCGCCGGCGGCTCGTCCCGCGAGGGCACCGTCCGCGCCACCGAGCGCATCGCCACCGACACCACGCTCACGCCCGTGGCGCACCTCACCGCGGTCGACCACTCCGTCGCCGAACTCCGCAACGTCATCGGCCAGTACGCGGACGCCGGCATCCGCAACATGCTCGCGGTCCGCGGCGACCCCCCGGGCGACCCGATGGGGGAGTGGGTCGCGCACCCGCGGGGGGTGGCGTACGCCGCGGATCTGGTCCGGCTGATCAAGGAGTCGGGCGACTTCTGCGTCGGCGTGGCCGCCTTCCCCGAGCGGCACCCCCGGTCCACGGACTGGGACACCGACATCCGGCACTTCGTCGACAAGTGCCGCGCGGGCGCGGACTACGCGATCACCCAGATGTTCTTCCACGTCGACGACTACCTGCGGCTGCGTGACCGGGTGGCCGCCGCGGGCTGCACGACGCCGATCATCCCGGAGATCATGCCGGTCACCAACGCCCGGCAGATCCAGCGGTTCGCCGAGCTGAGCGGGGCCACGTTCCCGCCGGAGCTGGCGGATCGGGTTCTCGCGGTCGAGGAGGACCGGGCCGCGGTACGCTCCATTGGCATCGAGTACGCCACGGACATGTGCGAGCGGTTGCTGTCCGAGGGAATCCCCGGACTGCACTTCATTACGCTGAACCACTCCACGGCAACGCTGGAGATCTACCAGAACCTCGGACTGCACCGGCGATCCTGAGGGCAGGCACCACCAAGCGGGGGCGGAAGAGAGGCACGTGATGGGCGACTTGGCTTGGTTGGCCCTCTATGCCGCGTTCGGCGTGATCTCGCTGTGGCTGCTGTGGGAAGTGCTGATGCAGTACAAGGCCCCGCTGCGCTGGCGCGCGCTGGCCTTCGTCGGCTTCCTCTGCGTGGTGCTCGGCGTGCTCATGCCCTCGGCCGTCGTGATCGGGCTGGGCGTGGTGGCGTTCGGGGTCGGACAGACCAAGGTCACGTTCTCCTACCGCAGCGGCTACTCCGACGGCTGGGCGGTGAACAAGCGAGGGGAGCACGAGGACTACGACGGCGGGTACGACGCGCAGGGGTACGACGCGGCCGCGTACGACGGCCGCCAGGCGCCGCCGCCCCCGGAGCGCGGAGCCGCCTACCCCGCGTACGAGCCGGAGCACGCGCCGCCCCCGCCCGCGGCGCAGGAACAGACCTCGCAGTTCTCGCCCTTCGGCGACGAGCAGGCCCCCGCGGGCGCCGCCCCCGGGCAGCAGACGTACGCGGGCGGCTACGACGCGTACGGCAACGGGAACGGCGCCGGCTACGACTCCGGCAGCTACGCGACCACCTCCGCCTACGACTCCGGCAGCTACGCCACCACGTCCGCGTACGACACCGGCAGCCACGCCACGACCTCGGCCTACGACACCGGCAGCCACGCGACCACCTCCGGCTACGAGGCCGGGGGCTACGCCACGAACGGCGCCGGGACGAACGGTTACGGGCAGGACCAGCAGATATACCCGGACGCCGGCGGCTACGGCACCGAGCACCAGTACGCCGGGTACGACGCGTCCGCCCCCGCCCCCGGCGGCTACGCGGACCCCTACAGCGGCACGGAGTACGCCGCCCCGGCCCCGCCGCCGTACTACGACTCCACGCAGGGCGGCGGGCAGCAGTACGACACGGGCGGCGCCGGCTACCCCGGCTACGACCAGCAGCAGTACCCCCAGCAGTACCCCGAGGGCTACGACACCGGCCAGCAGCCGGCCTACGGCCAGGAGAACTACGGGACGGCGGCCGAGAGCGTCTGGATGCCCCAGCAGCGCGACGCGGACCCGCTCGGCGCCGAGGACCCGTACGCGCAGCAGCAGGGCTACCCCGGCTACGAGCAGCAGCAGTACCGCTACTGACCCCCGTCGGCCCACCCCCTGCGGGCCACCGGCCCCGGCCACCCGCCCCGGCGACCCGTCAGCGGGAGCCGCGGAAGTCCGCGCCCTCCATGATCAGCCCGGCGACCAGGGCCCCCGACATCCCCGCGTGTGCCAGGCCGCCGCCCGGGTGCGACCACCCGCCGACCGCGTAGAGACCCGGCACGGCCGTGGCGTTCGGCAGCGGCAGATACGCGCCCCCGGCCCCCGCCAGCGCGGGCCCCGGCACCGCGCCCCCCGGGGCGCCCGTCTCGGCGGCGGTGTCCGCGGGCGTCCGCACCGCGCGCCACAGCACCCGCTCCGCCAGCCCCGGCACCGCGCGCCCGGCCGCGGCCACCATCCGGTCCGCGAACGCCTCCGCGGCCTTCTCCCCGCCCTCGGCCGCCCACGCCCCGGCCGGGACGACGGCGGTCAGCGTCACGGCCTCGTGCTCCGCGTCCGGGCGCAGCGCGGGGTCGTCGGGGCGCAGCACGGTGACGGTGGGCACCACGTCGGTCCCGGGCTGCTCGCCGTCGAAGATCCAGGCCAGTTCGCGCGCGGGATCCGGGGAGTGCACGACGGTACGGTGCACGGCGTCGCCGTCCCGCGCGCCGCGCAGCGCCAGGCACACGGTCATCCGCGCCGGTACGGCCCGCGTCGTCGCCGGGGCCCCGCCGTCCTCGTACGCGCCGGGCGCCAGCTCCGCCAGCCGGGCCCGCGGCACCCCGGCGATCACCGCGCCGGCGTCCGTCCGCCCGCCGCCGGCCAGTTCGACGCCCGCGGCCCGGCCGTCCCCGCCCACCCGGACCGCGACCACCTCCGCGCCGAAGGCGAACTCGATCCTGCGCTCCAGGCACCGCTCGTACAGCGCGTCCGCCAGCGCCCGCATGCCCCCCAGCACGTACCAGCCGCCGAAGGTCTCCTGCACGTACGGCAGCATCGCCGCACCCGCCGGTGCGTGCCGCGGGTCGAACCCGTAGGCCAGCGCGTGCTGCGCGAGCATCGTCCCCAGCGCGGGGTACGGGCCCAGCTCGCCCGCGCCGACGTCGGCCACGGTGGCGGGCCGGGCGGGCGGGCGGGGGCCGCGCAGGCGGCGCAGCAGCCCGCGCCCGGCGGGCGGCGGGGGCACGGGGTAGAGGTCGGCGGCCAGCGCGCGCGGGTCGGCGGGCAGGGGCTCCTCGACGAGCGGCCGGCGGGCGGCCTCCCAGACCCGGCGGCCCCGGTCGAGCAGGGCGGTCCACGCCTCGCCCGCGCCCGGTCCCGCGGCGGCGTCGAGGGCCGCTACCACGCCCGCGCGGGAGGCGTTGGGCAAGGTGGCGGCGGTGCCGTCGGGGAAGACGTGCCGCTCGGCCGGGTCCACCGGCACCAGGTCCACGCACTTCTCCAGCTTCCGCCGGCCGGTCTTGAGGAACAGGTCGCGGTAGACGGCGGGGAGGTGGAGCAGCCCGGGGCCGGTGTCGAAGCCGAAGCCGTCGCGCTCCAGCCGCCGTACGCCGCCGCCGTGGGTGCCGGAGCGCTCGTGGACCGTCACCCGGTGGCCCGCGAGGGCCAGCCGCGCGGAGGCGGCCATGGCGCCCATGCCCGCCCCGACTACCGCGATCTCTGCCATGGCCCGGACTTTATCCCGCGCCCCGCACGGGCCCGCAGGCGGGAGCGGTGGGGCTGGGGGTGCGTACTCAGCCGTGAGTACACGTACTCAGACACCTGCTTGAGTATCCGAGCGGATGGGCCCCGACCTGCACAAACGGCAAAGTGAGGGACGTGGGACGGACGCAGTACGGGGCCACGGACCGCCGACACGGGGTGGCGGAACGGGACCCCGCTGCCGGCCCACGAGGGGGGACGGGGGAAATGGGGGGAAGCTGTCCCGGTGGTGGAGCGACGGGGGATCGCTTCGCGCCGGGGCAGCGCCCGTTTCGCCGGGCGCCCGCGCCGGCCGGGGCGGCGTTCCACCCCGGGGCGGCACCGGTCGGCGCAATTGCCGCGGAGCGTGCGGTCGCGGGCATCGTCGCTGGTAGCGGGGCAGTTCAGGTCGATTGTCAGTGGGGTGCGCCACGATGGGCACATACGAACGAACGACTGAAGGACTGACGCTGACAGGAGGCAAGCCATGGCAGCCGAGCCGGCTTACGCCCCACCGAGTGATGTCCACCCCGTCCTGCGCCCGGGCAGTGCGCCCAAGGCGGCGCTGGAGCTCCTCGCGCAAGCCCACGCCGGTCTGGCGGAGGCGGCGGAGATGGAGACGGCGAACGAGCGCTACTCCCTGGCCCACCTCGCCGCGCTGCGCACTGCCGCGGCGGTCCTCGCGGTGCGCGGGCGGCCCGAGCCGACGCCGCGGCGCCGGCAGCGCATCCGCAGCGCGTGGGAGGTGCTGCCGGAAGTCGCGCCCGAACTCGCCGAGTGGAGCGCGATGTTCGCGGCCGGCGCCCGGCTGCGGGCCCGTGCGGAGGCGGGCATCAGGGATGCCGTCGACGCGCAGGAGGCGGCCGATCTCCTGCGCGCGGCAGGCATGTTCACACGCATAGTCGAGCGGATGCTCGTCGTCCAGCCGCTCATCCGTCCCCAACCGGGCCCGGAGGCACGCTGAGCCGGCCCGTGGCGGTCCCGGTGCCCCGGCCGCCCCCGGCGGTGCCGGGCCGCCGGGGGCCGACGCGGGCTCGCCCGGCGGGGCGCGGGGCGCGGATGCGCAGCCTCTAAGCTGGGCCACGCCCGATCTTCGAGGAGCGCTCCATGCCCCGTACGACACCGCACGACCACCTGCCGCGCGCGTCGCTGCGCGCCGCCGTCGTCTGGGAGGCGCTGGAGGAAGCCCTGGCCGGGCACGGGGCCGCCGGCCGGGACGGCGGGGACGCCGCGGCCGGCGATCGCGCGCTCGACGTGCTGGACACCGGGGGCGGCACCGGCGGCTTCGCCGTGCCCGCCGCCCTGCTCGGGCACCGGGTGACCGTCGTCGACCCCAGCCCGAACGCGCTCTTCGGGCTGCAGCGCCGTGCCGCGGAGGCCGGCGTCGCCGACCGGGTGCGCGGCGTGCAGGGCGACATCCACGCCCTGTTCGACGTCGCCGAGCCGGGCGCGTACGACGCCGTGCTCTGCCACGGCGTCCTGGAGTACGTGGACGACCCCGCCGCGGGCCTCGCCAACGCCGTCGCCGCGCTGCGGCCCGGCGGGCTCCTCAGCGTGCTGGCGGCGGGCCTCGGCGGCGCCGTGCTGGCCCGCGCGCTCGCCGGGCACTTCGCCTCCGCCCGCCGCGCGCTCACGGGCCCAGACGGCCGCTGGGGCGAGGCGGACCCGGTGCCGCGCCGGTTCACCCCGGAGGAACTGACCCGGCTGGTCGCCGCCGCCGGGGTGGAGGTAAGGGCCGTACAGGGCGTACGGACCTTCTCCGACCTGGTGCCGGACGGTCTCGCCGAGTCGGAGCCGGGCGCGCTCGACGCGCTGCTGGAGCTGGAGCGGGCCGCGGCGGAGTCGCCGGCGTTCCAGCCGGTGGCGGCGCAGCTTCATGTTCTGGGCGGCCGGAAGTGATAACCGGTCCGCCCGCGGGCAAAGGTGCAGTAGGCCACAGGCCACCCGTTCGGCCGCGGCGCCCCGTATGATCTGAGTCAAGGCCTGCTTCGGCGGGCAGGCCCAGATCCGCGCCGCGGATCGGCGGATTTGGCGCAGAGGGGCGGGTTTCACGGGGGCGCATACCTGCCTATCCTGGAGGTGCCGCGTCCCGGTCGCCCCCAAGCGACCGACGAGTAGGAGGACTCCGTGCCGCTCTCGGAGCACGAGCAGCGCATGCTCGAGCAGATGGAGCGAGCGCTGTACGCAGAGGATCCCAAGTTTGCGACAGCGCTTGAGGGAAGCAGGCTGCGCACGTACACCCGCCGTCGGGTGTACCAGGCCGTAGCCGGTTTCCTGGTGGGTATCGCGCTCCTGATGGCCGGTATGGTCGCGCAGCAGATCTGGGTCAGCGTGGTGGGCTTCCTCGTCATGCTGGGATGTGCGGTGCTCGCCGTCACCGGTTGGCGCAGGACTGCTCACCCGGGCGAACAGCAACAACAGCAGCAGCCGGGCGATGCCGCGGCCCCTCAGGGCGGTCAGCAGCGTCGCAGGACCCGGCAGCGCCGTTCCATGATGAACAGGATCGAAGAGCGGTGGCAGCGCCGCCGCGACGAGGGACGCTAGGCCACCAGGTCCCTCACCGTGCAGAGCTCCCCGGGCCCGGCCCGCGGGAGCTCTCAGCACGCGGTACCCCCTTCGGCCGTGCCGGTTGCCCGTGGTCCGGGCACAAGCGGCGTGCCGGCGACCCCACACCGCGGAGCGTGTCGTTCCCGTTACGCCGGATCCGTGACGGAGTCCCCGCACGACCGTCCGTACGACGTCCGCCGGAGACGATGTCCGTACCCAGCCCCGCATCACCCGAACGGCCCCGCCGCGCAACCGCGCGACGGGGCCGTTCCGGTTCGCCTCTCTACGCCCGCTGCCGCGACGGCCGCAGCGCCGCGCCCGCGCGCCGCAGCGCCCCGCGCCAGCGCCCCGACACCGCCGCCCAGCGCGCCGACACCGCCCACAGCAGCCGCGCCGACGAGCGCGGCGCCACCGCCGCCCGCAGCCGCGCACCCGCGCCCGCGCTACGGCCCGTGGCCGCCCGCACTCTCCGGACGTCTTCCGCCAGCCCGTCGATCTGCCGTGGCCGCGGCGCGTAGAGCGTCTGCTCCACCGCCCCCGCCACCCGCAGCGCCGACTGTGCCGCCGCGCCGTCCAGGCCGCCGAACCGGATGAGCGCCGCCGCCGTCGTCCGCGGCGTCTGCGACTCGTCGGGTGGCAGCCCGAAGTCCCAGGCGGAGTCGATCAGTTCGCGCCAGGCTGCCAGCGGCCCCGCGCCCGGGCGCAGCCGTCTGCCCCGTTCCCGTACGCGCCAGATGCCCGGCAGCGACGGCAGGAGCAGGAGCACCAGGATCCCGGCCGCCCCCGCCGCGATGCCCGCCGCGGGCGGCCCGCCGTCCGTCGGGCCCGCGGCCCCGCCGCCCGCCGCCTCGTCGTCCGGGCAGCCGTCCACGCGCCGCAGCGACGCCGGGCATTCGTCCTCCGACGCCGAGGGGGTCGGGGTCGGCTCCGCCGAGTTGCCGGGGTCGGGCAGTTCGTCCGCCGGGTCGCCGCCGCCGTTCGGGGCGTCCTCCATCGTGTAGTCGGGCAGCGTGCCGCGGGTCGGGGTCGGCTCGAAGCGCGTCCAGCCGGCACCCTCGAAGTACAGCTCGGGCCAGGCGTGTGCGTCCTGCAGCCCCACCGACATCGACCCGTCGCTCTGCGCGGTGCCCGGCACGAAGCCGACCGCGACCCGCGCGGGGATGCCCAGGGTGCGCGCCATCGCGGCCATCGTGAAGGAGAAGTGGACGCAGAAGCCCTGCTTGTCCTCCAGGAACCGCAGGATCGCCTCGGGGTCGGAGGCGTCGAGGTCGGTCTCCGTGTCGTAGACGAAGTTGGTGGTGAAGTAGTCCTGGAGCGCGAGCGCCCGCTCGTAGTTGTTCGATGCGCCGCTGGTGATCTGCTGCGCCTGCCGGCGGACTTCGTCCGGCAGCGAGTCGGGCACCTGCGTGTACTCCTCGCTGAGCGCGGGGTCCGGCGGGGGCGCGGTGGCCAACTGGCGCGCGGTGGGCGCCATGATCAGGCTGGTGACCTGGTACTCGGCGCCGCCGGTGGTGGTGCCGCCGTCGCCGACGACGGACCGGCCCTCGGGCTCGTAGCGCCAGTCGCCCCCTATGCGCACCTGGTAAGCGGGGTACGGCATCGGCAGCCACTGCTGCCGGAAGTCGTCGTCGGCCCGTACGTTCAGCGTGAGGGGCGAGGACCCGATCTGGCTGTTGGAGTAGCCCTGCGGGGTGGGCAGCGGATCCGGGATGTCCTCGATGCTGCGGCGCGAGGGCTGCCAGGAGGTGCCGTCGAACCGGTCGAGGGCGACGAAGCGCATGTACAGCGCCTGGTTCTGCGCGCCGTCCTCGGCGCGGTAGCGGAACACCTCGCGGTTCTCCGGCTGGTTCAGGCTCTGCTGCAGCCGCACCACGGGGTTGATCGCGGTGACCGTACCGCCGCCGGGTCCCTGTCCGGGACCGGTGGTCTTGCCGTCCAGCAGCCCGCCGTCCAGCGACGGCAGCGCCGCGGGTACGACGAGCGCGAAACCCAGCGCCACCGCGCCGATCCGCCGGCCCGTACGCACCGGCGCCACCGGCCGGCCGCCGCCCGGCTCCGCGCCGCCGGGCGCGCCCATGGACTGCCCGCCGCCGAACATCCGGCCCCACTGCGCCAGCCGGTCCCGCCCCTCGGCGAGCAGCAGCAGCAGATACCCGGCGCCGGCGAGCAGGAACGTCAGCCAGCTCCCGCCCTGGTTGAGCCCGGCGGCGACGGAGTACAGCGCGAGCAGCGGCAGCCCCGCGGGCGCGGCGCTGCGGAACGTCACCGCCACCGCGTCCACCAGCAGCGCCACTCCGGCGATACCGGAGAGCAGCATCAGCTCGATGCCGTCGGTGACCGGGGCCGGGATGGAGTAGCGCGAGACGTCGTCGCTGCCCTCCTGGAAGAGCTGGCGGAACTCCTCGATCGCCGCGGGGTTGGGGATCACCCCGCCCGTCGCCTGGTCCGGGGCGAAGAGCATCGTCAGCAGCAGCACCGTGACCGCGGTCTGCGCGAGCACGGTCAGCGGACGCGGCAGCGGAATGCGCCGGGCGATCATGCCGACGCCGCCGATCACGACGACGACGAAGATCGCCTTGAAGAACCAGGTCATCCTGTCGGTCAGCGGCAGCAGCGCGGTGGCGGCCAGCAGGGATGCCGCCGCCGCGCAGATCGTGAGCCGGGCCCGTCCGCTCATCTCAGCTCTCGCCTCCGCGTGCCGCCGCGGCGAGCTGGCCGGCCTGGTTGCCGGCCTCCCGCCACAGGTCGCCCATCGTCGTTCCGGGCCGTACGGACAGCACGGTCCAGCCCGCCTCGCGGAGCTGCCGCACCCGCCCGGCGCCTTCCGGTCCGGCGCCGTACGGGCGGCCGGGTGCGTCCGCGCGTGACTCCCAGGCCGCGCCGTCCGTCACGAACGCCACGCCCGCGGCCGTACGCTGCCGCATCCGTGCGGCGAGCGCGGCCTGTTCCTCGTCCAGCTCGCCGAAGAACGCCACGAGCAGCCCCTCGTGCCCGCCGCGCAGCACGTCGTACGCGGCCGAGACCGTGTCCCGCTCGGAGTGGTCGATGACGGCGAGGGTGTCCAGGAGTATCCCCGCCGCGTCGGCCGACTCGCCGCCGCGGGAGTTCAGCGCCCCGTCGACTCCGGCCCCCAGCTCGCCGCCGTCGGTCAGCAGCCGCACCGTGTAGCCGCGCTCCAGCATGTGCAGCGCGACCGAGGCGGCGCCGGAGACGGCCCACTCGAAGGGCGAGTCGGGCCCCGAGCCGGTGTAGGCGTCGCGCCGGGTGTCCAGCAGCACCGTGCAGCCGGCGCGCTGCGGCTGCTCCTCGCGGCGGACCATCAGCTCGCCGTACTTCGCGGTGGAGCGCCAGTGCACCCGCCGCAGGTCATCGCCGTGCCGGTAGCCGCGGGGGATGACGTCGTCCTCGCCGGCCAGCGCGAGGGTGCGGTGCCGGCCGTCGCCGTAGCCGGCGGCCTCGCCGGCCAGCCGGACGGGGGCCAGCGCCTCGGTGCGCGGCACGACGGTCAGGGTGTCGTACGCACTGAAGGAGCGGGTCATCTCGCACATGCCGAACGGGTCGGAGAGCCGCAGTTGCAGCGGGCCCAGCGGATAGCGCCCGCGCAGGTCGGAGCGGACCCGGTAGGTCACCTCGCGCTTGCCGCCGGGCTCCACCCGGTCCAGCACGAAGCGGGGCCGGGGGCCCAGCACGTACGGCAGCCGGTCCTGGAGCATCAGCAGCCCGGTGGGCAGCCGGGAGACGTTCTCCAGCCGCAGGTGCACCCGGGCCTCGGAGCCCGCGGGCACCCGGGCGGGCGACAGCTTGCGGCTGCCGCCGACGCGGTAGCGGGTGCGGTGCAGCACGGCCGCGCACACCAGCGGCAGAGCGGCCAGCAGCAGCCCCACCCGCAGCAGGTCGGGCTGGCCCAGTATGTAGCTGCACGCGCCGGCCGCGAGGCCGGCGGCGAGGAACGAGCGGCCGCGGGTGGTGGTGCCGGCCAGGGCCGTACGCAGCCCGCCCGCCTGGGCGTCCGGGCCCGCGGGCGGCGCGGAAGGGGCGGGCGGGGGCTGGCCGGCCATCAGAACCGCCGGCCGTCCGGGCTGTGCGCGCCGCCGCCGTACGGGGGTGGCATCGGCGGCGGCCGCTGCATGTCGGCGGCCGGCACCGGCACCTGCTGCAGGATCTCGGCGACGATCTGCTCGGCCGTCCGCCGGTTGAGCTGGGCCTGCGCCGTGGGCAGCAGCCGGTGCGCCAGCACGTGCACGGCCAGCGCCTGCACGTCGTCGGGCAGCGTGAACTCCCGGCCCGCCAGCGCCGCGGCGGCCTTCGCCGCCCGCAGCAGGTGCAGCGTGGCCCGCGGCGAGGCGCCGAGCCGCAGCTCCGGGTGCTGGCGGGTGGAGGTCACCAGGTCCACCGCGTAGCGCCGGACGGAGTCCGCGACGTGCACCGTACGCACCGCGTCGATCAGCTTGACGATGTCGTGCGCGTGCGCGACCGGCTGCAGATCGCCCAGCGGCGAGACCCCGCCGTGCACGTCCAGCATCTCCAGCTCCGCCTCCGGACTGGGGTAGCCGATGGACAGCCGGGCCATGAAGCGGTCGCGCTGGGCCTCGGGCAGCGGGTACGTGCCCTCCATCTCGATGGGGTTCTGGGTGGCGACCACCATGAACGGGCTGGGCAGCTCGTACGTCTGCGTGTCGATGGTGACCTGCCGCTCCTCCATCGACTCCAGCAGCGCCGACTGGGTCTTGGGGGAGGCCCGGTTGATCTCGTCGCCGATGACGATCTGGGCGAAGATCGCGCCGGGCTTGAACTCGAAGTCCCGGCTCTGCTGGTCGTAGACGCTCACGCCGGTGATGTCGGAGGGCAGCAGGTCGGGTGTGAACTGGATGCGGCGCACGGAGCAGTCGATGGACTTCGCCAGCGCCTTGGCGAGCATGGTCTTCCCGACGCCCGGCACATCCTCGATCAACAGGTGGCCTTCGGCGAGCAGCACGGTCAGTGACAGTCTGACCGCCTCGGGCTTGCCCTCGATCACGCTCTCCACCGACCGCCGGACATCGTCCGCGGTACTGGTCAGATCGCTGAGGCTCGCTCGCTCGTCATACGTCGTCACCGGCCCTCCTCGGCCCGTCGCACGGGCCGTGCGCCGCGGTCGCGGTCCGGCCCTCCCCGATACCGTGGTGCCCCGTGCGCCACCGGCCCGGCCGGGGGCGTAACGGAGCCACCACACCCGCATTCTTGCTGCCGAATGCCGGTTTCGTCAGTCGCCCGCCGTGATTTGCTCCGCGGACACCTCGCGGAGCAGTCCCGTGCGCACGTCGAATACGAAGCCTCGCACGTCGTCGGTGTGCAGCAGGAACGGGGAGGTCTCCACCCGGCGGATGGACTGGCGCACGTCCTGGTCCAGGTCGCGGAAGGACTCCACCGACCAGGCCGGCCGCTGGCCGACCTCGGCCTCCAGCTCGAAGCGGAACTCCTCGGTGATGCTGAGCAGGCCGCAGTCGGTGTGGTGGATCAGCACCACGCTGCGGGTGCCCAGGGCGCGCTGGCTGATGGTCAGCGAGCGGATGGTGTCGTCGGTGACCACGCCGCCCGCATTGCGGATCGTGTGGCAGTCGCCCAGCTCCAGGCCGAGCGCGGCGTGCAGGTCCAGCCGGGCGTCCATGCAGGCCACGACCGCCACCCGCAGCACGGGCCGGGCGTCCATGCCGGGGTCGTCGAAGCCGCTCGCGTACCCGCGGTTGGCGGTCACGAGGCGATCGGTGACGGTGGGGGAGACGACGGTGTTCTGGCCGGACGACGGGCTCTCAGCAGGCGTCATGCCTACGACGGTATCCGGGCCGGGGCGCCGTTGCCCGGCCCGGGTGAGGTAGCCCACAGGGAGCAATGTGCGCGGCCCGCGCGCGCCGCCGGTACGGGGCGCGCCTTCGGTGCTTGACTGACCGGAGGGTGCAGTGGGCTAAAGTGACGCGAAGTGGGAGCCGTGGCGCCCCCTTTCCTGCGGTTCGCCCGTCGCCCGCGCGGCCGGCGGCCCGCTCCGGGCCAGGCCGGCGCCGCCGCGCAGGGCGGTAGTGGCCGCTCCCCTTCGGCGATCGGGCGGGACAGGAGGCGGCACCGTGAACGACGCACGCGCCGCTGTCCACGTCCCCGTCATGCTCCGCCGCACCACCGAACTGCTGGCCCCGGCGCTGTCCGCGCCGGGCGCGGTGGCCGTCGACTGCACGCTGGGCCTCGGCGGCCACAGCGAGGCCCTGCTCGCCGCCCACCCCGGGCTGCGGCTCGTCGCGCTGGACCGCGACCCCGCCGCCCTGGAGCTTGCGGGCCGGCGGCTGGCCCCGTACACCGGGCGGGTGACGCTGGTGCACGCGGTCTACGACGAACTGCCCGCCGTGCTCGAAAAGCTGGCCGTGGGCCCCGTGCAGGGGATCCTCTTCGACCTGGGCGTGTCGTCCATGCAACTGGACGAGGCCGGGCGCGGCTTCGCGTACGCGCGGGACGCGCCGCTCGACATGCGGATGGACCAGACCCGGGGCATGAGCGCCGCCGAGGTGCTGAACACGTACCCGCCGGGGGAGCTGGTGCGCATCCTGCGCGCGTACGGCGAGGAGAAGCAGGCGCGGCGCATCGTCGAGGCCGTCGTGCGGGAGCGGGCGAAGGAGCCTTTCGCACGCAGCGCGCGGCTGGTCGAGGTGATCCGCGACGCGCTGCCGCAGGCCGCGAAGCGCACCGGCGGCAACCCCGCGAAGCGTACGTTCCAGGCGTTGCGCATCGAGGTCAACGGCGAGCTGGCGGTGCTCGAACGGGCCGTGCCCGCGGCCGTCGCGGCGCTGGCCGTCGACGGCCGGATCGCCGTGCTCGCGTACCAGTCGCTGGAGGACCGGCTCGTCAAACGGGTGCTGGCGGCCGGCGCCGCGAGCACCGCGCCGCCCGGGCTGCCGGTCGTCCCGGAGCACCACCAGCCGCGGCTGCGGCTCCTCACCCGCGGCGCGGAGCTGCCGGCGGAGGAGGAGATCGCGGAGAACCGCAGGGCCGCCCCCGCGCGGCTGCGGGCGGCGGAGCGGATCCGGGAGGACGTGTGAGCCGGAGCGGAGCGGGTGCGCCGTGAGACGGCCGAGGATCGCGTTCCCGCGCGAGGGCGGCGCCCGGCTGCTGGGCGGCAGCTCGGCGGCGCGCACGCCGTTCGTGCTGCTCGTGGTGCTGCTGCTGGGCGCCGGTCTGCTCGCGCTGCTGCTGCTCAACGCGGCGGTCAACCAGGGCTCGTTCCGCGTCGGCAATCTGAAGAAGGAGACGACGCGGCTGACGGACGAGGAGCAGCGGCTGCGCCAGGACGTCGAGGAGCAGTCGGCGCCGGACGCGCTGGAGGAGCGGGCCGGGGAGCTGGGCATGGTGCCGGGCGGGCCGCCGGTCTTCCTCTCGCCGGAGGGCGGCGTCAGGGGTGAGCCGTGGACGGCGACGGGCCCGCCGCCGCCGGCGCCGAGCCCGGCGGACGCGGCGAAGCCCTCGCCGGACGACGGGGACGCGAAGGCACGGGCGGCCGAGCAGGCGGAGGCGGCCGAGAAGGCCGATCGGGCGGGCGCCGACGAAGCCGGGCAGGCGAAGGGGGCCGCGGCCGGGCCGCCGACGTCCCCCGCACCCGGGACCTCCGCCTCCCCCTCGGCCGCCGCCCCGCCCGCCGCTCAGGAGGCACCGTGACGACCCGCGGCACCGGCAGTGACTCCCGCGACGGCCGCGACGGCGCCCCGGGCCGCCGCGTGCCGCGCCCCGCGAGCGGTGGCGGTGGCGGTGCCGCCCGGCCCCGTACCCGAGCGTCCAGCCCCGACCCCCGGCCCTCCCGCTCCGCCGGAGGCGGCCCGCGCATCCGCCTCGCCTCGCCGCGCCCCCGGCTGCGCCTCGTCAGCGTCGGCCTGACCCTCCTGCTGCTGGTCTTCACCGCCCGGCTGCTGCAGGTGCAGGCCGTGGACGCCGGCGAGTACGCGGAGAAGGCCCAGGTCAACCGGTACGTGCCGATGACGCTCAGCGCCGAGCGCGGCGTCATCACCGACCGCAACGGCGTCGAGCTGGCCAGCACGGTCGACGCGTACGACATCACCGCCGACCCGTACCTCTTCACGCCCCGGCAGGCCGACGTCAAGGACGCGCCCCGGCGGGCCGCCGAGGCGCTGGCGCCCGTGCTGAGGGCGGACGCGAAGGATCTGGAGGCCAAGCTCGCCACGCCCGGCTCGCGCTACGTCAAGCTCGCCTCGATGCAGACGCCGCAGGTCTGGGACGAGATCAAGAAGCTGAAGTCCGAGTCCGCCGAGCGCGAGGCGGCGGGCGGCCGGCAGGACGTGCTCGGCGGGGTGTTCGCGGAGGAGCAGAAGAAGCGGGTCTATCCGAACGGCGATCTGGCCGCCGGGATACTGGGCTTCGTCAACGCCGAGGGCGAGGGCGGCGGAGGCGTCGAGCGGCAGCACGACAAGCTGCTCGCCGGCAAGGACGGCAGGCTCGTCTACGCCCAGTCCGCCGGCCGCCGCATCCCCACCGCGGACGCCGAGGAGAACCCCGCGGAGCCGGGCTCCGACGTCGAGCTGACCATCGACCGCGACATCCAGTGGGCCGCCCAGACCGCCATCGAGAAGCAGGTCGACGCCTCCGAGGCCGACCGCGGCTACGTCATCGTGCAGGACACCCGCACCGGCGAGATCCTGGCCATGGCCAACGCCCCGGGCTTCGACCCCAACGACCTGTCCGGCGCCACCCCCGGCGCCCTCGGCAACCCGGCCCTGGAGGACGCGTACGAGCCCGGCAGCGTCAACAAGGTCATCTCCATGGCCGCCGTGCTGGAGGAGGAGGCCGCCACCCCCGACACCCGCGTCACGGTGCCGAACGTGCTGCCCCGCGGCGGCCACGCCTTCCACGACGACGTCGAGCACCCGACCTGGTACCTCACCCTCAACGGCGTGCTCGCCAAGTCCAGCAACATCGGCACGATCCTCGCCGTCGAGCAGTTGGGCGAGACCCAGGCGCAGGCCAACAAGGTCCTCCACTCCTACCTCAGCGACTTCGGCCTCGGCCGGCGCAGCGGCCTCGGGGTCGCGGGCGAGACCCCGGGACTGCTGAAGCCCGCCGCCGAGTGGGACGCGGCGCAGCAGTACACGATCCCGTTCGGCCAGGGCCTGTCCGTGAACGCCGTGCAGGCCGCCTCCGTGTACTCGACCGTCGCCAACGGCGGCGTACGGATCGAGCCCACCCTCGTCCGCGGCAGCCGCGGCCCCGACGGCCGCTTCGACCCGGCGCCCGAGCCGGAGAAGGACCGCGTCGTCAGCGAGAAGACGGCCAGGACCCTCTCCCGGATGCTGGAGTCCGTCGTCGACGACGAGCAGGGCACCGGCGTGAAGGCCCGTATCCCGGGCTACCGCGCGGCCGGCAAGACCGGCACCTCCAACAGGGTGGATCCGCAGACCGGGCGCTACAGCGGCTACACCGCCTCGTTCGCGGGCTTCGCGCCGGCGGACGCGCCGCGCGTGACCGTGTACTGCGCCATCCAGAACCCCACCGAGGGCAGTTACTTCGGCGGCCAGATCTGCGGCCCCGTATACAAGGAGGTCATGGAGTTCGCGCTCAAGACGCTCCAGGTGCCGCCCACGGGAATCAAGGCGCCGCCGATGCCGGTCACCTTCGGCGCCGGCACCGACGGCACGGGCGGGGACGGCGGCGAGGGTACGGACGCCGGCGGCGTGGCCGACGGCGGATAAGAACGGAAAGATCGGACCTGCGCAGTGAGCACAATCACGGACGATCCGGGGAACCGCGAACCGCGCCCCCCCTGGCTTGGCAGTGCGGCAGGCGGGCCCGGTACGCTGCCCGCCGTGCCCCACCCCGATCAGTCCCATAAGGAAGCGTCGGGCGCCCCGGCGAAGCATCCGGGGGCGCCCCGCCCCGCCGAGGTCGACCCCGTACCGCTCGTGGATCTGGCCGACCGGCTGGGCACCGGTGTCACCGGTGAGGCCGGGGGCGCCACCGTCACCGGCATCACCCACGACTCCCGCGCCGTACGCCCCGGCGACATCTACGCCGCGCTCCCCGGCGCCCGGCTGCACGGCGCCGACTTCGCCGCGCAGGCCGCCGACCTCGGCGCCGCCGCGGTGCTCACCGACCCGGCCGGCATGGAGCGGGCCGCCGGCACCGGGCTGCCGGTGCTGGTCGTCGGCGACCCGCGGGGCCGGATGGGCGAGCTGGCCGCGGCGGTCTACGGCGAGCCGGGGCGGGACCTGCTGCAGCTCGGGGTCACCGGCACGTCGGGCAAGACCACGACCGCGTACCTGGTCGAGGGCGGGCTTCGGGCCGCCGCCGAGAAGGACGGCGCGGGGCTCACCGGCCTCATCGGCACCGTCGAGATGCGTATCGGCGACGAGCGGCTGAAGTCGGAGCGGACCACGCCGGAGGCGACGGACCTGCAGGCGCTGTTCGCCGTCATGCGGCAGCGCGGTGTCGCGTCGGTGGCGATGGAGGTCTCCAGCCACGCGCTGGTGCTGGGCCGGGTCGACGGCGTCCTCTTCGACGTCGCCGTCTTCACCAACCTCAGCCCCGAGCACCTGGACTTCCACACCGACATGGAGGACTACTACCGGGCGAAGGCACAGCTCTTCACCCCGGCCAGGTCGCGGGCGGGCGTCGTCAACCTCGACGACGAGTACGGGGTGCGGCTCGCCGAGGAGGCCGCGGCCCCCGACGGCGGCGGCGGATACCCCGTGACCACGTACTCCGCCGAGGGCCACCCGGACGCCGACTGGCGCGCCGAGGACGTGGAGATCGGCGTGCTCGGCTCCACGTTCACCGCGGTGGGCCCGGGCGGCATCGCGGTCCCCGCCGAGGCCCCGCTGCCCGGCACGTTCAACGTCTCCAACACCCTCGCCGCCATCGCCGCGCTCGTCACCGCCGGCGTCGACCCGGCCACCGCCGCGGGCGGCGTGGCCGCCGTGCCGGGCGTGCCGGGCCGGCTGGAGCGGGTCGACGCGGGCCAGGGCTACCTCGCCGTCGTCGACTACGCGCACAAGCCCGACGCGCTGGAGTCCGTACTGCGCGCGCTGCGCAAGGTCACCGAGAACCGGCTGCACGTCGTCGTCGGCTGCGGCGGCGACCGCGACCCGCACAAGCGCGGCCCGATGGGCGCCGCCGCCGCCCGGCTCGCCGACACCGCGGTGCTCACCTCCGACAACCCCCGCTCCGAGGACCCCCTCGCGATCCTCGCCGCGATGCTCGCCGGCGCCGCCGAGGTGCCGGTCTACGAGCGCGGCGACGTGCTGGTCGAGGCCGACCGGGCGGGCGCCATCGCCGTCGCGGTGGCCCGCGCGGGCGCCGGCGACACGGTGCTGATCGCCGGCAAGGGCCACGAGCAGGGCCAGGACACGGCCGGTGTCGTCCGGCCCTTCGACGACCGTGACGAACTGCGCAAGGCGATCCGCGCGCGGCCGGGCGCCGGTCCCGCGGACGCCGAGCAGCCAGATCCCGCCGAACCCGCCGGAGGCGTACGGTGATTCCGCTCAGCCTCGCCGAGGTCGCCGAGCTGACCGGAGGCGAGCTGCACGGCGTGTCCGACCCGCAGGCGCTGGTCACCCGCCCCGTGGTCATCGACTCGCGGCAGGCGGAACCGGGCAGCCTCTTCGCCGCGTTCACCGGCGAGCACGTCGACGGGCACGACTACGCCGCCGGCGCCGTCGCCGCCGGCGCCACCGGCGTCCTGGGCACCCGCCCCGTGGAGGGCGTGCCGACCGTCGTGGTCCGCTCCGTGCCCCCGGCGCTCAGCGCGCTGGCCAAGCACGTCGTCGCCCGCCTCGACGGCACGCTCACCGCGCTCATCGCGCTCACCGGCTCCTCGGGCAAGACGTCCACCAAGGACCTGCTCGCCCAACTGCTGCAGCGCCTCGGCCCGACGGTCTACACCCACGGGTCGTTCAACAACGAGATCGGCCATCCCGTCACGGCCCTCCAGACCGCCCCCGACACCCGGTACCTGCTGCTGGAGATGGGCGCGCGCGGCCTCGGCCACATCCGCGAGCTGGCGGAGGTGACGCCGCCGCGCATCGGGCTCGTCCTCAACGTGGGCACCGCGCACATCGGCGAGTTCGGCGGCCGCGAGCAGATCGCCGCGGCCAAGGGCGAGCTGGTCGAGGCGCTGCCGCCGGGGGCGGACGGCGGGGTCGCGGTGCTCAACGCCGACGACCCCCTCGTCCGCGCGATGGCGTCCCGTACCCGGGCGCGCCTCATCTACTACGGCGAGGCGCCCGAGGCGGACGTACGGGCCTCGGACGTCCGTCTCACCGAGGACGGGCGGCCGGAATTCACCCTGCACACGCCTGGCGGCAGCGCCGGTGTGATCATGCGGCTGTACGGTGAGCATCACGTGTCGAACGCGCTTGCCGCCGCCGCCGTCGCGTACGAGCTGGGCATGCCCCCGGCGCGGATCGCCGAGGCGCTCTCCGCCGCCGAGGCCCTGTCCGGCCGGCGCATGGAGGTCAGGCGGCGGCCGGACGGCGTGACGGTCGTCAACGACGCGTACAACGCCAACCCCGAGTCCACGCGGGCCGCGCTGCGCGCGCTCGCCGCCATGGGCCGGGGCAGCACGGTGCCGGGGGGCCGGACGTTCGCCGTGCTGGGCGCGATGGCGGAGCTCGGCGACCACGCCATGGTCGAGCACGACGGCGTGGGCCGGCTGGCCGTCCGCCTGGGCATCAGCAAGCTCGTGGCAGTGGGCCGGCAGGAGGCCGCCTGGCTGGACATGGGCGCGAAGAACGAGGGTTCGTGGGGTGAGGAGTCGGTGCACGTGTCCGACGTCGACGCGGCTGTCGACCTGATGCGCGGCGAGCTGCGGCCGGGAGATGTCGTGCTCGTCAAGGCGTCCAGATCCGAGGCGCTGTGGCGCGTGGCGGAAGCGCTGCTCGAGGAGGGCGCCGCCCGATGAGGCAGATCCTCTTCTCCGGGGCCCTCGGGCTCTTCCTCTCCCTCCTCGGCACTCCGCTGCTGATCAAACTGCTGGCCCGGCGGGGCTACGGGCAGTACATCCGGGACGACGGGCCGCAGGCGCACCACAGCAAGCGCGGCACGCCCAGCATGGGCGGCATCGCGTTCATCCTGGCCACGATCATCGCGTACGCGATCACCAAGGTCGTCACCAGCAGTTCGCCCACGTACTCCGGGCTGCTGGTGCTCTTCCTGATGGCCGGCCTGGGCCTGGTCGGCTTCCTCGACGACTACATCAAGATCATCAAGCAGCGCAGCCTGGGCCTGCGGGCCAAGGCGAAGATGCTCGGCCAGTTCATCGTCGGCATCGCCTTCGCGGTGCTGTCGCTGAACTTCGAGGACGCCCGGGAGCTGACCCCGGCGTCCACGAAGCTCTCCTTCACCCAGGACTTCGGCTGGTCGATCGGCCCGGTGCTGTTCGTCATCTGGGCGCTGTTCATGATCCTGGCGATGTCCAACGGCGTGAACCTCACCGACGGCCTGGACGGCCTGGCCACCGGAGCCTCGGTGATGGTCTTCGGGGCGTACGTCTTCATCGGCGTGTGGCAGTACCAGGAGTCCTGCATCAACGCCGACACCCTGACCAACCCGGCCGCCTGTTACGACGTACGCGACCCGCTCGACCTCGCCGTCGTCGCCTCCGCGCTGATGGGCGCCTGCTTCGGCTTCCTGTGGTGGAACACCTCGCCCGCGAAGATCTTCATGGGCGACACCGGCTCGCTGGCCCTCGGCGGCGCGCTCGCGGGTCTGGCCATCGCCTCCCGCACCGAACTGCTCCTCGCCATCCTCGGCGGCCTGTTCGTCCTCATCACCCTCTCCGTGGTGATCCAGGTCGGGTCGTTCCGGATGACCGGGAAACGCGTGTTCCGAATGGCACCACTACAGCACCACTTCGAGCTGAAGGGCTGGAGCGAAGTGCTCGTGGTGGTCAGATTCTGGATCATCCAGGGCATGTGCGTGATCGTCGGCCTGGGCATCTTCTACGCCGGCTGGGCGGCCAGAAGGTGAGCGGCCGGGGCCCGGACGGGGAGCCGGTATGAGCGAGTTCGGCGGCAGGCACGTGACCGTCGCGGGGCTCGGGGTCAGCGGCGGCCCCGCCGCCCGCGCGCTGCACCGGCTCGGCGCGGAGGTCACCGTCGTCGACGGCGCGGACCACGACCGGGCCCGGGCGCAGGCCGCGGAGCTGGCGCCGCTGGGCGTGACCGTACGCCTCGGCGACGGCGACACCCTGCCCGAGGGCACGGACCTGGTCGTCACCACGCCCGGATGGAAGCCCTCCGCCCCGCTGTTCGCCGCCGCAGCAGCGGCCGGGGTGCCGGTCTGGGGCGACGTGGAGCTGGCCTGGCGGCTGCGCGGTACGTCGCCGACGGGCCGGCCGCCCGCCGAGTGGCTGGCGATCACCGGCACCAACGGCAAGACCACCGCCGTGAAGATGCTCGCCGCCATGCTCGACGCCGCCGGGCTGCGCACCGCTGCCGTCGGCAACATCGGCGTCCCGCTCGTCGACGTCGTCACCGGCCACGGCCCGTACGCGGACCTCGACGTGCTCGCCGTCGAGCTGTCCAGCTACCAGCTCCACTGGGCGCCGTCCGTACGCGCCCACTCCGCCGCCGTCCTCAACCTCGCGCCCGACCACCTCGACTGGCACGGCTCCATGGAGGCGTACGCCGCCGACAAGGGCCGTATCTACGAGGGCAACAGGGTGGCGTGCGTCTACAACGCCGCCGACCCGGCCACCGAGGACCTGGTGCGCAAGGCCGACGTCGAGGAGGGCTGCCGGGCGGTCGGGTTCACCCTCGGCGCGCCCGCCCCCGGGCAGCTCGGCGTGGTGGACGGGCTGCTGGTGGACCGGGCGTTCGTGCCGGACCCGCAGCGCACCGCGCAGGAGCTGGCCGCCGTCGCCGACGTCCAGCCGCCCGCCCCGCACAACGTCGCCAACGCCCTTGCCGCCGCGGCCCTCGCGCGCGCGTACGGCGTGGCGCCCGCGGCCGTCCGCGAGGGGCTGCGCGCCTTCCGGCCCGAGCCGCACCGCATCGAACGCGTCGCCGAGGTCGGCGGCGTGACGTACGTGGACGACTCCAAGGCCACCAACACCCACGCCACCGAAGCCTCGCTGGCCGCGTACGACGGCATCGTCTGGATCGCCGGCGGGCTGGCCAAGGGCGCCGCCTTCGACGACCTCGTCGCGGGCGCGGCGAAGCGGCTGCGCGGCGCCGTGCTGCTGGGCCGGGACCGGGCGCTGATCGCCGGGGCGCTGGCGCGGCACGCGCCGGACGTGCCGGTGGTGGACGTCGACCGGACGGACTCCGGCGCGATGGCGGCGGCCGTCGCCGAGGCGGCGCGGCTGGCCCGCGAGGGCGACACCGTGCTGCTGGCGCCGGCCTGCGCGTCCATGGACATGTTCACGAACTACAACGTGCGCGGCGAGGTCTTCGCCGCCGCGGTGCACGAACTCGCCGGCGGCGGGGCCTAGGGAACCCCGAGGCCGCAGCGGGCGTGCACACCGGGCCCCACCACCGCGCGCTGCGCACGCGGGCCGTATCCCGGCCGCGGGCGGGAGATCGGCGACGGGCCCGGGACCCCCGGCGGCCCGAAGTGAACCGCGCACCGTCGCGTCGTGCCCACGGGCGGGGCGCCGGCGTGGCAACCTCGTTGCCCATGGGCGGATTGCGGTGCCAGCGAGGAGACGGCGGATGAGCAGAGCGGACGAGGAGCGGCGCGCACGGCGGCCGGCCGCCGCGCGCGGCGCGGCGCCGAAGTCCCCGCCGCGGCCCGCGCGCGCCGCGGCGCGTTCCGTCCCCGCGGCCCGTCCCGCCCGCCGTGGGGGCGCGGGGCCCGCTGGGCTGCGCCGGTTCACGCGCCGCGTGCGCCGGGCCTGGGACCGGCCGCTCACCGCGTACTACCTGCTGCTCGGGGGCAGTCTGCTGATCACCGTGCTGGGCCTGGTGATGGTCTTCTCCGCCTCCCAGATCGAAGCGCTCAACAGCGGCCTGGCGTCCACGTACTACTTCCGCAAGCAACTCGTCGCCGCCGCTCTCGGGACCCTCCTGCTGCTCCTCGCGGCCCGGATGCCGATCCGGCTGCACCGCGCGCTGGCGTACCCGATACTGGCGATCTCGCTGTTCCTCATGGCCCTGGTGCAGGTGCCGGGGATAGGGCAGTCGGTCAACGGCAACACCAACTGGCTGAACTTCGGCGGCCCTTTCCAGCTCCAGCCCAGCGAGTTCGGGAAGCTGGCGCTGGTGATGTGGGGCGCCGACCTGCTGGCGCGTAAACAGGACAAGAAGCTGCTCACCCAGTGGAAGCACATGCTGGTGCCGCTGGTGCCCGTCGCGCTGCTGCTGCTCGGCCTCATCATGCTCGGGGGCGACATGGGCACCGCGATGATCCTGGGCGCGATCCTGCTCGGCCTGCTGTGGGTGGCGGGCGCCCCGACCCGGCTGTTCGCCACCGTCATCGCGGTCGGCGCGACGCTGACGGTCGTGCTGTTCACCTCCAGCCCGCACCGCATGGACCGGCTGCGCTGCATCGGCGCCACCGAGCCGGGCCCCGCAGACGTCTGCTGGCAGGGCCTGCACGGCATCTACGCGCTGGCCTCCGGCGGCTGGTTCGGCTCGGGGCTCGGCGCGAGTATGGAAAAATGGGGCGAACTCCCGGAACCGCACACCGACTTCATCTTCGCCGTGACCGGGGAGGAACTCGGCCTGGCGGGGACGCTGTCGGTGCTGGCACTCTTCGCGGCTCTAGGCTATGCGGGTATCCGCGTGGCCGGACGTACGGAGGACGCCTTCGTAAGGTATGCCGCGGGGGGCGTGACCGCCTGGATCATGGCGCAGGTCGTGATCAACATCGGTGCGGTCCTGGGACTGCTGCCCATCGCCGGCGTCCCGCTCCCGCTGTTCTCCTACGGAGGCTCCGCCCTGCTGCCGGCGATGTTCGCCGTGGGGTTGCTGATCGCGTTCGCGCGCGAGGAACCCGCGGCGCGGGCGGCGCTGGCCATGCGGCCCGCGGGGGTGCTGCAGTCTGCTAGAAGAGTGCTCGCCGGAAAAAGGCCGGAGAGCACGGCTGGAACGGCCAGAAGAGCCAGGAAACCAAGGTGACGGACCGCCGGCGGGCGGCCGTCGCGGAGAGCGGTGAAATTCGGTGCATGTCGTACTCGCCGGTGGGGGGACCGCCGGCCACATCGAGCCCGCGCTCGCCCTCGCCGACGCCCTGCGCAGGCGGGACCCGACGGTGGGCATCACGGCGCTCGGTACCGAGCGCGGGCTCGAGACCAGGCTGGTCCCGGAGCGCGGCTACGAACTGGCGCTGATCCCCGCGGTCCCCCTGCCGCGCAAGCCCACGCCGGAGCTGATCACCGTCCCCGGACGGCTGCGCGGAACCATCAGGGCCGCCGAGGAGGTGCTGGAGCGCACGAAGGCCGACTGCGTCGTCGGCTTCGGCGGCTACGTCGCCCTGCCCGGCTATCTGGCGGCCAAGCGCCGCGGAGTGCCGATCGTGGTCCACGAGGCCAACGCCCGCCCCGGGCTTGCCAACAAGATCGGCTCGCGCTACACGAAGTTCGTCGCCGTCTCCACGCCCGACAGCAAGCTGCGGCACGCGAACTACATCGGCATCCCGCTGCGCCGCTCCATCGCCACCCTGGACCGCGGCGCGGTGCGCGCCGAGGCGTGCGCCGCGTTCGGGCTCAACCCCAACCTGCCGACGCTGCTGGTCTCCGGCGGCTCGCAGGGCGCCCGGCGGCTGAACGAGGTCGTCGAGTCGGTGGCGCCGTACCTGCAGCGCTCCGGTGTGCAGATCCTGCACGTCGTCGGACCCAAGAACGAACTGCCGCAGGTCGACAATATGCCCGGCATGCCGCCGTACGTCCCCGTGCCCTACGTGGACCGGATGGATCTCGCCTACGCCGCCGCCGACATGATGCTCTGCCGCGCCGGCGCGATGACGGTCGCCGAACTGTCCGCGGTCGGGCTCCCGGCCGCGTACGTCCCGCTGCCCATCGGCAACGGCGAGCAGCGGCTCAACGCGCAGCCGGTGGTCAAGGCCGGCGGCGGACTCCTCGTCGACGACGCGGAGCTGACGGCGGATTGGGTGCGCCAGGAGGTCCTGCCGGTGCTCACCAACCGCCAGCGGCTGCACGAGATGTCCTGGGCCGCCGCGGAGTTCGGCCGGAGGGATGCCGACGAACTCCTCGTCGGCATGGTGTACCAGGCTGTGGACGGCCGGCGGGGATCATAGGGCGCGGCGATCTCACCACACCAGTCAAGGGGGTACGGGGATGGCCGGAGCGGTCCGTGAGAAGGCGGCGGCCGGCCGCGGGGAGCGCGGCGGCGGTGCCGGGCCCGGCAGCCCGCCCGCCGCCCGGCGGCCGGCCGGCCGCCGGGGCCGGTGGCTGCGGCTGCCGAGCCGCCGCGTGCTGATCGCCGTGCTCCTCGCGGTGGTCGTGCTCGGCGGGTTCTCCGCCTGGGCCCTGTACGGCTCGAACTGGCTGCGGGTGGAGCGGGTGACGGTCTCCGGCACGGACGTGCTGAGCGCCGACGAGGTGCTGGACGCCGCCCGGATCTCCGAGGACGTGCCGATGGTCACCGTCGACACGGGCGCGGTCGAGGCGCGGCTGGCGGCGGAGTTGCCGCGTATCGGCGCCGTGGACGTCGACCGCGTCTGGCCGCACCGGATCACGGTGAAGGTCACCGAGCGGCAGCCCGCGGTGCTGCTGCGCAAGGGGGAGTCCTTCGTGGAAGTCGACGACGAGGGTGTGCGGTTCGCCACGGTGCGTACGCCGCCCGAGAAGGTGCCGATAGTGGAGATGCAGGTGGCGGACTCACCGAGCCTGGACCGCTTCGGCCGGCAGCGGCTGCGCGAGAGCGCGGTAGGGGTCGCGGGCGCGCTCTCCCAGAGCGTGCGCCGTGACACCCGTACTATCCTTGTGCGTTCATATGACTCCGTCACGCTCGAGCTGTCCGGAGGACGGACCGTGCTCTGGGGCAGCGCGGAGCGCGGCGAGGCGAAGTCGAAGGCGCTTGCGGCGGTCATGAAAGCGGAGCGCGATGCGCGGTACTTCGACGTCAGCGTTCCCAGCGCCCCGGCGGCATCGTCGAGTTGACGCACGAATGCGCAGTTCAGACCCCCGTGAGGGGCCGCAACGCCTGATCACATAGGGTGAAAAGAAAAACGGGAGGTTCGGCGTGTTCATTGAACGCGGAAGCCTTGTCGACTTAGTGTCTCGTTCCAAGAGTCCAGGTACGGGATGCTGCGGTAACCCTAAACTTCACGCTTAGGGTTCGACCGGCGTTCGGGGACCCCCACAAACGGCAGACGTAACTCGAGGCGAGAGGCCTTCGACGTGGCAGCACCACAGAACTACCTCGCGGTCATCAAGGTCGTCGGTATCGGCGGCGGTGGCGTCAACGCCATCAACAGGATGATCGAGGTCGGTCTCAAGGGCGTCGAGTTCATCGCGATCAACACCGACGCGCAGGCACTGCTGATGAGCGACGCGGACGTCAAGCTCGACGTCGGTCGCGAGCTGACCCGCGGGCTCGGCGCTGGCGCCAACCCGGACGTCGGCCGCAAGGCCGCCGAGGACCACCGGGAGGAGATCGAGGAGGTGCTCAAGGGCGCCGACATGGTCTTCGTCACCGCCGGCGAGGGCGGCGGAACCGGCACCGGGGGTGCGCCCGTCGTGGCGAACATCGCCCGCTCGCTGGGCGCGCTCACCATCGGCGTCGTGACCCGCCCGTTCACCTTCGAGGGCCGGCGCCGCGCGAACCAGGCCGAGGACGGCATCGCCGCGCTGCGCGACGAGGTCGACACCCTCATCGTGATCCCCAACGACCGGCTGCTGTCGATCTCCGACCGCCAGGTCAGCGTCCTCGACGCCTTCCGCTCCGCGGACCAGGTGCTGCTCTCCGGTGTCCAGGGCATCACCGACCTCATCACCACCCCGGGCCTGATCAACCTGGACTTCGCGGACGTCAAGTCCGTGATGTCGGAGGCCGGTTCCGCGCTCATGGGCATCGGCTCGGCACGCGGCGACGACCGCGCGGTGGCGGCGGCCGAGATGGCGATCTCCTCGCCGCTGCTGGAGGCGTCCATCGACGGCGCCCGCGGCGTGCTGCTGTCCATCTCCGGCGGTTCGGACCTCGGCCTCTTCGAGATCAACGAGGCGGCCCAGCTCGTCAGCGAGGCGGCCCACCCGGAGGCGAACATCATCTTCGGCGCCGTGATCGACGACGCCCTCGGCGACGAGGTGCGCGTCACGGTCATCGCCGCCGGCTTCGACGGCGGCCAACTGCCGTCGAAGAACCGGGACAAGGTCCTCGGCTCCTACGGCGGACGCGACGAGTCCCCGGCCGAGTCGGCCGCGGACACCGGGCCCGGGCGGTCCACGGAGCCGGAGCGCCCCGCGTTCAGCGGCCTGGGCTCCCTGTCCGGCGACGGCACCGAGGACAGCGCCCCGGCGCCGCTGCCGCCCCCCGCCACGCCGCAGGTGCCGGCGGCCCGGCCGTACCAGGACAGCGAGGCCGAGGAACTGGACGTGCCGGACTTCCTGAAGTGACCGGCGGGTTGATCACGTAACGTACGACCCGTGATAGGGCAGACATACACGACAGGCGGCGCTCACTTCGCCTTCACCGACCGGTGGGGCGGCGTGAGCGCCGCTCCGTACGCGGAGCTGAACCTCGGCGGCGCCGTCGGCGCCGATGACCCCGCGGCGGTCGCGGCCAACCGCGAGCGCGCCGCCCGCGCGCTCGGGGTGGAGCCCGCGCGGGTCGTGTGGATGCACCAGGTGCACGGGCGCGACGTCGCCGTCGTCGACGGGCCCTGGGGCGACGCGCCCCCGCCCGCCGTGGACGCCGTCGTCACCCGCGCCCGGGGCGTGCCGCTCGCCGCCCGCGGCGCCGACTGCGTACCCCTGCTCCTCGCCGACCCCGGCGCGGGGGTGGCGGGTGCCGCGCACGCCGGGCGGCCCGGCATGGTCGCCGGGGTGGCGCAGGCCGCGGTCGAGGCGATGGCAGGGCTGGGCGCCGAGCCCTCGCGGATCGTCGCGCACCTCGGGCCGGCCGTCTGCGGCCGCTGCTACGAGGTCCCCGAGGCGCTGCGCGAGGAGGCCGCGGGGCAGGTGCCGGCGGCGCGGGCGACGACGAGTTGGGGGACGCCGGCACTGGACATCCGTGCGGGTGTGGTCGCGCAATTGGAGGCGCTGGGTGTGGGAATGATCACAGTGTCGGACGTGTGCACGCTGGAGTCCGGGGACCACTTCTCGTACCGGCGCGAGGGTGCCACGGGCAGGCACGCGGGATACGTCTGGCTGGACGGGGAATGATGGCCGACTTCACGGGGGACGGCGCGGTGCAGGAGACGGAGGACCGGGAGCGCCGGGACGAGTTGGCGGCGAACCTGGCGGCCGTGGAGGAACGTATCGCCGGCGCGTGCGCCGCGGCGGGCCGCAAGCGCGAGGAGGTCACGCTCGTCGTCGTGACCAAGACCTATCCGGCGAGCGACGTGCTGCTGCTGGCGGACCTGGGCGTGCGGCACGTGGCCGAGAACCGCGACCAGGAGGCCGCGGGCAAGGCCGCGTGGTGTGCGAAGCGGGGCGCGGACGCGCCGCTCACATGGCACTTCGTCGGCCAGCTGCAGACCAACAAGGCCCGCTCCGTGGCCCGCTACGCGGACTACGTGCACTCCCTCGACCGCCCCCGGCTGGTCACGGCGCTCGCCGCCGCGGCGCAGCGCGAGGGCCGCGAGCTGGGCTGTCTGCTCCAGGTGGCGCTCGACAAGGACGAGGCGTCCGGCGAGGATTCCGGCAGCGGTGCGACGGGGGACCGCGGCGGCGTCGCCCCCGGTGACGTACCGGCGCTCGCGGAGGCGGTGGCGGGGGCCCAAGGGCTGCGGCTGTGCGGCCTGATGACGGTCGCGCCCCTGGCCGGGGCATACGCGGGGCGGCAAGGGGCGGCGTTCGGGAGGCTGATGGAAATCTCATCCCGCCTGCGCGTCTCGCATCCGGCTGCAACGATGGTCTCGGCAGGGATGAGCGGTGACCTCGAGGAGGCAATTGCCGCAGGAGCGACACACGTACGCGTCGGCACCGCGGTACTCGGAGTCCGGCCTCAGCTCCGGTAACGTCGCCAAGCGAGTCGGACGACAGTAGAAAATAAGCTTCATTCCCGGTCAATTCAGGCAGGGCAGCGTGGATCACGTCACTGGCGAAGGTCGATCCACCGCAGAGCGGAGGGCGTAGAGCATGGCCGGCGCAATGCGCAAGATGGCGGTCTACCTCGGCCTCGTGGAGGACGATGGGTACGACGGTCCGGGGTACGACCCCGACGACGAGTTCGAGCCGGAGCCCGAGCCCGAGCGGCGCCACCGCCACCAGGCCCCGCAGCAGCCGCAGCAGGAGGAGCCGCCCCGGGCGATCGCTTCGCCGCCGGCGCAGCGGGAGCGGCCGCCCATGGACCGGGAGCCCGCGGGGCGTTCACCCGGACTGCTGCCCGAATCGGGGCGTTCGGGGCGAATCGCTCCCGTGTCTTCCATCACACCTGACCGTCCCAGCCTGGAGAAGAGTGCGCCGGTGATCATGCCCAAGGTCGTGTCCGAACGGGAGCCTTACCGGATCACGACGCTCCACCCGCGTACGTACAACGAGGCACGTACCATCGGGGAACACTTCCGCGAGGGCACGCCTGTGATCATGAACTTGACCGAGATGGACGATACGGACGCGAAGCGACTTGTCGACTTTGCGGCTGGACTCGTCTTCGGCCTGCACGGCAGCATCGAGCGCGTGACCCAGAAGGTGTTCCTGTTGTCGCCTGCTAACGTCGACGTAACAGCGGAGGACAAGGCCCGCATCGCAGAGGGCGGGTTCTTCAACCAAAGCTGAGCCAAGCAACACTGTGCGAGCGGCCATGGGGCCGGAACGCGAAGGGGAGAGGACCACAGCGAGATGGACGTCGCGCTTCAAGTGATCTACATCGCGCTGTTCGTTTTCCTGATCGTGCTGATCTTCCGGTTGATCATGGACTACGTGTTCATGTTCGCCCGCTCCTGGGAGCCGGGCAAAGCCATGGTGGTGTTGCTTGAGGGCGCCTACACGGTCACGGATCCACCACTCAAGCTCCTGCGGCGGTTCATTCCGCCACTGCGTCTAGGGGGCGTGGCGCTGGACCTGTCCTTCTTCGTCCTGATGATCATCGTCTACATCCTGCTCACCGTGGTGGGCGGAGCGAGGTGATGGTGAAGCGGGACGAAGAGTGTCGATATGCCGATGTCGCCGATGACTACGTTGAGGTGAAGAAATGCCGCTGACCCCCGAGGACGTGCGGAACAAGCAGTTCACGACCGTCCGACTCCGAGAGGGCTACGACGAGGACGAAGTCGACGCGTTCCTCGACGAGGTCGAGGCCGAACTGACCCGGCTGCTCCGCGAGAACGAGGACCTGCGGGCCAAGCTGGCCGCAGCGACCCGGGCCGCGGCGCAGAACCAGGGGATGCGCAAGGGGCCCGAGCCCCAGGACCGTCCCGGTCCCCCCGGACACGGCGGGCCGGTGCCCGCCGCCATATCGGGCCCGCAGCCGGTGCCGCCGCAGCAGATGGGCCCGCCGCAGGGCGGCCCGCCTCAGCTTCCTTCCGGCGCACCCCAGCTGCCCGCAGGTCCCGGTGGCATGGGCCCGGGTGGGCCCGGTGGTCCCGGCGGTCCTCCCGGTCACGGTCCGCACGGCCCCGGCCCGATGGGTCCCGGCGGCCCGGGCGGGCCCGGTGGCCACGGTGGTCCCGGTGGCCATGGCGGTCCCGGTGGTCCCGTGCACGCCCCGCACGGCGGCCCGCCCCAGCAGCATGTGCAGCAGCACGCCGGCCCGCCCCAGCAGCACGTGCAGCAGCACGCCGGCCCGCAGCAGGGCGGCCCCGTCGGCGGTGACAGCGCCGCCCGGGTGCTCTCGCTGGCCCAGCAGACCGCCGACCAGGCGATCGCCGAGGCCCGTGCCGAGGCCAACAAGATCGTCGGCGAGGCCCGCAGCCGCGCCGAGGGTCTGGAGCGTGACGCGCGTGCCAAGGCCGACGCCCTGGAGCGGGACGCGCAGGAGAAGCACCGCGTGGCGATGGGCTCCCTGGAGTCCGCGCGCGCCACGCTGGAGCGCAAGGTCGAGGACCTGCGCGGCTTCGAGCGCGAGTACCGCACCCGGCTGAAGTCGTACCTGGAGTCCCAGCTGCGCCAGTTGGAGAACCAGGCGGACGACTCCCTCGCCCCGCCCCGTACGCCCGCGGCGGCCTCGCTGCCCGCGGCGGCGGCGCCCGCGCCGACGCCCTCCATGGCTCCGGCCGGTGCCGGTGCCATGAGCGGCCCCCCGAGCATGGGTGGCGGCACGATGGGCGGTTCGATGGGCGGCCAGCAGGGCATGCCGACCCGGCAGGCGCCGGCCGGCGGCCCGTCGTACGGCAGCCAGCAGCAGATGTCCCCGGCCATGACGCAGCCCATGGCGCCGGTGCGCCCCCAGGGCGGTCCGATGCAGCAGCCGCCGTCGCCGATGCGCGGCTTCCTCATCGACGAGGACGACAACTGAGCACGGCCTGACGGCCGTCGGCATATCGCAAGGGCCGGGTCCCGCGGAACGCTCGCCGCGGGGCCCGGCCCTTTGCACGCCCGCTTACGGGACCGGGTGCCCGGCGGCGGCGGACCGGGGTGACGGGAGCCGGCCGGGACCGCCGACGAGACGGCGCCCCCCCCCCCGGGCCCCCCGGGGCGGGGGGCCGGCGGGGCGGGCCCCGGGCGGGGCGACCCGCCGTACGCGCGGCGTTTTGACGAACCATACGGCCCCCCGCCCCCGGGCCCCCGGGGGGGGGGGCCCCGGCGGTGCGGTCCCGGGTCAGGCCCGTACGAGCCGGAAGGTCAGGGACAGCGGCTCGTCCGTGAACGGCTCGCCGTAGCCCGCGGCGTCGGCCGCCTCGCCCGCGGCGAAGTCCGTCGCGAGGACCTCCTCCGCGATCAGCCCGGCGTGGTCGGTGAGCGCCTGGCGCACCTCGGGGTCGGTCGTCGACCAGCGCAGCCGGATCCGGTCCGCGACGTCCAGGCCGGAGTTCTTCCGCGCCTCCTGGACCAGCCGGATCACGTCGCGGGCCAGGCCCGCGCGGCGCAGCTCGGGAGTGATCTCCAGATCCAGCGCCACCGTCGCGCCCGCGTCGGAGGCCACCGACCAGCCCTCCCTCGGGGTCTCCGTGATGATGACCTCCTCCGGGGAGAGCGTCACCGTCTCGCCGTCGACCACCACCGTCGCGCTGCCGCCGTCGCGCAGCGCGGCCGACAGCACCGCCGCGTCCGCCGCCGCGACGGCCTTGGCCACGTCCTGCACCCGCTTGCCGAACCGCTTGCCCAGCGCACGGAAGTTGGCCTTCGCCGTGGTGTCCACCAGCGAGCCGCCGGCCGCGCCGCCGGTGGCCTCGGACAGGGTGGCGAGGGCGGTGACGTTCAGCTCCTCGGTGATCTGCGCGTGCAGTTCCTCCGGCAGCGTCGCGAAGCCCGCGGCGGCCACCAGCGCCCGCGACAGCGGCTGGCGGGTCTTCACCCCGGACTCCGCCCGCGAGGCCCGCCCCAGCTC
Organism: Streptomyces sp. B5E4; assembly: GCF_039871555.1. NCBI lineage: Bacteria > Bacillati > Actinomycetota > Actinomycetes > Kitasatosporales > Streptomycetaceae > Streptomyces > Streptomyces sp. B5E4. Next base: position 188,183 of record NZ_JBDPMI010000005.1, read on the forward strand.
CACCAGGCGCCGGACGAGCTGCATCTGCCGCGACAGCTCCGGGTCGAACGCCGTGGGCCCCGAGCCGGCCGGCTCCGGCCACGTCGCCAGGTGCACCGAGGCGGGGGCGTCCGGCACGACGGGCACCACCAGGTCCTGCCAGACCCGCTCGGTGATGAACGGCACCACCGGGGCCAGCAGTCGCGTCACCGTCTCCAGTACGTCGTGGAGCGTGCGCAGCGCCGCCGGGTCGCCCTGCCAGAAGCGCCGCCGGGAGCGGCGCACGTACCAGTTGGACAGGTCGTCGACGAAGGCGGACAGCAGCTTGCCGGCGCGCTGGGTGTCGTAGCCGTCGAGGGCCTCGGTCACCCGGGTCGTCAGCGCGTCCAGCTCGCCGAGCAGCCAGCGGTCCAGCAGCGGCCGGTCCGCGGGCGCCGGGTCGGCGGCCGAGGGCGCCCAGCCGGCGGTGCGGGCGTACAGCGCCTGGAAGGACACCGTGTTCCAGTACGTCAGCAGGGTCTTGCGCACGACCTCCTGGATCGTGCCGTGGCCCACCCGGCGGGCCGCCCAGGGCGAGCCGCCGGCGGCCATGAACCACCGCACGGCGTCGGCGCCGTGCCGGTCCATCAGCGGGATGGGCTCCAGGATGTTGCCCAGGTGCTTGGACATCTTGCGGCCGTCCTCGGCGAGGATGTGGCCGAGGCAGACCACGTTCTCGTACGAGGACTTGTCGAAGACGAGCGTGCCGATGGCCATCAGCGTGTAGAACCAGCCGCGGGTCTGGTCGATGGCCTCGCAGATGAACTGCGCGGGGTAGCGGGTCTCGAAGACGTCCTTGTTCTTGTACGGGTAGCCCCACTGCGCGAAGGGCATCGAGCCGGAGTCGTACCAGGCGTCGATGACCTCGGGCACCCGCTCCGCGCGCAGCGTGCAGCCGTCGGCGGGGCAGGCGAAGGTGATCTCGTCGATGTACGGGCGGTGGGGGTCCAGGGACGACTGGTCGGTGCCGGTCAGTTCGGTCAGTTCGGCCAGCGAGCCGACGCAGGTGAGGTGGTCCTCGGCGCAGCGCCAGACGGGCAGCGGGGTGCCCCAGTAACGGTTGCGGGACAGGGCCCAGTCGACGTTGTTGTCGAGCCAGTCGCCGTAGCGGCCGTGCTTGACGGAGTCCGGGTGCCAGTTCGTCCGCTCGTTCTCGCGCAGCAGGGCGTCCTTGACGCGGGTGGTGCGGATGTACCAGGAGGGCTGCGGGTAGTAGAGCAGCGGTGTGTGGCAGCGCCAGCAGTGCGGGTAGCTGTGCTCGTACGGCTCGTGGCGGAAGAGCAGGCCGCGTGCGTCCAGGTCGGCGACGAGCGTTTCGTCGGCCTTCTTGAAGAACTGGCCGCCGACGAGCGGCAGATCCGCGCCGAAGGTGCCGTCGGCGCGTACGGGCACGACGACCTCGATGCCGTACTGCCGGGAGACCTTGAAGTCGTCCTCGCCGAACGGGGCCTGGTGGACCAGGCCGGTGCCGTCCTCGGTGGTGACGTAGTCGGCGTTGACGACATAGTGGGCGTCCTGGAGATCCACCAGGTCGAAGGGCGGCCGGTACGTCCAGCGCTCCATCTCGGCGCCGGTGAACGACTGCCCGGTGGTTTCCCAGCCCTCGCCCAGCGCCTTGCCGACGAGCTGTTCGGCGACGACGACCTTCTCGTTGCCGTCGGTGGCGACGACGTACCTGACCTCGGGGTGGGCGGCGACCGCGAAGTTGGCGGTGAGCGAGAACGGGGTGGTGGTCCAGATGACCAGCGCCGCCTCGCCGGCCAGCGGTCCCGAGGTGAGGGGGAAGCGGACGTAGACCGAGGGGTCGACGACGGTCTCGTACCCCTGCGCCAGCTCGTGGTCGGACAGGCCGGTGCCGCAGCGCGGGCACCAGGGGGAGACCCGGTAGTCCTGGACGAGCAGGCCCTTGTCGAAGATCTGCTTCAGGGACCACCAGACGGACTCCACGTACTCGGAGTTCATCGTCCAGTACGCATCGTCCAAGTCGACCCAATAGCCCATCCGCTCGGTCAGCCCGGCGAAGGCGTCCGTGTGCCGCTGGACCGAGGCGCGGCACTTGTCGTTGAACGCGGCGATGCCGTACGCCTCGATGTCCTGCTTGCCGTTGAAGCCGAGCTCCTTCTCCACGGCCAGCTCCACCGGCAGCCCGTGGCAGTCCCAGCCGGCCTTGCGCGCCACGTGGTAGCCGCGCATGGTGCGAAAGCGGGGGAAGACGTCCTTGAAGACGCGGGCTTCGATGTGGTGCGCGCCGGGCATGCCGTTGGCGGTGGGCGGGCCCTCGTAGAAGACCCACTCGGGCCGGCCCTCGGACTTCTCCAGGGAGCGGGCGAAGACCTTCTGCTCGCGCCAGAAGTCGAGCACGGCGTGTTCGAGGGCGGGCAGGTCTACCTGGGCGGGTACCGGGCGGTACAGGGGCATGGTCATCGGGGAACTCTTCCTCCGGCTGGCGTGCTGACGGCCGAACCGGAGGGACGAGAGCCGGGGCTCCCGCGGTACCACCCTCCTTGGCGGCGGAGCGCGCGTCGCGCGCCCACCGCCCCCTCATTGGGGCAGCGCTGCCGGTTCTACTCGCCCGGGGGCTTTCCTCCGGCGGCTCCGGGGTGATCTTCGCTCCGCGCACGCCGCCCGGGCTCGCACCGTCCCCGGGTCGCTCCTCGGCTGCGTACGGAGCTACTCGTCCCCATCCACGCCTTCGCTGCCGACAGTGTACGGCCCCGGGGTACGCGCCGCCGACCGGGTTTCCGCGGCGGGGGCGCTGGGCCGTTCGGCCCAGTGCGGCAAAACCGCACGTGCGAGCGGAAGCCCGGGATTACCCCGCGCGGGGCTGGGCACAACGTTTTGAGACCGGTCAGCCATGGCGTGCCCTGTTGCCGCGGACCCAGTGTCGATTTATCGTTCCGGCACCGTTCGCGAACAAGATCACAATATGTGAAGGGGTCCCGGCCATGGTTGCGAAGAAGACCGCGCCGGCGGCGAAGAAGTCCACAGCGAAGAAGACCACGGCGAAGAAGGCGGCAAAGAAGGCGCCGGCGCAGAAGGCCGCCGCGGGCCGGGCCACGGCCGCGGGAGAGCGGGCGGCGAAGAAGCAGGCCGCGAAGACGGTCACGAAGAAGGTCACGAAGAAGGCCACGACGAAGACGGCGGGGAAGAAGACGGCGGCGACCGCGGGGGCGGCCGGCGCGGCCGCCCCCGCGAAGAAGCCGCCGCCCGCGAAGAAGGCCGCGGCCGGAAAGGCGCCGGCCACAAGGACCGAGCCAGCGAGGAAAACCGCGGCACGGGCCGCCGCCCCGGCACGGAAGCCGGCGAAGAAGGCGGCGGCCAAGAAGACGTCCGCCAGGACGTCTCCTGGGAAGAAGACGGGAGCCAAGACGGTGGTCGCAAAGAAGACGCAGGTGGTGGAGGCCCCGGTCGCCGAGGCGGCGGGCGGGACGGCAGTCCCGGCCGAGCCGGGGGAACTGGCCGTGCGTCCGGGGGAGGACCCCTGGACTCCCGAGGAGATCGAGGAGGCCCGCCAGGGGCTGCTGGACGAGGTCGCGAGCCTGCGCTCGGAGATCCGCGCCTCCGAGGAGGCCGTCAGCGGGCTGATGCGCGACTCCGGGGGCGGCGCCGGGGACGACCAGGCCGACACGGGCACGAAGAACATCTCGCGCGAGCACGAGATGGCGCTCGCCGCGGGCGCCCGGGAGCGGCTGGTGCAGACCGAGCGGGCCCTCGTCCGGCTGGAGGACGGCACGTACGGACGCTGCGAGTCCTGCGGCAAGCCGATCGGCAAGGCGCGGATGCAGGCGTTCCCGCGGGCCACCCTGTGCGTGGAGTGCAAGCAGCGGCAGGAGCGCCGCTGAGGGACCTCCGGAGGCGCTGACGGGGCCGGTCGGCGGCGTTACGGGCTGTGGTGCGACGGGTCGTACGGGTGTGCCGTACGCTCGACCCCAGTCAGCGCACCGGAGGGCACACGTGACAGAGGCGGAGCGGATCAGCGGGGACGCCACGGAGCCCCGCGGGGAGGACGAGGGAGCCTCCGCGGCGGACGAGAAGGCCTTGGCCGACGCCGACACCGCCGACCCGGCCGGGAAGTCAGCCGCCGCGGACAAGGCCGGGGAGGCCGAGGACGGCGCATCGGAGGCGGCGGCCCGCGGGCCCCGCCGCATCGGCGTGCTCCTCGGCGTCGCCGCCCTCGTCTACGCCCTCGACCTGGTCACGAAGCTGATCGTCGTGGCCGAACTGGAGCCGGACAACCGCTCCGTCGAGGTCGTCGGCGATCTGCTGCGCTTCCAGGTCGTCCGCAACGCCGGCGCGGCGTTCGGCATCGGCGAGTCGATGACCGTCATCTTCACGCTGATCGCGGTCATCGTCATCGGCGTCATCGCCCGGCTGGCGCGTAAGCTCTACAGCCTGCCCTGGGCCATCGCGCTCGGCCTGCTGCTCGGCGGCCCGCTCGGCAACCTCACCGACCGCCTCTTCCGCTCCCCGGGCTTCTTCGAGGGCCACGTCGTGGACTTCATCGCCCCCGAGCACTTCGCGGTCTTCAACCTCGCCGACTCCGCGATCGTCTGCGGCGGCATCCTCATCGTGATCCTGTCCTTCCGCGGCCTCGACCCCGACGGCACGATCCACCGCGGCTGACCGGGACGGCCGTACGCGCCTGCGATACTTCCCGGGTGAGTACCGTTCCCGAGATCCGCACCCTGCCCGTACCCGACGGCCTCGAAGGCGAGCGGCTCGACGCCGCGCTCGCCCGGATGTTCGGGTTCTCCAGGACCAAGGCCGCCGAGCTGGCCGGCGCCGGCAAGGTCCTCGTCGACGGGCGGGAGGCCGGGAAGTCGGACCGGGTGACGGCGGGCGCCTGGCTGGAGGTCGAGATGCCGGCGCCGGCGGCGCCGGTGCGGATCGTCGCCGAGCCGGTGCCCGGGATGGCCGTCGTCTACGACGACGAGCACGTGGTGGTCGTGGACAAGCCCGTCGGCGTCGCCGCCCACCCCAGCCCCGGCTGGAGCGGCCCCACGGTCGTCGGCGGCCTGGCCGCCGCGGGGTACGCCATCTCCACCTCCGGCGCCGCCGAGCGGCAGGGCGTGGTGCACCGGCTGGACGTCGGCACCTCGGGGCTGATGGCGGTGGCCAAGTCGGAGCGCGCGTACACGCTGCTCAAGCAGCAGTTCCGGGAACGTACGGTCGACAAGCGTTACCACGCGCTGGTCCAGGGCCACCCCGATCCGCTCAGCGGCACCATCGACGCCCCCGTGGGCCGCCACCCCGTGCACGACTACAAGTGGGCCGTCGTCGCCGACGGCAAGCCCAGCGTCACGCACTACGACCTGGAGGAGGCGTTCCGCGCCGCCAGCCTCCTCGACATCAAGCTGGAGACCGGCCGCACCCATCAGATCCGCGTGCACATGTCCGCCCACCGCCACCCGTGCGTCGGCGACCTCACCTACGGCGCCGACCCCGTGTTCGCCAAGCGGCTCGGCCTGGAGCGGCAGTGGCTGCACGCCGTACGGCTGGGCTTCGAGCATCCCGAGGACGGCCGGTGGGTGGAGTTCGAGTCGGACTATCCGGAGGATCTGCGGCGGGCCCTGGACACCGTGCGCGCGGACAGCGCCTGACGGCCGCACCGGTGCGCCGCCCATGGACCGGCTCACGCTGCTGCTGACCCTGGTGCTCGGCGCCCTGGTCACCATCCCCGTCGCGCGTCGGCTCGGGCTGCCGGCGCCGGTGCTGATGACGCTGCTCGGCGGGGTGTACAGCGCACCTCCTGGCGGCAGTTCGCGGCGAACCTACGGCCCATCCTGCTGCTCGCCGTCGCGCTGGTCTTCGTCACCGCCGTCGTCGCGGCCACCGTGCACGCCGTCGTCCCCGGTCTGCCGCTGGCCGCCGCCGTGTCCTGGCCACCCTGGTCTGCCAGGGCCTGACGCTTCCCTGGCCGGTCAAGCGGCTCGCCGTGGGCGCCGACACCGAGGCCGAGCGCCGGCTGGCGCTGCGCACCGGCCGGAAGATCACCGCGGAGCTGCTGTCCGCGGCCCGGCACGAGCTGCTCGCCGCCCGCAGCGAGGGCTACGACCCCGAGATCGTCGACCGCGTCCTACGGCACCTCGACGTCCGGACGCTGCGCGGTGCCGTCTGGCGGCGCCTGCGCCGTCATCACCTTCGGCAGCGCGTACGGGTGCTTCTCCCGCAGCCAGGCGATCAGCTCCTCGCGCACCAGGCAGCGCAGGTCCCACAGCGCGTCCGCGTCCCGCGCGGTGGCCAGCGCCCGTACCTCCATCGTGGTCGGCGTGGTGTCCGTGACCACCAGGCTCCAGCCGCGGCCGTCCCAGTGCGCGCAGCCGAGCAGCACCTCGTGCAGCCGCTCGCGCAGCGCGCGCACGGGCGTGGAGTGGTCCAGGTGGAAGTAGACCGTGCCGGTCAGCTCGGGGCCGCCACGCGACCAGTTCTCGAACGGCTGGCTGGTGAAGTACGACACGGGGATGGTGATGCGGCGCTCGTCCCAGGTCTTCACCGTCAGGAACGTCAGCGTGATCTCCTCGACCGTCCCCCACTCGCCCTCCACGACGACCGTGTCGCCGATACGCACCAGGTCGCCGAAGGCGATCTGCAGCCCCGCGAACAGGTTGCCCAGCGTCGACTGGGCGGCGATGCCCGCGATGATGCCGATGACGCCGGCGGACGCGAGCATCGAGGTGCCCACCGCCCGCATCTGCGGGAACGTCAGCAGCATCGAGGCCACCGCGACCGTGCAGATGACGAACACCACCACGCGCTGGATCAGCGTGAGCTGCGTGCGGACCCTTCTGCGGCGGGCGGAGTCGCGGGCCTTGGCCTTGTAGCGGTGGTACGTCAGCTCCACGGCGGCCGCGAGCACCTTCGACAGCAGCCACGCCACGGACGCGATCAGCAGCAGCGTCAGCACGCGCGTGACGATCGCCCGGCTGTCGTCGCTGTGCGCCAGGTCCGCGCGCTTGTACGTGCCCAGCAGGATCGACGTCAGCAGGGCGACCTGCAGCGGCACCCGGCAGCTTCGCAGCAGGCCCCATATCGGGGTCTCGGGGTGCCGGGCGTCGGCACGGCGCAGCAGCAGGTCGACCACGACCCCGGCGATCGCGGTGAGCGCGACGGCGCCGCCGATGACCAGGACGGGCCGGAGCACATCCTCGGTGGACACGTAAGCCTCCTTCGAGCGCGGACCTTCCCGACCGTATCTGCCACGATGGGCGCATGACGATTCTGCTTTTCCACTCCATGTACGGAGTGCGTCCGGCCGTGCACGCGACGGCGGAGCGCTGGCGCGCCGCCGGGCACGAGGTGGTCGTTCCCGACCTCTACGACGGGCGCACGCCGGCGACGGAGGAGGAGGGCAGGCAGGTCAGGGACGAGATCGGCACGGACGAGCTGCTGGCGCGGGCCGTGAAGGCCGCGGCGCCACACTCGGCGGGCGGGGTGCTGTACGCGGGATTCTCGCTCGGCGGCGCGCTGGCGCAGAACCTGGCGCTCGCGGACCGGCACGCGCGCGGACTGCTGCTGATGCACGGCACGTCCGACGTCGCCGACGGGGCCACGGCGGCCTCCGGCGAGCTGCCGGTGCAACTGCACGTGGCGGACCCCGACCCGTACGAGACGCACGACTGGCTGACCGCCTGGTATCTGCGGATGGGCCGGGCCGGCGCCGACGTGGAGGTCTTCCGCTACCCGGGCGCGGGGCACCTGTTCACCGACCCCGGCCTGGCGGACTACGACGCGCAGGCGGCGCAGTCCGCCTGGCCGGTGGCGGATGCGTTCGCGGCGGAGCTTGACGGACGCTCCGCCGCGTGACGCGGGGTCCTACGCGCCGAGCTTGTCCAGCTCGGCCGGGAGCGTGTTGCTCTCGACCTTCTTGCCGTCGATCTTGATCGTCGGCGTGCCCTCGATGCCGGCTTCCTCGAAGCTGTCGATCATCTCCAGGGCCCACTTGTCGAACGTGCCCTTGTTGACGTTCTTCTGGAACTCCTTGTTGCCCTTCAGCTCGTCGACGTTCTTGGCGACATCCAGCAGGTAGTCGTTGTCGGCGAACTTGTCCTCGCTCTCGGCGGGGTGGTGGTCGGCCGAGTAGAGCAGCCCGTGGTACTCCTTGAACGCCTCGGTGCTGACGTCCAGCGCCGCGCCCAGGGCGCTGGCGGCGTTCTTGGAGCCGTTGCCGCCGAAGTTGCCGTCGATGATCGCGCCGAGGTGGACGCGGAGTTGGTACTTGTCGTCCTCGGCGCCCTTCTTGATCCGCTCGCCGAGCTGCTGCTCGAACTGCGCGCAGGCGGGGCAGCGCAGGTCCTCGTAGACGTCGACGGTCTTCTCGGCGTCCTTGCCGCCGAGCACGACGGTGGTGCCCTTCTCGCCCTCGGCGTTCGCCGGCTGGACGAGCTTGGCGTTCTTCGCCGCGCCCCAGTCCTTGTCGCTGCCGTCGTCGCCGCCGAGCGTGGTGACCGCGAAGGCGACGCCGCCGACGACGGCCAGCAGGCCGACGACGGCACCGCCGACGAAGAGCTGCCGGCGCACCTTCTCCTTCTTGGCCTGCTTCTCACGCTCGACGCGCAGCCGCTCGCGCGCGGCCCGCTTGGCTTCCTGGCTGTTTCGCTTGCTCATGGTGGGAGGTCCTCTGTGGTCGGTGTGGCTGTGTCCGTGCTTGTTCGGCCGGGCTGCCGGATCAGGCAGCGGCCGGGCACGGCGGGCCACGCCGCAGGACCGAGTGGAGCAGGTGCGGCCGCGGGCGGACGGCGCGGCTGCGGTCCGACCGGCGGCCGGGGCGGCCGGTGCTCCGTACCGGGGCGACGGTGACGATCGCGACGGCCAGCAGCAGCGGCCGGAAGGCGACGGCCGCGGCGGCCCGCAGCAGCCCGGCCAGGGCCGCCTCGCCGCGGCGCAGCCAGGCGGCGGCGGCCAGGCCGACGCCGACGTGGGCGGCGAGCAGCAGCCACGGGCTGGCGGCGGTGCCGGCCAGGGCCTCGCCGCGGGTGGTCATCCGGGCCAGCGGGGTGCCGAACTCGCCGGAGCAGAGGAGATCGAGCCCCAGGGTGCGCATGGAGCCGGCGACGGGGCCGCCGGACTGGCCGTAGCAGGTGTGCTGGCCGGTGGTGAAGACGGTGTCGGCCGCCAGCTCCAGCGGCACGAGCAGGGCCGCGATGCTCCAGTAGCCGCGCTCGCGGCGGCCGGCGAGCAGATAGGCGATGACGAAGATGCCGGCGGAGAGCGCGGCCAGCATGCCGAGGGGCAGGGGGTTGGCGGACAGCAGCACGTGGGCGCCCGCGGACAGGCTGATGCACAGCGCGGTGAAGACCGCCGCGCGCATCACCCTGATCGTTACGGCCGCATGTTCCATCGGGCGTGATTCTGCCACGGCGGACCGTAAACCGGTGCTAAAGGGGAGGCCCCGGTTCAGTCTGGCCGGGGCCCGCGGTGTCAGTGGCGCGTCCTAGACTTCCCAGCGTCCTGCCCGAGCCCTCGCGCCCGCCGTCTGCTGGAGGTCCTCCGTCGTGGCCAAGCCGCCTTTTACGCATCTGCATGTGCACACGCAGTATTCGCTGCTGGACGGGGCGGCGCGGTTGAAGGACATGTTCGCGGCGTGCCGTGAGATGGGGATGTCGCATATTGCGATGACGGATCACGGGAATCTGCACGGTGCGTATGACTTTTTTGCGCAGGCGTCGGCGGCGGGGGTGACGCCGATCATCGGTATCGAGGCGTATGTGGCGCCGGAGTCGCGGCGGAACAAGCGGAAGGTGCAGTGGGGGCAGCCGCATCAGAAGCGTGATGACGTGTCGGGTTCCGGTGGGTATACGCACAAGACGATCTGGGCGTCTTCGCGTACGGGTCTGCACAATCTGTTCCGGTTGTCGTCGGATGCGTACAAGGAGGGGTGGCTGCAGAAGTGGCCGCGGATGGACAAGGAGGTGATCGCCGAGCATGCCGAGGGGTTGATCGCTTCTACGGGGTGTCCGTCGGGTGAGGTGCAGACGCGGTTGCGGCTGGGGCAGTTCGACGAGGCGCTGGCGGCGGCGGCGTGGTATCAGGAGGTGTTCGGGAAGCAGCGGTATTTCCTGGAGCTGATGGATCACGGGATCGAGATCGAGCGGCGGGTGCGGGACGGGCTGCTGGAGATCGGGCGGAAGCTGGGGATTCCGCCGCTGGTGACGAACGATTCGCATTACACGTATGCGCAGGAGGCGGGGGCGCATGATGCGTTGCTGTGCATTCAGACGGGGAAGAATCTTTCGGATCCGGACCGGTTCAGGTTCGACGGGACGGGTTATTACCTGAAGTCGACCGAGGAGATGTATGCGGTCGATTCCTCGGACGCGTGGCAGGAGGGGTGTGCGAACACGCTTCTGGTCGCGGAGCAGATCGACACCGAGGGGTGGTTCGAGAAGCGCGACCTGATGCCCCGGTTCGAGGTCCCCGACGGCTACAGCGAGATCACCTGGTTCCAGGAGGAGGTCCGCCGCGGCATGGCCCGCCGCTACCCCGGCGGTGTTCCGGAGGACCGCCAGAGGCAGGCGGAGTACGAGATGGACGTCATCATCCAGATGGGGTTCCCGGGGTACTTCCTGGTGGTGGCGGACTTCATCATGTGGGCGAAGAACAACGGGATCGCGGTGGGCCCGGGGCGGGGGTCCGCGGCGGGTTCGATCGTGTCGTACGCGATGGGGATCACGGACCTGGACCCGATCGAGCACGGGCTGATCTTCGAGCGGTTCCTGAACCCCGAGCGGGTCTCGATGCCGGATGTGGACATCGACTTCGACGAGCGCAGGCGGGCGGAGGTGATCCGCTACGTCACGGAGAAGTACGGGGCCGACAAGGTCGCGATGATCGGCACGTACGGGACGATCAAGGCGAAGAACGCGATCAAGGACTCCGCGCGGGTGCTCGGGTATCCGTACGCGATGGGCGACCGCATCACCAAGGCCATGCCCGCCGACGTGCTCGGCAAGGGCATCCCGCTCTCGGGCATCACCGACCCCGACCACCCCCGGTACTCCGAGGCGGGCGAGGTCCGCGGGCTGTACGAGAACGAGCCTGACGTCAAGAAGGTGATCGACACCGCGCGGGGCGTCGAGGGCCTGGTGCGGCAGATGGGCGTGCACGCCGCGGGTGTGATCATGTCCAGCGAGCCGATCGTGGACCACGTCCCGGTCTGGGTGCGCCACAGCGACCAGGTGACGATCACGCAGTGGGACTACCCGACGTGTGAATCGCTCGGCCTGCTGAAGATGGACTTCCTCGGCCTGCGCAACCTCACCATCATGGACGACGCCGTCAAGATGGTGAAACAGAACAAGGGCCGGGACATCGAGCTGCTCTCGCTGCCGCTCGACGACCCCACGACCTTCGAACTGCTGGGCCGCGGTGACACCCTCGGCGTCTTCCAGTTCGACGGCGGCCCCATGCGCTCCCTGCTGCGCATGATGAAGCCCGACAACTTCGAGGACATCTCCGCGGTCTCGGCGCTGTACCGGCCGGGCCCCATGGGCATGAACTCGCATATCAACTACGCGCTGCGCAAGAACGGCCAGCAGGAGATCACCCCGATCCATCCGGAGCTGGAAGAGCCGCTGAAGGAAGTCCTCGACATCACCTACGGCCTGATCGTGTATCAGGAGCAGGTGCAGAAGGCCGCGCAGGTGCTCGCCGGCTATTCGCTGGGGCAGGCGGACCTGCTGCGCCGGGCGATGGGCAAGAAGAAGAAGGAAGTACTCGACGCCGAGTTCGTCAACTTCCAGAAGGGCGCCCGCGACAAGGGCTACAGCGACCAGGCCATCCAGGCCGTCTGGGACGTCCTCGTCCCCTTCGCGGGCTACGCGTTCAACAAGGCGCACTCCTCCGCGTACGGCCTCGTCTCCTACTGGACGGCGTATCTCAAGGCGAACTATCCCGCCGAGTACATGGCCGCGCTGCTCACCTCCGTGCGCGACGACAAGGACAAGTCCGCGGTCTATCTCAACGAGTGCCGGAAGATGGGCATCAAGGTGCTGCCCCCGGACGTCAACGAGTCGGATGCGAACTTCACCCCCCGCGGTGATGACACGATCGTGTTCGGCCTGACGGCCGTGCGCAACGTCGGGCAGAACGTGGTGGAGTCGATCGTTCGCAACCGCAAGGCCAAGGGGCGCTACGCGTCGTTCCCCGACTTCCTCGACAAGGTCGACGCCGTCGTGTGCAACAAGCGCACCGTCGAGTCGCTGATCAAGGCGGGTGCGTTCGACGCCCTCGGGCACACCCGCAAGGGCCTCACCGCGCAGTACGAGCCGATGATCGACAACGTGGTGTCGGTCAAACGGAAGGAGGCGGAGGGGCAGTTCGACCTCTTCGGCGGCATGGGCGACGAGGCCGCGACGGACGAGCCGGGCTTCGGGCTCGACGTGCAGTTCGCGGACGAGGAGTGGGAGAAGTCCTATCTGCTCGCCCAGGAACGGGAGATGCTCGGCCTCTACGTCTCCGACCACCCCCTCTTCGGCATCGAGCACGTGCTGGGCGACAGGGCCGACGCCTCCATCGCCGCGCTCAACGGCGGCGACCACGCCGACGGGGCCATCGTCACCATCGGTGGCATCATCTCCGGACTGCAGCGGAAGATGACCAAGCAGGGCAACGCCTGGGCCATCGCCACCGTCGAGGACCTCGGCGGCTCCCTCGACTGCATGTTCTTTCCGGCCACGTACCAGCTGGTCTCCACCCAACTCGTCGAGGACGCCATCGTCTTCGTCAAGGGCCGGCTCGACAAGCGGGAGGACGTGCCGCGGCTGGTCGCCATGGAACTCGCCGTCCCCGACCTGTCCGAGGTGTCCGCGAACGCGCCGGTGACGATCACGATCCCCACGGTCAAGGTCACCCCGCCGCTGGTGGAGAAGCTGGGCGAGGTGCTGTCGCAGCACCGCGGCGGCACGGAGGTGCGGGTGAAGCTCCAGGGCTCCCGCACCACGACCGTGCTCCGCCTCGACCGCCACCGGGTGACGTCCGACCCGGCACTCTTCGGCGACCTGAAGGCTCTCCTCGGGCCGTCCTGTCTGGCAGGCTGACGGGCGCTGGCCGCCGGGCCGGGGACGGCCCGGTCCGGCGGCCACGCACGGGCGGGTGCGGGCGCGCCCGCGAGGGGCGCGCCCATCGGGCCGCGCTCAGTTGTGACCGAAGCGCCTTTCCTTGTGCTTCTGGGTCTTGTGGCTCCCGGAGCCCGGGTTCACGGCCTCGCTGACCTGGTCGGGCGGCGGTCCGCCCGCCGAGGGGGAGCCGGTCTCCACGCCGCGCTCTTCCGGCGGGGAGGCGGCGCGGTCGTTCTGGCGGTTCCTGTTCTTACGGCTCACGGGGCTCACCGCTCCCCGGCCCGGGGACGCCCGCCGGCGTCGCCCGCGGGCGCCTGGGCCCGGGTGTCGTCCGGCGGCGGCTCGTCGAAGGACTGCCTCCGGCCGCGGTCGGGTATGCCCGCCGGCGACCCGGCGTATTTGTCCCGGTGGGAATGCTGTTGCTGCCTCTTCTCGCGGTTCTTGCGCTTACCCATCACTGATCCTTTACAGGCGCGGACCCCCGCCAAGATCACCTTCGCACGGCCTGAGATGCCTCGCATGTCGGATAATTACCGTGCGTAGTACGTGCTGTTCATGGCCGGGCATCGGTGTCCGCCACGCCGATGATCGATGCCCTGCTGTTAACCACCCCTCAGTGGGGCAGACTCGAAGGCAACCCGACGTGAACTCCGCGGCACGGGCCCGGAACCGGCTGAGAAGAGGGTGCATCGTGGACCGCTGCGTCGTCCTGGTGGACGCCGGCTACCTGCTGGGCGCCGCCGCGAGCCTGCTCGCCGGAGAGCCCGCCCGCTCCCGGATCACCGTCGACCACCCCGCGCTGATCCAGGGTCTGCGGGACCAGGCCGAGGCCGACACCGGACAGCGGCTGCTGCGCATCTACTGGTTCGACGGCGCCCCCGACCGCGTACCGCAGCCCGAACACCGGCGGCTGCGCGTGATGTCCCGCGTCACCGTCCGTCTCGGCGCACTCACCCGCAGCGACGGCCGCTGGGCGCAGAAGGGCGTCGACGCCGCGATGCACGCGGAGCTGACCGAGCTGGCCCGTAACCGCGCCTGCGCCGACGTGGTGCTCGTCACCGGCGACGGCGACCTGCTGCCGGGGATGATGTCCGCGAAGGAGCACGGCGTCGCCGTGCACCTGTGGGCGGTCCAGGCCGCCGACGGCGACTACAACCAGTCCGAGGACCTCGTCGCCGAGGCGGACGAGCGACGCGTGCTCGACCGGGCCTGGATCACCCGTGCCATGCAGGCCAAGGACCTCACCGGCATCTGCGCCCCGAGCCCCGTGCCGCGGCCCGAGATCGCCGCGATCCTCTCCGCCCCGCCCTCGGAGACCTCCGTCGCCGGCAAGCAGACGGCCGTCGCCAACGGCACCGCGCAGGCCACCGCCCCGGTCACCGAGCGCCGCCACGACGACGCGGGTACGGCCCCCGACGCCGTACCGGACGACGAGGACGACCCGGGAGGCAAGGGCGGCGTGCCCACCCCGAAGGACCTCGCGGGCCTGGGCCGCCCCACCGTGCCCGAGGGCCGCCACGGGCACCCCGCGGGCAACGCCACGCTGCGCTGGTCGTCCGATCGCGGCTGGGTGGAGCGGCCGGGTGCGGAGCCGCCGGACATCGCCGGGCTGCCCACGCTCGCCCAGCTCACCACCGCGGAGCAGCGCTGGGCGGACCGCGAGGAGGACATCACCGTCATCGGCGGCGACCCGTTCGAGGTGGGGCAGGTCTTCGCCAGGCGCTGGATGGAGCGGCTGGCGGACCAGGCGAAGCTGCGGCTGCTGGCCGGCCAGTATCCGCGTATCCCGCACCGCATCGACGGCGAGCTGCTGCGCTACGCGGCCCGCTTCGGGCTGCTGGCGCACAAGGACGACCAGATCGACGAGCGGGACCGGTACGCGATCCGGGCCGGGTTCTGGCGCGAGGTGGACGTCAGCTCCGCCGCCGAGCACGCCCAGGCGGCGGAGCCGGAGGCGTAGCGGCCGCGGACCCGGCCGAGCGGCGTCGTACGCCCGCCGTGAGTCCGTCGTACGAACCGGACGCCCACCCCGCCTCAGGAGGTCGGGGAGCCCCAGCCCTGCCAGCCGCCCGTCGGCGGCGGGGGCGCCTCGGGCTCGGGGTCGCGCGGTCCGAACAGCCCGGTCAGCACCAGGTGCACGGCCATCGCCGCCCCCGGCCACGCCAGCAGCGCGCCCTTGGCCTTCAGCTCCAGCGGTGCGTCGAAGCCGCCGCCGTCGCCGATCTCCCTCGCCCGCTCCTCCACGTTCCCGGGCGGGCCCAGCCAGATGCCGAACCGCCAGGCCACCACGGCCCCGATCAGCGAGCCCAGTGCCAGCCCCAGCACGAGCGGCATCCCCCCGCGGCGCCGCCACAGGAACACCGCCACCGCCGTCACCGCGCCGAAGGCGAGCCCCAGCAGCGCGAACGTGCCGTCGATGGAGACGGCGTCCTCGCTCTCGCTCTGCCTCAGCCAGGCCTCGCCCCCGCGCACCACCAGCGGCACCCGCGGCGCGAACTGCTCCCACAGGAAGCCCAGCAGCAGGCCCAGCGCCGCCACGCCCACCATGACCAGGAACGCCTGCCACAGCTCCCCGGCGAGGTCGGTGTCGTCGCCCCCGGACTTCCGGCCGCGCTTGCCGCCCGGTGTACTGCCGGGGGCGCCGGAGGCGGGCGGGTACTGCCACGGGTTGTGGCCCGGCTGCTCGTGCGGGGGTTGCTCGTGCGGTGTCAGGGGAGCGGTCACCCCGTCATCGTGCCAGGGCCGGGGCCGGCGGCCGTAGCCAGGACGGTCGTTCGGAATGTCGCCGTGACCGCCCGGGCTCACGAGCGCAGCGCCGCCCGGCGGTACGCCCACGTCGCCGCCGCCAGCGCGGGCACCCCGACACCGGCGCAAACCCCCAGGTCGGCGAGGACCGCGGCCCAGTCGGGGCCTGGCGCGAACGTCTCCATCAGCGCCTCCACGCCGTACGTGGACGGCAGCAGGTCGCGCGCGAAGGAGACCGGCCCGGGCATCCGCTCCGCGGGCAGCACCCCGAGCAGCAGCGCCGCCGACATGCCGAGCTGGCCGCAGAGCGTCGCCAGCTCCGGCCGCGGCGCCAGCAGCCCGAGCACCGCCCCGAGCCCGGCCAGCGCCGCGCCGGACAGCGGTACGACGGCCACCAGGATCCACAGGTGCGTCAGCGGCAGCTCGAAGAGGAGGCTGCCGGTCACGGCCGTGACGACCGTGCCGGGCACGGTGAACGAGGCGTACGCGCCGGCCGCGCCGAGCACCACCGCGGCGGGCGGCACCGGGAGCGTCGCGTAGTGGTCGAGGCCGCCGGTCGCGCGCAACTGGCCGAAGTACTGGGCGAGCAGGTTCAGCGCCACGAAGGCCACGATCAGCACCGTCGACCCGGCGACCACGGCGTGCGCCTCGGAGCTGCGCGCCTCGGCGTCGACCACGCCACGCATCAGGACCATGATCCCGATGGACTGGAAGGTGGCGACGAACAACAGCGGCAGCCGGGCCACCTTGGCGCGGGAGAGCTGGGCCCGGTAGACGGCGGCGAGGGCGGGGAAGAGCGGCACGCGGGGCGCCAGCGGGACGGAGGCGGCGGGGCGGGCGGAGTCCTTGCCGGTGCCCTCGGCGGCTCCGTTCGGCATCACAGTCCCCCCTGCGGTCCCGTTCGCCGGGGCGGAGACGGGCGCCGCCGATCCCGTGTCCGCGGGCCCCGAGCCGCCGGGCGGGGCCTGCGCGAGGCCGAGATGTCCGTCCGTCATGCCTTCACCAGTCCCTCGTCCCGCCCGCCGAGGGCCAGGTACACGTCCTCCAGGCTCGGCGTCGTCAGCGTGAAGTCGTCCAGCGCGGCGAACGCGGGACCGCCCGTGACCGCCGCGACCGCGGCGCGTGCCGCCTCCTCGGGCAGCCGAAGCGTCCAGCGCCGGCCCGTGCGGCGGGCGGTGCGGGCCAGCTCCGCGAGCTGCGGCAGGTCCAGCGGCGGCTCGTCGCGCCAGACCAGGTCCACCCGCACCTCCCCGCCCACCAGGGCCTTCAGTCCGGCGGGGGAGTCGCAGGCGATGACCCGGCCGCGGTCGAGCACCGCGACCCGGTCGAGCACGGTCTCGGCCTCGATGACGTTGTGCGTGACGAGCAGCACGGTCGCGCCGTGCTCGGCCCGGCGCCGGTCGATCGCCGCCCACACGGCGCGGCGGGCCACCGGGTCCATGGCCGTGGTCGGCTCGTCCAGCACCAGCAGCGGGCGCTTTCCGACCAGCGCCGCGGCCACGCACGCCAGCCGCCGCTCGCCGCCGGAGAGCCGGCGCAGCGGGCGGTCGGCGAGGGGGTCGAGGCCGAGTTCGCCGAGGACCGCGTCGCGCTCGGCGCGGGCCGCGGCCGCGGGCAGGCCGCGCAGCCGGGCGGTGGTCTCGGCGGCCAGCGCCACCGTCAGGTCGTCGAGCGCCGTGGACTCCTGGCCGAGGTACGCCAGCAGCCGGGCGGCCAGTTCGGGGCGGCGTACGAGGTCGTGGCCGAACAGCTCGATGCTGCCGGAGTCGGGCCGCAGCAGACCGGTGAGCTGGCGTACGAGGGTGGACTTGCCGGCGCCGTTGGGGCCGAGGAGGCCGAAGATCTCGCCGGCGTGGATGTCGAGACCGACGCCGTCACAGGCCCGTACGGGCCCCGCGGCCCGCTCGCCGTCCCGGCGGGCCGCCCTGCGCCGCCGCCGGCTCTCGCGGGATGCCGGATAGGTCTTGACGAGATCGCGCACGGCACACACCACCGCGCCCGGCGGGGCGGTGGTCCCGGCCGCGGCAGGACCCGCCGCTTCGCTGCGCGTACTCACGAACTACGAGGGTACGCGGTGCCGAACGGCCCGCCCGCCGGGGGGAGGGCTGCGGGGAACCTGGACGGATTCCGTGCCCTCCGGTATGACCTGGACATGTCGAAGAAGACGCGCAAGCGCAAGTGGCGTACCCGCAAGGGCAAGGCCAACCACGGCCGCCGGCCTGCCTAGCGGGGATCCCCTCAGCCCGGCGCCGCGTCAGCGGCCGTCGCGCGCGATGGGCGCCACGACGGCGCCCGTCAGCTCCGCCAGCACCGTCGGCGACAGCTCCACCTCAAGACCGCGCCGGCCCGCGGAGACGCAGACCGTCGGCCGCTCCGCGGCCGAGGAGTCCAGCACCGTCGGCAGCCGCTTGCGCTGGCCCAGCGGGGAGATGCCGCCGCGGACGTAGCCCGTGGTGCGCTCGGCCTGCGCCGGGTCCGCCATGACGGCCTTCTTGCCGCCGGCCGCCGCGGCCAGCGCCTTGAGGTCCAGGGCGCCCGAGACCGGCACGATCGCGACGGTCAGCGCGCCGTCGACCTCGGCGACCAGGGTCTTGAAGACCTGGCCCGGATCGACGCCGAGCGCTTCGGCCGCCTCCTCGCCGTACGAGGCGGCGGCGGGGTCGTGGGCGTACGCGTGGACGGTGAACTCGGCGCCGGCCTTGGTCAGCGCCACCGTGGCCGGCGTGGATCCGGCCTGCTTCTTCTTGGCCATGGGGAAAGGAACCGGGGTCAGTTGGGGCTCGTCGGGGTCCGCGTCAGGTCGACCGCGGGCAGCGACGGGAGCTTACCCAGCACCGCGCTCTCGCGCCGCAGGATTTTCAGCTCCGCCGACAGCCGCGCGGCGGTGTCCCGGGCCTGGAGGAGCTGCTGCTTCGACGGGGTGTCCAGCACGGCGGCCGCGGCGACGAGATACGACAGCACCGACGGCTCGTCCGGCAGCTCCGTGGCCGCGCCGAGCGAGCGTTCGCGGGCGCCGGCCAGCCTCTTCTGGTACGTCCTGAAGGCCCGTACGACCGCCGCGGACAGCACGCCCGCGCCTTCGCCCGACTGCTCCGGCAGCGCCTCGACCTCACCGGTCAGATACTCGCCGGAGGTGTCCACCGACAGCAGCCGGAACCGGCGGGTGCCGGTGACCAGCACCTCGTACCCGCCGTTGTCCTTCTCCCGGATCGTCGCCGCGTCCGCGACGCAGCCGACGCCGTAGAACGCCTGCATCGGGTCGGCCCCGAAGCCGGCCGCGGGGCCGCGCGCGGGCAGCGCGGTCTGGTCGGGCAGGCCGGGACCCGTGGGCGCGACCTCGCGGCCGTCCCGGATCGCCACCACGCCGAACCGCCGCTCCGCCTCGGGCAGCTTGCGCAGGTCGCGCATCATCGCCCGGTACCGCTCCTCGAACACGTTCAAGGGCATGACGAGGCCCGGGAACAGCACCGCGTTCAGCGGGAAGAGGGGCAGGCGTGCGGTGGTCACAGGCGGATCCTAACGGTCCCGGCCGGTACCTCACTGGCGGCGCAGCGCACGGGAGACGCCGGCCGCCACCGTGGTGGCGAGCACCCAGCCGGCGAGCACGAGCACCGTGGCCGTCCACTGGTAATGCCCCGACTGATGCCAGGCGTTGTCCTGGCCCAGGTCGATGACGGGCAGCAGCAGATCGAGCACGTAGAGCGGCGGGTTCCACTCGGGCCCCTCGCCGGGGCGCAGCGCGCGTGGATCCTGCCGCGAGAAGTACAGCGAGCCGACCGCCCAGAGCACCGCCATCCACACCACGGCGCGGGTGGGGCGGTAGCCGTACGCGACGGTCCAGTCCTGCAGCAGGCCCCACGCCTTGCCGGTCAGCGACAGCGTCTCGCGCTGGCGGCGGTGCTTGGCGAGCATGACCTCGCGGGCGTCGTGGTCCTCGCCGGTGTTGCGCAGGACGGCGGCCAGCAGCTCGTACGGCTCGGGGGAGAACTCCGGGGTGGCGGCCTCCACCCACTCCAGCCGGTGCACCAGCGGGAAGGCGCCGACGGGTATGAGGTGCTCGTAGAAGAAGCCGGCCATCGCCAGCCGGCCGGGTCCCGGCCAGCTCGTGTACTTGTCGCGGAGGTTGACGACCCGGGCGCCGGACAGCACCACCTTGCCGCCCTCCGGCTCGCGGCACATGAAGCGCAGCTCCGGCGTCTGGATCCGGCGCATGGACATCTCCTGCTCCGGATCCATCACGAAGCGCGCGCCGTCGAAGTCCACGGAGTCGCCGAAGCGGCCGTCGTCCAGCCGCAGCCCGCCGTGGCATTCGAAGCGCTGCATCCGCGTGCCGCGCGGCGGGGTGTGGCCGCTGATTCCGTACGGGGGCGTGGCCCCGCCCGTCGCGGCCTCGGGGACCGCCGCCGGGCCCATGTGCAGCGAGCGCTCGACGGTGAGCTGCGGCGCGTTGAGCGCGCGCTTGCCGTACGGGTTGCGCAGGACGCTGCCGCTCAGGTTCAGCGAGACGCCGACGGTCGCGCCGCGCATCCGCAGCTCGCCGTGCGCCTGGAGCAGGTCGGCCTGGAGGTCCTGGCCGACGGTGATGCCGTCGGCGGCGACGGCCACGCCGCGCCGGTCACGGCCGACGGTGAGCTGACTGAGCAGCAGGTCCGTGCCTATGTGGGCGTCGGTGAGCCGGATGCCGCCGTCCACGGTGCACCGGGGCATGTGCATGTCGCCGCTGGTGGTCAGCCGGGCGGCCTCCAGCCGCGGGACCGAGCACTCCACCAGGCGCAGCGTGGCGAAGGAGCACTCGGGCAGCAGCATCTCGTTCTCGAAGCGGCAGTTGCGCAGCTCCACGTACGGCTCGACGCGGCCCCCGGAGAGGTCGAGCGTGCCGGTGACGAGCGCTCCGGCCAGCTTCAGGGACGACACCCGGCCGGGGCGGGCCGGCGGGCCGTGCAGCAGGAGCCGGGCGAGTAAGGAGGCGCGCACGCTGCGCTCCGCTCCCCAGACGTGCAGCCCCGCCGGGTCGTTCTGCCCGGGATCGCGCGAACGCAGATCGTATGTCGCTCCCTCCTGGAAGGCTTCCCACAGCCCCCGCTCCGTCGCCGAAAGGTCCTCGGGCGGCTCCGCCCGGTCGTGCTGTGCAGCGGTCAACGACACGCTCCCCTGGTCTGCCCGCGTCCGTCCCGTACGGCTCTGATTCCCCTTGGGACGGCACACTGAACGCTAGTACCAGGTACTGACAGTGACGATTTTGCGGTCCATCCTGTGGACAACCGGGCCGGGGCCCGGGGCCGTCTGAGAGACTTGGACACGTGATCTCCCGAATCGATCTGCGCGGCTCCGCCACCGCTTCCGATGCAGGCGGCGGCATCGACCGCGACCTGCTGCCCCGTGCCGAGCTCGACGTCGAGGCCGCCCTGGAGAAGGTGCGCCCGCTGTGCGAGGACGTCCGCCATCGTGGCACCGCGGCGGTGATCGAGATCACAGAGCGTTTCGACGGAGTGGCGCTGGAGCGGCTGCGGGTGCCCGCGGAGGCGCTGCGGCGCGCGCTGGCCGAGCTGGACCCGAAGGTGCGCGCCGCGCTGGAGGAGTCGGTCCGCCGCGCCCGCATCGTCCACCGGGAGCAGCGCCGCGGCGACACCGCCGTGCGGGTCGTCCCCGGCGGGACGGTCACGGAGCGCTGGCTGCCGGTCGCCCGTGTCGGGCTGTACGTGCCGGGTGGCCAGGCCGTGTATCCGTCGTCCGTCGTGATGAACGTGGTGCCGGCTCAGGAAGCGGGCGTGCCGTCGCTGGCCGTCTCCTCGCCCCCGCAGAAGGACGTGCCGAACTCGTGGGGTGCAGGACTGCCGCACCCGACGATCCTCGCCGCCTGCGCACTGCTCGGCGTGGACGAGGTGTACGCGGCCGGCGGCGCCCAGGCCGTCGCCATGTTCGCGTACGGCACGGACGAGTGCGCCCCCGTCGACCTCGTCACCGGCCCGGGGAACGTGTATGTGGCCGCCGCCAAGCGCCTGTTGAAGGGCCGTATCGGCATCGACGCCGAGGCCGGCCCCACCGAGATCGCGGTCCTGGCGGACGACACCGCGGACGCCGCGCACGTCGCCGCGGACCTCATCAGCCAGGCCGAGCACGACGAGCTGGCCGCCGCCGTGCTCGTCACGCCCTCGGAGCGGCTGGCCGAGGCCGTCGAGGCCGAGCTGAAGACGCAGGTGGCCGCGACCCGGCACGTCGAGCGGATCACCGCCGCGCTGGGCGGCCGGCAGTCCGGCATCGTGCTCGTGGACGACCTGGAGGCCGGCCTGCGCGTCGTCGACGCCTACGCCGCCGAGCACGTGGAGATCCAGACCGCCGACGCCGCCGCGCTCGCCGCCCGGGTGCGCAACGCCGGCGCGATCTTCGTCGGCCCGTACGCCCCCGTCTCGCTGGGGGACTACTGCGCCGGCTCCAACCACGTGCTGCCGACCGGCGGCTGCGCCTGCCACTCCTCGGGCCTGTCCGTGCAGTCCTTCCTCAAGGGCATCCACGTCGTGGACTACACGCGCGACGCCCTCGCCGAGGTCACCGCGCACGTGGTCAACCTCGCGGAGGCCGAGGACCTGCCCGCCCACGGGGCCGCGCTGAAGGCCAGGTTCGAGTGGAAGGTGCCGCAGCCGTGACCGCGATCGACGACCTGCCCGTCCGCGCCGAGCTGCGCGGCAAGTCCCCGTACGGCGCGCCCCAGCTCGACGTGCCCGTCCGGCTGAACACCAACGAGAACCCCTACCCGCTGCCCGAGCCCCTGGTCCGGCGCATCGCCGAGCGCGTCACCGAGGCCGCCCGCCACCTCAACCGCTACCCCGACCGGGACGCGGTCGAGCTGCGCACCGAGCTGGCGCGCTACCTGTCGCGTACCGCCGGGCACGAGGTGGGCACCGCGAACGTATGGGCGGCCAACGGCTCCAACGAGGTCATCCAGCAACTGCTGCAGACGTTCGGCGGCCCCGGCCGCACGGCCCTCGGCTTCGAGCCGTCGTACTCGATGCACGCCCTCATCTCCCGCGGCACCGGCACCCGCTGGCTCTCCGGCCCCCGGCGGGAGGACTTCACCATCGACGTCGAGGCCGCCGAGCGCGCCCTCGCCGAGCACCGCCCCGACGTGGTGTTCGTCTGCTCGCCGAACAACCCCACCGGCACCGCGGTCGAACGCGAGACCGTCCTGCGGCTGTACGACGCCGCGCAGGCCGCGGGCCCCTCGATGCTCGTGGTGGACGAGGCCTACGGCGAGTTCAGCCACCGCCCGTCGCTGCTGCCGCTGATCGAGGGCCGCCCGCGGCTCGTCCTCACCCGCACGATGTCCAAGGCGTTCGGCGCCGCCGGCCTGCGGCTGGGCTATCTCGCCGCCGACCCCGCCGTGGTCGACGCGGTCCAGCTCGTCCGGCTGCCGTACCACCTGTCCGCCGTCACCCAGGCCACCGCGCTCGCCGCCCTGGAGCACACCGATACCCTGCTCCAGTACGTCGAACAGCTCAAGCAGGAGCGGGACCGGCTGGTGTCGGAGCTGACCGCGCTCGGCTGCGAGGTCACCGAGTCCGACGCCAACTTCGTCCAGTTCGGCCGTTTCCCGGACGCGCACGCCGCGTGGGCGCGGCTGCTGGACGCGGGCGTGCTGGTCCGTGACAACGGCGTGCCCGGCTTCCTGCGCGTCAGCGCAGGCACCCCGGCGGAGAACGACGCGTTCCTCGATGCGGTGCGCGCGCTGAAGAAGGAGAGCAACTCATGACCCGCGTGGGCCGCGTCGAGCGCACCACGAAGGAGACCTCGGTCGTCGTCGAGCTGAACCTCGACGGCCGCGGCGAGGTCTCAGTGTCGACGGGCGTCGGCTTCTTCGACCACATGCTCGACCAGTTGGGCCGCCACGGCCTCTTCGACCTCACCGTCAAGACCGACGGCGACCTGCACATCGACAGCCACCACACCATGGAGGACACCGCGCTGGCCCTGGGCGCCGCCTTCCGGCAGGCCCTCGGGGACAAGCGCGGCATCGTGCGGTTCGCCGACGCCTCCGTGCCGCTGGACGAGTCGCTGGCCCAGGTCACCGTCGACCTGTCCGGCCGCCCGTACCTGGTGCACACCGAGCCCGAGGGCATGGCCCCGATGATCGGCGCGGACTACGACACGACGATGACCCGCCACATCCTGGAGTCGTTCGTCGCCCAGGCGCAGATCGCGCTGCACGTCCACGTGCCCTACGGGCGCAACGCACACCACATCGTGGAGTGCCAGTTCAAGGCCCTGGCCCGCGCCCTGCGCTACGCCGCGGAGATCGATCCGCGGCAGACCGGCATCCCGTCGACCAAGGGCGCGCTGTCATGAACGGCCTGTCGATCCTGCTGATCTTCGTGGGGCTCTTCCTGCTCGGCGGCGTCATCTCCTTCGTCAAGCAGGGCCAGTCGAAGAACGTGATCGCCGTGCTCGCCTTCGGCGCCGCGATGGCGCTGGCCGCGGGCATCCTGCGGCTGGGGGTGTGGGGTTGAGCGACCGCGGCGCCTCCACCGCTCCCACCGGGCCCGGGGCCGCGGCGGCGCCGGCCGCCGTGCCCGCCGCCCGCCGCGGCGAGGGCCGGGGCGGCGGGCGCAAGAGCGTCGTCGTCTTCGACTACGGCTTCGGCAACGTCCGCTCCGCCGAGCGCGCCGTCGCCCGCGCGGGCGCCGAGGTGGAGATCACCGGCGACTACGACCGGGCGATGGCCGCGGACGGCCTGCTGGTGCCCGGCGTCGGCGCCTTCGCCGCCTGCATGGGCGGGCTGAAGGAGGCCCGCGGCGACTGGGTCGTCGAGCGCCGCCTCGCCGGCGGCCGGCCCGTGCTGGGCATCTGCGTCGGCATGCAGATCCTCTTCGAGCAGGGCGTGGAGCACGGCGTACGGACCGACGGCATGGGCGAGTGGCCCGGCACGGTCGAGGCGCTGCGGGCCGAGGTCGTGCCGCACATGGGCTGGAACACCGTCGAGATCGCGCCCGGCTCACGGATGTTCGCGGGCATCGAGGCGGGGGAGCGCTTCTACTTCGTCCACTCCTACGCCGCCCGCCGCTGGGAGCTGGAGGTGCACAACCCGCGCATCTCCCCGCCCGCCGTCACCTGGAGCACCCACGGCGAGCCGTTCGTCGCAGCCGTCGAGAACGGACCCCTGTGGGCCGCCCAGTTCCACCCCGAGAAGTCCGGCGACGCCGGTGCCCTCCTCCTCAAGAACTGGATCGAGACCCTCTGATGACGCCCCGCGAGATGACCACCGCCCTGGAGCTGCTGCCCGCCGTCGACGTCCGCGACGGCCAGGCCGTACGCCTCGTGCACGGCGAGTCCGGCACCGAGACCGGCTACGGCGACCCGCTGGAGGCCGCCCTGACCTGGCAGCGCGCCGGCGCCGAGTGGCTGCACCTCGTCGACCTCGACGCCGCCTTCGGCACCGGCGACAACCGCGCCCGCATCGGTGAGGTCGTCGCGGCGATGGACCTCAAGGTCGAGCTGTCCGGCGGCATCCGCGACGACGCGTCGCTGGCCGCCGCCCTCGCCACCGGCTGCACCCGCGTCAACCTCGGCACCGCCGCCCTGGAGTCCCCCGAGTGGGTCGCCGGGGTCATCGCCGAGCACGGCGACCGCATCGCCGTCGGCCTCGACGTCCGCGGCACCACGCTGCGCGGCCGCGGCTGGACCCGCGACGGCGGCGACCTGTACGAGACGCTGGCCCGGCTCGACGCCGAGGGCTGCGCGCGCTACGTGGTCACCGACATCAACAAGGACGGCACGCTCCAGGGTCCCAACCTGCAACTGCTGCGCGACGTCTGCGCCGCCACCGACCGGCCGGTCGTCGCGTCCGGCGGTGTCTCCTCCCTGGACGACCTGCGGGCTCTCGCCACGCTGGTCCCGGAGGGAGTCGAAGGGGCGATCGTCGGGAAGGCGCTCTACGCGAAGGCGTTCACGATGGAAGAGGCGTTGGAGGCGGTGTCCTGATGGCCGGTGGCGGCGTACGTCGTATCTCGTCCGGAGCCCCCTGGGAGGAGGAGTTCGGCTACTCGCGCGCGGTGGAGCTGCCCAACGGCCTCGTGCTGGTGGCCGGCTGCACGTCCGTCGTGGACGGCGTGATCGTCGGCGAGGGCGATCCGCACACCCAGACGATGACCGCCTTCGGCGTCGCGTTCGAGGCGCTGAAGAGGATCGGCCTGGAGCGCGAGGACATCGTGCGGACCCGGATGTTCCTCACCCACGCGCGCGACGTGGAGGCGGTCGGCGGGGCGCACAAGGAGCTGTTCGACGCCATCCGCCCCGCCGCGTCGCTGATCATCGTCTCCGGCTTCGTCGACTCGCGGCTGGTCGTCGAGGTCGAGGTCGAGGCGTACCGCCCCGGCGGCTCCCGGGAAGCGGCCGGCGCATGAGCCTGGCGGTCCGGGTCATCCCCTGCCTCGACGTGGACGGCGGCCGGGTCGTCAAGGGCGTCCACTTCCGCAACCTGCGCGACGCCGGCGATCCCGTCGAGATGGCCAAGGTGTACGACGCGGAGGGCGCGGACGAGCTGACGTTCCTCGACATCACCGCCTCCTCCGGCGACCGCGAGACGACGTACGAGATCGTGCGCCGCACGGCGGAGCAGGTCTTCATCCCGCTCACGGTCGGCGGCGGCGTGCGTACGGTCGCGGACGTGGACCGGCTGCTGCGCGCGGGCGCCGACAAGGTCGGCGTCAACACCGCGGCCATCGCCCGGCCGGAGCTGATCCGCGAGATCGCCGACCGCTTCGGCAGCCAGGTGCTGGTCCTCTCGGCCGATGCGCGGCGCTGCGGCGACGGCGCGGCGACGCCCTCGGGCTTCGAGGTGACCACGCACGGCGGGCGGCGCGGTACGGGCCTCGACGCCGTCGAATGGGCCGAGCGGGCCGCGGAGTTGGGGGCGGGCGAGATCCTGCTCAACTCGATGGACGCCGACGGCACCAAGGACGGCTACGACACGGAGATGATCGCCGCCGTCCGCAAGCGCGTGACCGTCCCGGTCATCGCCAGCGGCGGCGCCGGCCGCCTCGACCACTTCCCGCCGGCCGTCGACGCGGGCGCCGACGCGGTGCTGGCGGCATCGGTGTTCCACTTCGGCGATCTGCGGATCGGCGAGGTCAAGGAGACGCTGAGCGCGGCCGGCCGTGCCGTACGGACCGCGCAGCCCAGGGGCTGAGCGAGGGCCGCGGCGGCCGGCTCAGCCGGTGTGCAGGACCCGGAAGCGGCCGGGATCCGCCGGATCCCGGTCGACGACCTGGACCGGCGGCCAGGCCCACTGCCACACGTCGATCTCCGGCACGCGCGAGAACCGTATCGGCCCGCGGGTCCCGTCGACCGCGACGTCTTCCCAGGCGGTACGCGCCCCGTCCGCACCCCGGCGAGCCAGCAGGTCGGCGAGGACGGCGACCGTGTCGTAGCCCTCGAAGGCGACGAACGAGGGCGCCTCGGCCAGCTGTTCGCGCAGAGCCGCCTCGACACGGACGCCGAGGGGCGGGAGGCGTTCGGGCAGATAGCGCAGGAACGGGACCCCCGCGCCCTCGGCGCCCAGCAGCGCCGCCCACTCGGCGAACTCCGGCTGTCCGGCCGGGGCGCCGATCAGCAGCCCGGCCAGCCGCGGATCGCGGCGTACGGACCGCACGAGCGGCACCGCGGGCTCCGGGTGGCCGACGAGCAGCAGCAGGGCCGTCGCGCCGCTGCCGGCGAGCGCGTCGCACAGGGCCTCGGGGGTGAGCGCGCCCACGTCCAGCTCTGTCACCGTGCCGCCGCGCGGGGCGAGCCGCTCGTGCAGGATCCGCGTCCCGGACGCCCAGTACACGCTCGGCTGGGCGGCCACGGCGAGGCGGCGGTGGCCCGCGCCGAGGAGGTGGTCCGCGTAGAGCCGCCAGCCGTGGGACTGCGCCGGGGCGATCCGCGCGATGCCGTCCGCCGGTTGCTCGGTCAGCGCGTCCAGGACCGCAGACGAGCACAGGAACGGCACGCCGAGGGCGTCGGCCCGGGCGGCGGCGGTACGGGCGACGACGCTGTGGTATTCGCCGGCCAGCGCGGCGACGCCCATCCCGGCCAGCTCGTCCACGGCCGCCGCGGCCCGCCGCGGATCGGCGGCCGTGTCCCGTACCACCAGCTCCAGGGGGCGGCCGGCGATGCCGCCGGCGTCGTTGACCTCGCGGGCGGCCAGTTCGAGTCCGGCGACCAGATGCCGGCCCGCCTCGGCCCAGCCGGGCGGGGTGAGCGGGGCGAGGGCGCCGATGCGTACGGGCTCGTCGTCTCGTCGCGGCGGGGGCGCCTGGGTGACCATGGCGGCCATTGCACAGGCCAACGCCCCCGGCGGCAACCGATTATCGGTCCGCGGACCGGGTCACCCGGCGCGGGCGGCGGGGGCGCCGGGCAGCGCCGTCACCAGCCGGTCGACCTGCCGCAGCGACGCCGCGAGCACCGCGACCGGGTCCTGCGCGTGCGCCACCGCCATCGCGCACTCGCACAGCGCCCCGAAGACCACCGACGCCATCGCGTCCAACTCCACCGCCGGGACGGCGTCTTCACCGCCGTCCCGGCCCGCCCCGACCGCCTGCGCCAGCCCGCGCCGCGTCATCGCCCGGCAGTCCGCCTGCACCTCGCGCATCACGGCCCAGCCCAGCGCCCCCGGGGCGTCGAGCAGGGTGATCCGCTGCGTGCCGGGCTCGATGGAGCCGGTGAGGAACGCGCGCTGGCCCGCGCGCAGGCCGTCCCACGGGTCCCGGCAGGCGCGGAAGGCGTCGGCGATGGCGTCGCGCAGCCGGTGCTGCTCGGCCGTGTAGACGGCGTGGAAGAGGGTCTGCTTGTTACGGAAGTGGTGGTAGAGGGCGCCCTTCGTGATGCCCGCCTGCGCGCAGATCGCGTCGAGGGAAGCGGCGGCGTAGCCGTCCCGGGCGAAGTGCACGCGGGCGGCGCCGACCAGGTCCTTCGTCGTCGTCGCCGTGCGCTCCTGCTGCGTTCTGCGGGTCTTCATGCGCGCATTCTAGGCGGCGTACCCTGTACATACGTACTCCCGGTATGTAACTCTGCAGTAGCCGGGCCGGGCCGAGAACCCTGACGAGCAGAGTGAGAGAGGGGCTGACGCCCATGACCACCACCGCAGTCGTCGTCGACGCCGTCCGCACCGCCTCCGGCAAGGGCAAGCCCGGCGGCGCCCTGTCCGGCGTCCACTCCGTCGACCTGCTGGCCGGGGTGCTGCGCGCGCTCGTCGACCGCAACGGCCTCGACCCCGCGCGGCTCGACGACGTGATCGCCGGCTGCGTCACCCAGGCCGCCGACCAGTCGTTCAACATCGCCCGCAACGCCGTGCTCGCCGCCGGCTTCCCCGAGTCCGTGCCGGGCACCACCGTCGACCGGCAGTGCGGCTCCTCGCAGCAGGCTGCGCACTTCGCGGCCCAGGGGGTGATGGCCGGGGCGTACGACATCGCCGTGGCCGCCGGCGTCGAGTCGATGAGCAGGGTGCCGATGGGCACGGCCGCCGTGGGCCGCGACCCGTTCGGCGACCGGCTCGCCGCCCGCTACCCCGGCGGGCTGATCGCCCAGGGCCACTCCGCGGAGCTGATCGCGGCGCGGTGGGGGCTGGGGCGTACGGAGCTCGACGCGTTTTCGGAGCGCTCGCACCGCCTGGCGGTACGCGCCTGGGAGCAGGGGGTCTTCGACCGGGACGTCGTGCCCGTGGGGGAGCACCGCAGGGACGAGACCGTACGGCCGTCGACGTCCCTGGACGGGCTCGCCGCGCTCAAGCCGTCCTTCTACGACCCGGCCGTCGCCGAGCGCTTCCCCGAGATCGGCTGGCACCTCACGCCCGGCAACTCCTCGCCGCTCACCGACGGCGCCTCCGCCGTGCTGATCACGAGCGAGGAGCGGGCGGCGGAGCTGGGACTCACACCGCGGGCGCGGTTCCACTCCTTCGCGGTGACGGGCGACGACCCGGTGCTGATGCTGATGGGCGTCGTGCCGGCGACCCGGAAGGTGCTGGCGAAGGCGGGGCTCACGATCGACGACATCGACGCCTTCGAGGTGAACGAGGCCTTCGCGCCGGTGCCGCTGGCGTGGCAGCGCGACGTGGGCGCCGCACCGGAGCGGGTCAACGTCCACGGCGGCGCGATCGCCCTGGGCCATGCGCTGGGCGCGTCGGGCACGCGGCTGCTGGGCACGCTGCTCGGCGCGCTGGACGCGGTGGACGGCCGCTACGGGCTGCAGGTCATGTGCGAGGCGGGCGGCCTGGCGAACGCGACGATCATGGAACGCCTCCGGTAGGCGGGGCGGGCCCGGGGGGACCGGCCCCGTGACGCGGAGGTGGTGGGGGCCCGGTGGGCGGCCCGCGCGACGGCGTCCCGCCCACCGGCGCCCACCGCGCGCAAGCGCCTTCGGCGCCGCGGCGGGGGCGCGGTGACCGCCGGCCGGCCCTTGCGGCCCCAAGCGCCGGTGTTTCCGCGACCGCCGGTGCGCCACCGGGCCGGCGCCCGGGCGCACGGCCCGGCCCCGGGCGGGAGTGCACAGTGCGACCGTTCCCGCAGGCCGGCACCGGCCGGCACCGGACCCACCGCCACGCCGCCGTCCGGTGCCCGCCGCTAGGCGCCCAGCGCCTCCGCCGTGCGCAGCGCGCCCGCCGCCTCCTCCTCGCGGCCCTGGCGCTGGAGCGTGCGGCCCAGCATCAGGTGGGCGTAGTGCTCGACCGGGTCGCGGTCGAGGACGGCGCGCAGCTCCGTCTCGGCGCGGGTCAACTGCGCGGAGTGGTAGTACGCCCGGGCCAGCAGCAGCCGGGGCGCGACCTGCTCGGGGAACTCCTCGACCACCGCGGCCAGCAGCTTCGCCGCCCCCACGTAGTCCTTCGCGTCGAAGAGTGCCCCGGCCTGCTCCCAGCGGGACGACGCGTCCGCCGCCTCGGGCGCCGCGAAGATGCTCAGCGCGTCGCTCCAGCGGCTCGCGGCGGGCTCGCCGTCCGGACCGAAGGCGTTGAAGCCCCGGAACTCCTCGCTCATGTCACTCCTTCCGGATCTCCGGCCGCAGCGCGGCCAGTTGCTGCTCGAACGGGACGACCTGCTCGGGACCGCCGGCCGCCGGGCGCGGCTGCCGGCCGTGCATCAGCTCGGCGAGCTCGCCCGCCGCCCGGGCGATGCGGGTGGGCAGGGTGTCGGTCAGCGGGTCGCCGCTGCCGCCCCAGTCGTCGGCCGCCGCGTACACCGCGGTCGGCACGACGACGGACCGCAGGTAGGCGAAGAGCGGCCGCATGGCGTGCTCCAGCACCAGCGAGTGCCGCGCCGTCCCGCCGGTCGCCGCGACCAGCACCGGCTTCCCGGCCAGCGCGGCGTCGTCCGCCGCCCCGATCACGTCGAAGAACGACTTGAAGAGTCCGCTGTACGAACCGGAGAAGACCGGCGTCACGGCGATCAGGCCGTCGGCGCCCGTCACCGCGTCGATCGCCTTGGCGAGGGCCGCGGACGGGAAGCCGGTGACCGTGTTGTGGGCGATGTCGGCCGCCAGGTCACGCAGCTCGACCACCTGCACCTCGACCTGCCGGTCGTCGTCGGCCGGCTGCCGCCGTACCGCCTCCGCCAGCCGGTCGGCCAGCAGCCGGGTGGACGAGGGCACGCTCAGCCCGGCCGAGACCACGGTCAGCTTCAGCGCGCTCACTTGGCCACCTCCTCCTTGTCGTTCTGCTCGGCGGCGGCCGCCGCAGCCACGCGGGCCGCGTGGGTCGGCGCCTCCGGCACGTCCGCCGGGCGGTTCTTCGCGAACTCCTCGCGCAGCACCGGCACGACCTCCTCGCCGAGCAGGTCCAACTGCTCCAGCACGGTCTTCAGCGGCAGGCCCGCGTGGTCGAGCAGGAAGAGCTGCCGCTGGTAGTCCCCGAAGGACTCGCGGAACGTCAGCGTCTTGTCGATGACCTCCTGCGGGCTGCCCACGGTCAGCGGTGTCTGCTCGGTGAAGTCCTCCAGCGAGGGCCCGTGCCCGTACACCGGCGCGTTGTCGAAGTACGGCCGGAACTCCCGTACCGCGTCCTGCGAGTTCTTCCGCATGAACACCTGCCCGCCGAGGCCGACGACGGCCTGCTCGGGCGTGCCGTGCCCGTAGTGGGCGTAGCGCGTGCGGTACAGCTCGATGAGCCGCTGGAAGTGCTCCTTCGGCCAGAAGATGTTGTTGGCGAAGAAGCCGTCGCCGTAGTACGCGGCCTGCTCGGCGATCTCCGGCGAGCGGATGGAGCCGTGCCAGACGAACGGCGGCACGCCGTCCAGCGGGCGCGGGGTGGAGGTGAAGCCCTGCAGCGGGGTGCGGAAGCGGCCCTCCCAGTCGACGACGTCCTCGCGCCACAGCCGGTACAGCAGCGCGTAGTTCTCCACGGCCAGCGGGATGCCCTGCCGGATGTCCTGGCCGAACCAGGGGTAGACGGGACCGGTGTTGCCCCGGCCCATCATCACGTCCACGCGGCCGTCCGCCAGGTGCTGGAGCATCGCGAAGTCCTCGGCGATCTTCACCGGGTCGTTCGTGGTGATCAGCGTGGTGGACGTGGACAGGATCAGCCGCTCCGTGCGCGCCGCGATCCAGCCCAGCATGGTGGTGGGGGAGGAGGGGACGAACGGCGGGTTGTGGTGTTCGCCGGTGGCGAAGACGTCGAGACCGACCTCCTCGGCCTTGAGCGCGAGGGCGGTCATCGCCTTGATCCGCTCGTGCTCGCTCGGCACCCGACCCGTGGTGGGGTCCTGAGTGACGTCGCCCACACTGAAGATACCGAACTGCACCGGACTCACCTCTCCGTGGTTGAAAGCTCAATCACACCGGAGAACGTGTGTCGGCGCAACCCTATTCCCCGCCATGTCCGGGCAGGTCGGAGCCCCGGTACGAGCCCGTGCGGGGGGTTGGGCCCGGGGCCGTACCGGGGTGCCGGGGGGAGGTCCGGCCAGGCTCCGCCCTACGGGACCGGCCGGGCACACGGCGAAGCCGGCCGGCCACCCCGCGTGGCGGGGCGCCGGCCGGCTCGCCGTGTCAGGCGGACGGGAAGAGCTCGGCGTACACCGCGAAGGCGATCGCCAGCCCCGCCTGCGCCCAGAAGCGGTGGTACGTGAACTCCGGCGGCGGCCCGCCGTCCAGGTGTGCCTGGATCTTCGGCCAGTCCGGGTCGTCGCGGTACCACGAGCGCAGCTCGATGAACGTCACGCCGGGCTCGATCGTGTCACCGTTCGGCATCGTGCCCGACCAGCCGTCCGGGATGTACACCTCGTCCGCGAAGCGCCCGTAGTCGGCCCGCGTCTCCGGCAGCGCGATGCCGAGCGCGTCGGTGTTCGCGGCCAGCGCGTCCAGCAGCCGCTTGGCGACGTCGGCCGTCGCGGCGTCGCCGGCCTTCGCCGCGTAGTACGTCAGCGTCTTGGCCAGCGCCGACGCGACGCCGACGTCCGTGCCGTACTCGGCGACCGAGACGTGCAGCCCGGCGTTGGCGCCGGGGCTCGCCGGGTCCCAGGTGTCCGGGGCGCCCTCCCAGGTGAGCGTTGCCGGGATGCTGAACGTGCCGTCGGCCTCCGCGGTGATCTCCGGGACGACCCAGGCCACCCACTTCTCCAGCAGTTCCTGCGCCGTCGCGTTGCCCGAGGCGTAGTACAGCTCCGCGACCCGCTCCATGCCCCAGCACTGCATGCCGAACCAGTTGTTGCTGGGCGGGTCGTGGTAGACGGGCTGCCAGTCGTAGGGCATGCCGTAGAAGGTCGGGGTGCCGGCGGGCGGGGTGCCGTACCGGCCTTCCCAGCTGTTGGTGCAGCCGCCGGCGAGGGCGCCCTCGGTGGACTGCAGCCAGCGCAGGAACTCCAGTTGCCGGGTCAGACTCGTCGACCAGTCGCTCTTCGCGCTCGGCGAGCGCGGGGTCAGCTCCGGGACGGTGGACAGCGCCCAGGCCGCGAACGGGTTCTGGTAGCCCTGGTGGGAGGCGCCGTCGCCGATACGCCAGGCCCAGCCGCCGCCACCGCCCGCGGCCCCGCCCCAGGCGTAGTACCAGGACAGCAGGTAGTGCTGGGAGCTGCGGCCGGAACCGGCCGGGCAGCCGGTGGGGCTGGTGCAGTCGCCGATCCGCTTGAAGTACTTGTCGAACATGGCGTAGCGCAGGTAGTCGCCCATCTTCGCGGCGCGCTCCACCGAGGCGGAGATCTGGCCCTGGTTGCCCTGTGCCGTGGCCCAGGTCAGGGCCCAGTACGCGGCCTGTACGGCGCGGGCGTCGGCGTCGGGCGCGTTGGTGTACTTCCACTGGCGCGCGTAGGAGGCGTCGCCGACGAAGAGGTCGAGGTAGCCGTTGGGGCCGCCGAACTCGAAGAGGTCCGTCGTCGGCTGGGGGACCGTCTCCCAGACGGACTCCTCCGAGCCGCGCTGGTAGCTGTTGATGTACGACGGGCCGGGCCCGGGGCCGTTCTGGCCGCCGGTGCCGGGGGTGTTGCCGTAGCCGTAGGTGTTGTCGACATCGAGCAGCCAGTGCATCCCGTAGATGTCCATGGTCCCGTACGCGGACGCCAGCTCGGCCGCC
The DNA here is from genome assembly GCF_039871555.1 of Streptomyces sp. B5E4. Taxonomy (NCBI): domain Bacteria; kingdom Bacillati; phylum Actinomycetota; class Actinomycetes; order Kitasatosporales; family Streptomycetaceae; genus Streptomyces; species Streptomyces sp. B5E4. The sequence continues at coordinate 222,521 of NZ_JBDPMI010000005.1, forward strand.
AGCGGGTCCTGTCCGACGGGCACGGACTGGTCGAGCTGGGCGGGGTAACTGGAGACGTCGGGGTGCTCGGGCGCGTACGTCGCGGGCGCGCCCGGGTTGTACGAGCTGTTGGTGGGCTGGTCGGCCTGGGTCGGGATGATGTACTGCTCGGTCTTCTCCCAGGCGTCGTTGAACGGGCCCCAGTCGCCGGTGACCCTGCCGTACGCGGCCTCCAGCCACATCCAGTAGCTGAACGCCTCGGACGTCGTCTCGTGCCCGTGGTCGGGCGCCTCGACGAGCAGTGTCTCCACGCTGTGGTAGGGGATGCCGTCGGGGCTGAAGTACCCGTTGGCCGGGTCCTTGATCTTCTCGTACTGGGCGAGGAAGAGGTCGTCGTACGGACCCTGCGGGGCCGCCGCCGTCGTCTCCTCGGGGGCCGTGCCGGCCCGAGCGGCGGTGGGTGCGGCGACCGCCGTCGCGAAGGCGGCGCCGCCGGCCGCGGCGGTGAACCGCCGGCGGGACAGTGACTTGGACATGGGGGGTCTCCTCGGGGAGCCCGCGGGCGCGCGGCCCGGCGGGAGGTGTGGGAGGTGGAGATGCGGGGCTGCGGGGCAGGAGCCAGGCCGATCCCGGGAGCCGGGCGGACCGCGCGAGGTCCGGCGGGGCGCCCCCGCTGCCCGGTGAGGGGGGTGAACGCCTGGCACCGTCTGCCCCGTGAGGCGCCGTGGGTGCCCGGTGGCGGCCGTCCCGGGGGCCGCCACCGGGCCGCTCCGCCGCCGGGATCCGGCGGCCGGCGGCGGAGGGCACGGGGAACTCGCGTGCGCTAGTTCACCGGCGGGTTGGCGTTGGCGATCAGTTCCTCGAACTGCGCCTGGAACCAGTGGCCGGAGGTCGGCGCGTCGGGAAGGGCGCCCGACATGTTGTACTGGTTGCGCGCGTTGCCCTCGTACGTCGGGTCGCACATCCGGTCGAAGCCCTTGTCGTCGTCCGGGATCTCCTCGCTGGCGCCGTCCGACTCACCCGGGGGCTTGATCCAGGCATAGGCGTGGATGTTGGCCGCGGGCGAGACGGTCGGCCGCTCGCCGAGGCCGGCTCCGGACTGGTTGCACCAGTTGCCGAGGTGGATCCGGCGGTCGGTGCGGCTGGCGTCCACGTACTCGTCGGCGGTCCCGCTCGTCGGCCCTGGGCCCGTCGGCCGCTCGGAGCCGCCCCAGCCGTTGCGCGAGGTGTCGATGATCGCGCCCATGCCGGACGGGAAACCGGCGGCCGGGGCCGCCTGCGACACGAACGCCTGCGCGAAGGACTGCTCGTCGACGTACCGGTTCCAGTCGACCCACTTGCTGCCCTCGCGGATGGGCCGGCCGCCCACCGTGTCGTTGATCGAGAAGTACGGCTCCACGGTGGCGCCGTAGTTCGCGGTGTTGGCGGCGAAGCCGGTGACGTCCTCGGGCGAGGCGCCCTCGGCGTTGGCGGCCTCGTACAGCAGGTCGGCCGTCGGCCGGAAGTTGTCGTCCCAGCCGATCCAGCCGTGGTGGCCGATGTCGATGTAGTTGTAGACGTTGCCGTTGTCGCCGAGCGTGCCCAGGTTGTAGCCCACGCCCTTGACGTAGTTGCCGTTCGCCTTCATCACGTCGCACTCGGGCGTCCCCGTGGGCCGGCCGCTGACGTTGGTGATGAGGTTGGGCAGTGAGTCGATCTCGACGACGTTGATGATCTTGAGGCTCTCGTACGCCGGGTCGTCGAGGATCTCGTCGATCGGGTCGATGAACTCGGTCTTGTACCGGTCGATCTCCGTCGGGCCCAGCTCGCCCCGGGAGGCGAGCGCCGCGCAGTCGCGGCCGGGCAGGTTGTACGTGACGATCTGGATGGCGTCGGCACCCTGCGCCAGCGCCTCGTCCATGTGCTCGCGCAGGCCCATGTTGTTGGAGCCGTCCGAGCCACTCGTGATCGCCGCGATGCTGTCGAGCCAGACGGCGGTCGGGGTGTCGGCGATGGCCGCGCCGCCGCCCTGGGTGGCCGCGGCGGACCAGTCGGGGTTCACGTACAACTGGCTGCCCGCGTAGGGGTTGTCGCCGGGCGCCGCGGTCTCGGCCGCCGCGGGGGGTGCGGACAGCGAGTACGTCAGCAGGGTGCCGGTGGCGGCCAGCGCCGCCGCGCTGACGCCGGTGACACGTAGGCGTGACTTTCTCATGCGGCTCTCCTTCCACGCCCGTGCGGGGCGTTGGAGGTGGGGGGTTGCGGGGGGTGTGCGTGGGGGGCGCCGGACCGCGCAATTACTGACGAGTACATGTCAATAATCGATCTTCCTTCCGCGCGTCCCGAGCGTGGTGTGTGAAGTGTGGGAGCGCTCCCATATCGCGCTGCGAGGCTAACAGCTCAAAGAAGTGTTGTGAAGAGCCCGCCCCGGAAGACGGGCGTCTTCACTGTTCGTAGGGTGCGCCGCGACTACGCGCCCGCCCGCGCCCCGATCTCCGCGACCAGCCGCTCCGCCACCGGCACCGCGATCCCGTGCGACCGCGCGGCGCGCAGCAGCGCGCCGCCGATGGCGTCGAGTTCGAGGGGACGGCCCGCCTCCGCGTCGCGGAGCATCGAGGACTTCGTACGGGCCGGGAAGGCGTCGTACATCGAGGCGACCGCCTCCGCGTCCACCTGCGCCCCGCCCGCGCTCGCGACCGCCGCGGTCTCCGCCAGCAGCGCCAGCATCTCGTCCCGGTGCTCGGTCCGTACGCCGCCGACGGGCAGGCCGTGGCGGGTGGTGAGCAGCGCCATCGGCGCGAGGAAGGCCATCTTCGTCCACAGGACGCTCGGCTCGTCGTCCCGGACCTGGACCTCGGCACCGGCGTCGGTCAGCACCCGCGCGGCGGCCTCCAGCCGCTCGCGCGGTGCGGTGGCGGAGGCGAGCGAGAGCCTGGTGAACGGGCTGCCGTGCTCGATCAGCCCGGGGGCGACCCGGGTGGACTCCACGGTGATCGTGCCCGCGGCGACCTGCTCGGGCCGGTAGCGCCCGCGCAGGGCGGCCATGTGGTCGACGCCGTTGAGCAGCGGCACCACGAGCGCGTCGCCGAGCGCCGCGGGGGGCACCCGTTCCAGTGCCGCGTCGAAGGCGGTGGCCTTGACGGCGACGATGCACAGGTCCACCGGCGCGCGCAGTTCGGTGTCTCCGGCCACGTGGGTGGCGAAGTCGCCGAACTGTCTGCTGTTGACGGTGATTCCGTCCGCCTGGAGCGTGCCGGCGGTGGCGGCGCCGGCCACACAGGTCACCCGGTGCCCGGCCCGGGCCAGCAGCCCGGCGAGCAGCCCGCCGACCCCGCCGGGGCCGAGAACGGCAGCGTTCATCGTGTTCATGCGGAGCAGTAAAGGCCAGTCCGCCGGGGACGTCCACACCCCCCGCGGCCGGGCCCGCGGCGCCGCCGCGACGAGGCGGGCGGCGGCGCCGCGCAGGGGGTGTCCCTCCGTGCTCGGGCGGGTCGACGGGATCCCGTCCGCCGGGTCCGGGGCGGTGTCCCGCGGTGGTCCGCCGTTCAGTTCCCGGAGCCGGCGATGGCGGTGACGCGGATCTCCACCCGCATCTCGGCCAGGCCCAGGACCGTGACGCCGGTCTCGGTCCAGATCGGCGCACGGCCGCCGAGGCGGCGGCGGAACTGCTCGGCCATGACCCTGTTGTGGTCGTCGCCGATGACGTCATCGCCCGGTGCGACCTTGTGGTAGGAGTTGACGTGGATGACGTCCCTCCAGGTCGCTCCGACCGTGGCGAGCGCGCGCTCCACGTTGTCGAAGGCCCGGACGATCTCGTCCTCCAGCGAGTCGGGGATGACCAGGTCGTCATCGACCCCGGCCTGGCCGGAGATCTCGACCCGGTCGCCGACGCGGACCGCCCCGCTGTAGCCGAGAGCCTCGTGCAGCTTCTCGCCGTAGCCCGGAACGATGCCGAAAGTGACGGTGCTCATGGTGCTTCCTCTTCCTGTCCATGGGGTGCGTTTCCTCGTTCGTGAGTTCACGCGTAAAGTGATACTAGCAAGGGATGACTTCAAGCGCAAAGTGATGGCGAGCATCGCCGGAAGGGCGGGACGGTCCATGAGCAGCACGGAAGGGCCCACGAGCGGCACGGGCGTACACGAGGACGACGAAGAGCTGCGCTGGCTCGACGAGCAGGAGAAGGCGGCGTGGACGGGGCTGATCTCCCTCGTCCTGCTGCTGCCGGGCAAGCTGGAGTCGCCGCTGCGGCAGGAGCACGGCCTCACCCTGTTCGAGTACCTCGTGCTCAGTCATCTCTCCGAGGCCCCGCGGCGCAAGCTGCGGATGGGAGAGCTCGCCTTCCTCGCCAGCGGGTCGCTCTCCCGCCTGTCCAACGTCGTCAAACGCTGTGAACAGCGGGGCTGGATCGTGCGGACACCCGACCCGGCCGACGGCCGTTACACCCTCGCCGAACTCACCGACGACGGCTTCGGCATCGTGCACCGGGCAGCGCCCACGCACCTGCGCTCCGTACGCCGCGTCGTCCTGGACTCACTCAACGCGGCCGACCAGAAGGCGCTCGACCGCATCGCACGGAAACTCCGCATCATCCCCGACGATTTCGGCTGACCCTCGCGGCTCCGGCGAGGGCCGTCCGGGTGCCCGCAGTCCCGGACGGCCACGCGGGGTGAGGAGGAGCAGCCATCCGGGGGGATCGGCGGGCGGCTACGCCGACTTCCGGGCGGCGCGCAGGAATTCGCGGTTCAGTGACGAGATCGCCTGCAGCGGGATGCCCTTCGGGCAGGCCACCGCGCACTCGCCGGTGTTCGTGCAGCCGCCGAAGCCCTCGTCGTCCATCCGGCCGACCATGTCCAGCACCCGCGACTCCCGCTCCGGCGCCCCCTGCGGCAGCGCGCCCAGGTGCACCACCTTCGCGGCGGTGAACAGCATCGCCGAGCCGTTGGGGCAGGCCGCCACGCATGCGCCGCAGCCGATGCACTCCGCGTGCTCGAAGGCGGTCTCCGCCGCCGGCTTGGGCACCGGGGTCGCGTGGGCGTCGGGGGCGCTGCCGGTGGGGGCGGTGATGTAGCCGCCGGCGCCGATGATGCGGTCGAAGGCCGAGCGGTCCACGACCAGGTCCTTCACCACCGGGAACGCCGCCGCCCGCCACGGCTCCACGTCGATGACGTCCCCGTCCGCGAACGACCGCATGTGCAACTGGCACGCCGTCGTCCGCTCCGGCCCGTGCGCCTGCCCGTTGATGACGACGCCGCAGGCCCCGCAGATGCCCTCGCGGCAGTCGTGGTCGAAGGCGACGGGTTCGTCGCCGGCGAGGATCAGCCGCTCGTTGAGGGTGTCCAGCACCTCCAGGAACGACATCTCCGGCGTGACGTCCCCGACCTCGTACGAGACCATCCCGCCCGCCGCTTCGGGGCCCGGCTGCCGCCAGACCCGCAAGGTCACCTTCACTGATAGCTCCGTTGCGTGGGGATGACGTAGTCGAATGCGAGGTCCTCGCGGTGGAGGACCGGGGCGGTGCCGGTGGCGGTGAACTCCCAGGCGGCCGCGTACGAGAAGTGCTCGTCGTCGCGGGCCGCCTCGCCGTCCGGGGTCTGGCTCTCCTCGCGGAAGTGGCCGCCGCACGACTCGGCGCGATGCAGCGCGTCGAGGCACATCAGCTCGGCCAGCTCCAGGTAGTCCGCGATGCGGTTGGCCTTCTCCAGCGACTGGTTCAGCTCCGCGCCCGTGCCCGGCACCTTGATCCGGCGCCAGAACTCCTCGCGCAGCGCCGGGATCCGCTCCAGCGCCTTGCGCAGCCCCGGCTCCGTACGGGCCATGCCGCACTCGTCCCACAGCAGTTCGCCCAGCTCGCGGTGGAAGGAGTCGGGGGTGCGGTCGCCGTCGACGGCGAGGAGGAGGTGCAGGCGGTCCTCGGTGTCCGCGACGGCCTCGGCGACCGCCGGGTGGTCGGGGGAGACCTGCTCGGGGGGCCGGCGGGCGAGGAAGTCGCCGATGGTGGCGGGGAGGATGAAGTAGCCGTCGGCCAGGCCCTGCATGAGCGCGGAGGCGCCGAGACGGTTGGCGCCGTGGTCGGAGAAGTTCGCCTCGCCGATGGCGAAGAGGCCGGGGACGGTGGTCTGCAGGTCGTAGTCGACCCACAGGCCGCCCATCGTGTAGTGGATCGCCGGGTAGATGCGCATGGGCACCTGGTACGGATCCTCCGCGGTGATCCGCTCGTACATCTCGAAGAGGTTGCCGTACCGCTCCTCGACCGCCGCGCGCCCCAGCCGCCGGACGGCGTCGGCGAAGTCGAGGTACACGCCCTGGCCGCCGGGGCCGACGCCGCGGCCCTCGTCGCAGACGTTCTTCGCGGCGCGCGAGGCGATGTCGCGGGGGACGAGGTTGCCGAAGGAGGGGTAGAGGCGCTCCAGGTAGTAGTCGCGCTCGTCCTCCGGGACGGCGTTCGGCGGGCGGGTGTCGCCGTGCGCCTTGGGCACCCAGATGCGGCCGTCGTTGCGCAGCGACTCGCTCATCAGCGTCAGCTTCGACTGGTGGTCCCCGGAGCGCGGGATGCAGGTGGGGTGGATCTGGGTGAAGCAGGGGTTGGCGAAGTAGGCGCCGCGGCGGTGGGCCCGCCAGATGGCGGTGGCGTTGGAGTTCTTGGCGTTGGTGGAGAGGTAGAAGACGTTGCCGTAGCCGCCGGTGGCGAGCACGACGGCGTCGGCGAGGTGGGTCTCGATCCGCCCGGTGACCAGGTCGCGGGCGACGATGCCGCGGGCGCGGCCGTCGACGACGATCAGGTCGAGCATCTCGGTGCGCGGGTGCATCTCGATGGTGCCGGCCTCGATCTGCCGGGAGAGCGCCTGGTACGCGCCGAGGAGGAGCTGCTGTCCGGTCTGCCCGCGGGCGTAGAAGGTGCGCGAGACCTGGACGCCGCCGAAGGAGCGGGTGTCGAGCAGGCCGCCGTACTCGCGGGCGAAGGGCACGCCCTGCGCGACGCACTGGTCGATGATCTCGACCGAGACCTGCGCGAGGCGGCGCACGTTGGACTCGCGGGCGCGGAAGTCGCCGCCCTTGACGGTGTCGTAGAAGAGCCGGTGTACGGAGTCGCCGTCGTTGCGGTAGTTCTTGGCGGCGTTGATGCCGCCCTGGGCGGCGATGGAGTGGGCACGGCGCGGGGAGTCCTGGTAGCAGAACTGGACGACCTGGTAGCCCTGTTCCGCGAGGGTGGCGCCGGCGGCGCCGCCGGCGAGGCCGGTACCGACGACGATGACGCGGTAGCGGCGGCGGTTGGCGGGGTTGACCAGCCGGGCGGTGAAGCGGCGGCGGTCCCAGCGCTCGGCGATGTCGCCGGGCGGGGCGGCGGTGTCGGCGACGGGTTCGCCCTCGGTGTACTGCGCGAATGCCGGTGACATCTTCAGTTCACGACTCCCGTCATGACGGCCACGGGGATGGAGATGAAGCCGCAGGTCAGCACCAGTGCAAGGGCGTTGGTGACGGCCTTGAGGCCGCGCTCGCGGGCCGGGCTCGCGGCGCCGAGGGTCTGTACGGCGCTCCAGAAGCCGTGCCGCAGGTGCAGCCCGAGGGCGAGCATGGCGGTGATGTAGACGACGTTGCCGTACCAGGTGGAGAAGGTGGCGACGGTGTTCTCGTACGGGCGGCCGGTCTGGGCGTTCTCGTTCACGGTCAGCGTCGTCAGGTCGAGGATGTGCCAGACGATGAAGAGGCCAAGGATCACCCCGCCCCAGCGCATGGTGCGGGTGGCGTAACTCGCGCGGCGGCGCTTGTGGACGTAGGCGACCGGGCGCGCGGCGATGTCGCGGCGGCTGAGCTGGTACGCGGCCACGCCGTGCAGCACGACGGCGGCGACCAGCACGACGCGGATCATCCACAGGGCCCACTCGTAGTGCAGGACCGGGCCGCCGAGGGTGCGCAGCCAGTGGCCGTAGTCGTTGAACTCCTCGGCACCGTAGAAGATCTTGATATTGCCGATCAGATGGGCCACGAGGTAGGCGAGCATGATCAGGCCGGTGACGGCCAGCACCGTCTTCTTGCCGACGGTCGAGCGCCACAGCAGCGCGAGGAGCGACGGCGGGTATGCCGCGCCCCGCGGGCGGGCCGGCGACTCCGGGGCGGGCTTGCCCGCGGCCGGTTTCGACGCCGGCTTGGTGGTCAGGGCCATGACTGTGACGGTAGGGAGGAGACCCGGGATCCGTCCAAGACATGAATTCGCTGCTTTCGATAGGCAATGACTATCGTCGCCTACGCTGGACCCATGCACCTGCAGCAGCTTCGCTACTTCGCCGCCGTCGCCGAGGCCCGCCACTTCACCCGGGCCGCCGAGCGCGAGCACGTGGCGCAGCCGTCGCTGTCGCAGTCCGTACGGGCGCTGGAGCGGGAGCTGGGCGCCGAGCTGTTCCACCGGGCCCGCGGGCACATCACCCTCACCGACGCGGGCGAGGCGCTGCTGCCGCTGGCGCGGCGGATCCTCGCCGACACCGAGACGGCGCGGCGGGAGGTCCAGGAGGTCGCGCACCTGCGGCGGGGGCGGGTGCGGCTGGGGGCCACGCCGAGCCTCTGCGCGAGCCTGGTGCCGGACGCGCTGCGCACGTTCCACGCCCGCTACCCGGGCATCGAGTTGCACGTCCACGAGGACGGCTCGCAGGATCTCGTACGGACGCTCGCGGCCGGCGAGCTGGACCTCGCGCTGGTCATCACGCCGCTGGCGGGGCAGGCGCCCGCGCTGACGACGACGGAGCTGCTGCGCGAGGAACTGGTCGTGGTCTCGTCGCCGGAATCGCCGCCGGTCACGGGGGCGGGCGGCGCGGGCCGGGGGATCCGGATCGGGGATCTGCGCGGGCGGCCGCTGGCCATGTTCCGGCACGGGTACGACCTGCGGGAGCTGACGGTCGCGGCGTGCCGCGAGGCGGGCTTCGAGCCGGAGTTCGGGGTGGAGGGCGGGGAGATGGACGCGGTGCTGGGGTTCGTGCGGGCCGGGCTCGGGGTGGCGGTGGTGCCGAGCATGGTCGCAAAGCGCTCGGGGCTGCGGACGACGGCGTTCGCGGCCCCCGGGCTGCACCGGACGATCTCCGTGGCGCACCGGGGCGACGTGTCGCCGCCCCGGGCGGCGCGGGAGCTGCGCCGGCTGCTGATCAGCGCGGTGGGCGGGGGAGCGGGGAGCTGAGCGGGCGCCGCGGCCGTACGCAGATGTCCGCGGCGCCGCGCCGCCTCAGTACTCCAGCCCGTGCCCCAGCGGGTACAGGGCGGAGCCCGTCGTCCCCAGCTCCGGGATCGCCACCGGCAGCCGTCCCGTCGGCCGCAGGTCGCCGTAGAGCGCGTCGACCGCCCGCGTCAGCACCCCCGCCCCCGTGCCGTACGTGCACAGGTACGCCGGCGCCTCCGGGAACCGGCGTACGTCGTACGGGTTGCGCACCGCCATCACCACGACCGGCGTGCCCGACGCCAGCAGCGCCCGCACCAGCGCCGCCTGCGCCGCGCCCCGCTGCGCCACCGGCTCCGCGCCGGCCGCCGCGTTGGCGCTGACCAGCACCAGGTCGTGGTCCCGCGCCGCGGCCACCGCGGCGTCGATCACGGCCTGGGCCGGTGTCCCGCCCGTCGCCAGCACGGTGGTGGTCTGCCCGCTCCGGGCCCCGACCGCCTGCGCCAGCCGGTCCAGCGCCGGCGCCGACGTCGTCTGCCATCCGGCGACCAGCACCCGTCGCGTACCGGCGGCAAGCGGCAGCAGCCCGGCGTCGTTCTTCACCAGCGTCACCGCCCGCCCGGTGAGCGCCCGCGCGTCCGCGACGTGCGCGGCGCTCCCGACGATCCGCTCCGCCCGGCGCTCGTCGACGAACGGGCCGACGTACAGCCCCTCGTCGATCTTGCGCGCCAGGATGCGCACCACCGACTCCTCCAGCCGCCGCTCGCCGATCTCGCCGCCGCGTACGGCTGCGAGCACGGATGCGTACGCGACGTCCATCTGCGGCGGCAGCACCAGCATGTCCGCGCCCGCCGCGAACGCCGCCACCGACGCCCGCTCCGGCGGGTACTGGGACGTGGCCCCGCCCATGTCCAGCGCGTCCGTGACGATCAGGCCGTCGAAGCCCAGCTCCTCGCGGAGCAGCCCGGTCAGGATGCGGTGCGACATGGTGGCGGGCACGCCGTCGTCGAGCGCGGGAACGAGGATGTGCGCGGTCATCACCGTGTCCAGGCCCGCGGCGATCGCGGCCCGGAACGGCGGCAGGTCCAGCTCGTGGATCTGCTCCAGGGTGTGCTCGATGCGCGGCAGCAGGAGGTGGCTGTCCTGGCCGGTGTCGCCGTGGCCGGGGAAGTGCTTGGCCGCGGACGCGACGCCGCCGCGGCGCTGGCCGCGTACGGCCGCCGCGACCATGCGCGCGACCTGCTGCGGGTCGGCGCCGTAGGAGCGCAGGCCGATGACGGGGTTGTCGGGGTTGACGTTGACGTCGGCGACGGGCGCGTAGTTCTGGTTGATGCCCAGCGCCGCCAGCTCCCGCCCGGTGATCTCCGCGGCGCGCTGGGCGTCGGCGGTCGAGTAGGTGGCGCCCAGCGCCATGCTGCCGGGCAGTTCGGTGGCCGGCGGGGTGGGCAGCCGCTGGACGAGGCCGCTCTCCTGGTCGGTGGAGATGATCAGCGGGACGCCGCGGCGCTGCGCGAGCGAGGCGCGCTGCAGGCCGTTGGAGAGCCGGGCGATCTGGCGGGCGTCGCGGAGGTTGTCGTCGTTGCGGGCGCTGAAGTAGATGACGGCGCCGGGGCGGTACTTGCGTACGACGTCGGCGGGGGTGCGGACGCCGTAGCGCCGCTCGTTGACGGCGGCGGCCGCGTCGGTCACGTCGTCCGCGTCCTGCCCGGCGACCTCGACCACGAAGAGCTGGCCGACCTTCTCCTCCAGGGTCATCCGGCGGACCAGCGCCCCGGCCAGCAGCCGGGCGTACGAACCGGACCCCGCCGCGCCGCCGGAGCGGGCCGCCGCGGGGCCGGCGGCGGCCGTGCCGGCGCCGAGCGCCGCCGCGGTGCCGAGGAGGCCGGTGACCGCCTGTCTGCGTGTGGTGGTTGACCGCATACGAGAACACTCCTCAGCGCATCGGGTGTGCTGCATGGGCATCGGAGGCCGGCCGACGGGGCTGCTCCCCCATGGAGGCCGCCGAGGAGAACTCGGCCGCGGAGTCTGGCAACGACGCAGGGGCACGTCAATGCCTCGGCGCGCGCGGTGTCATTTTCCTGTCAGATCCCGTGAAACCGGGTTATCCGGCACATGGTGCCCCGCAGCCGTCGTTCACCAGGCGATGCCCGCCGCCACCGGCAGGTGGTCGCTGTCCGTGGCGGGCAGCAGCCAGGCGCTCCGCGGCTCCACGCCGCGTACCAGGATCTGGTCGATCCGCGCCACCGGGAAACCGGCCGGCCAGCTGAAGCCGAAGCCGTTCCCCGCCTCCTCCTGGACCGAGCGCAGCCGGTCGGTGAGACCGTCGAACGCCCGGTCGTCCACGGTGCCGTTGAGGTCGCCGAGCACCACCACGCGCTCGGTCGGCTCGGCGGCGACGGCCGCGGCGAGCGCCTCGGCGCCCGCGTCTCGCTGGGCCGTCGACATGCCCGCGCGGGGGTTCACGCGCACGGACCCCAGGTGGGCCACGTACACCGCCAGCGGGCCCCGCTCGGTGGCCACGGTGGTGCGCAGCGCGCGCGCCGGGTGCATCGCGATGTCGACGGACCGGGTGTCCGACAGCGGCAGCTTGCTCCACAGCCCGACGGTGCCCCTCGTGGTGTGGTACGGGTACGTCTTCGCCAACTCCGCCTCGTACAGCGGCCGCGCCGTGTCGGTGAGCTCCTGGAGCGCCAGCAGGTCCGCGCCGGAGGCGGCCAGGTCGCGGGCGGTGCCGGCCGGGTCGGGGTTGGCGGCGCCGACGTTGTGGCCGGCGACCGTGAGGTCGCTGCCCGGCCGGGACTTGTCGGTGAGCAGTCCGCCGAAGAGGCTCAGCCACACCGTGACCGGCAGGACCAGCGCGACCGCGGCCGACGCCGAACGGCGCCACAGCGCCCCCGCGAGCAGCGGGAGGACGAAGAGGCCGAGCCACGGCAGGAAGGTCTCCACGAAGCTGCCGAGGTTCATTTCGCCGCTCGGGATCCGCGCGTGCAGCGCCATGAGCAGGCCGAGCAGCAGCGCAAGCGCCGCGAGCACGAGGCCCCGCCGCCAGGGCGCGGGGCGGCGGAGGGCGCGGGCCGCGCGGCGGAGAGCCGCGGGCGGGGTGCCGCGCCGCCGGGTGTCTGCGGTGTCGGTGTTCTCCGCGGCATCCGCGGCATCCGCGGCATCCGCGGTGTCCGCCGTGCGTGCCGCTTCCGCGCTGTCCGCCGGGTCCGGCTTCGTCATCGTGGGAACTCGCTCGTTCAACTCTGCATCCTCGGGTCCTGGGTGGGGTCGGCGTACATGGGCGGGCAGCGGCTGCCGATCGCCTCGGTGCGCAGCTCGTAGTGCCAGGGCTCGTTCCGGTAGACCGGGCACAGCCCATAGGCCGCGCCGTGCTCGAAGAGCCACATCTGCGCGTCGGATTCCCCGATGTCCACGGCGTCGCCCGACACGTGCGGAGAGGTCTCCGGAGTGGCCACCCACCGGGCGGCCTCCTCTTCCGATCCGTATTTCCCGACCGCTTCGCGGAGAAGCTGCTCCTGGTACGCCGGAGAACGCCAGCCGCTATTGACCCGGATTTCCACTCCGTACGGTGCGGCGTCCGTCGCCGCCTCACGAAGGGCCGTGAGGAAACCGGTGTCGAGTTCGGTCACCGCCGGAATCGCGTCGTCGAAAACCGTCGTGCCCTCAGGGACGACACCGTCGGCCTCGCCGGCCGGGCCGTCCCGCTTGCGCTGCGGGGATTCCGGCGGCCCGGCCGGCTCCGGTGCCCCCGAGGAAGCCGGGGTGACGGGGGCGGGCGAGGAGGAAGAGCCGGACGGTGTCTGCATCGACCGGAAGCCGAGCGGCGCGACGACCGCCACGATGACGGCGATCCCGCCGACGCCCAGAAGTGTGCGAATGCGGTGGGTCCTTCTGCGCGCCGATCGTCGCGTTCGAGTCATTCCGCCAGTGCAGGCGGCGGGGCGTTGCCGGTGCGTATGCGGTTTTCTATACACGGACGATATGCGTCCGCTCGTAGCATCGACGCATGCGCGTGCTGATAGTCGAGGACGAGCCCTTTATGGCGGAGGCCATCCGCGACGGCCTCCGCCTGGAGGCGATCGCGGGCGACATCGCGGGGGACGGGGACACCGCCCTGGAACTGCTGGGCGTGAACTCGTACGACATCGCCGTCCTGGACCGCGACATCCCCGGGCCCTCCGGCGACGAGATCGCCCGGCGCATCGTCGACTCCGGCAGCGGCATGCCCATCCTCATGCTCACCGCGGCCGACCGGCTCGACGACAAGGCCACCGGCTTCGGCCTCGGCGCCGACGACTACCTCACCAAGCCCTTCGACATCCGCGAGCTCGCGCTCCGGCTCCGCGCGCTCGACCGCCGGCGCGCCCACATCCGGCCGCCCGTGCGGGAGATCGCGGGGCTGCGGCTCGACCCGTTCCGCCGCGAGGTCTACCGGGACGGCAGGTACGTCGCCCTGACCCGGAAGCAGTTCGCCGTGCTCGACGTCCTCGTCGCCGCGGAGGGCGGTGTGATCAGCGCGGAGGAACTGCTGGAGCGGGCCTGGGACGCCAACGCCGACCCGTTCACCAACGCCGTACGCATCACCGTCTCCGCCCTGCGTAAACGGCTCGGCGAGCCCTGGCTGATCGCCACGGTGCCCGGCGTCGGCTACCGCATCGACACCGCGTCGGGCGACGGCGACGGTGAGCCCGGTGCGTAGGCTGCCCGGACTCAGCGTCCGCATGAAGCTCACCCTCAGCTACGCCGGCTTCGTCATGCTCGCCGGACTCGTGCTGCTCGCCGCGGTCTGGGTGTGCCTGCTGCGCTACGTGCCCGTCCACACCTACTACACCCCCCAGGGCCTCAGCCCCAACCGCAACCTCATCCTGCGCTCCTTCGTGCCCACCGCGGGCGGGGTGGTGGTCTTCCTGCTGGTGTTCGGCCTGGTGGGCGGGTGGTTCCTGGCCGGCCGGATGCTCGCCCCCCTCACCCGCATCACGGACGCCACCCGGAAGGCCACCAGCGGATCGCTCTCCCACCGGATCCGGCTGCCGGGCCGCAGCGACGAGTTCCGCGAACTGGCCGACGACTTCGACGCGATGCTCGCCCGCCTGGAGGCGCACGTCGCGGAGCAACGGAGGTTCGCGGCCAACGCCTCGCACGAACTGCGCACCCCGCTCGCCATCACCAAGACGCTCCTGGACGTGGCCCGTACCGATCCGCACCGGGACACCCGTGAACTCCTCACGCGCCTGCGCGCCGTCAACACCCGGGCCATCGACCTGACCGAGGCGCTGCTCCTGCTCAGCCGCGCCGACCAGCGCGCCTTCACGCCGGAGCCCGTCGACCTGTCGCTGCTGGCGGAAGAGGCCGCGGAGACGCTGCTCCCGCTCGCGGAACGGCACGGCGTCAAGCTGGAGACCGCCGGCGACCTCACCCCCGCGAGCGGATCTCCGGCGCTGCTGCTGCAGCTCACCTCGAACCTCGTCCACAACGCGATCGTCCACAACCTGCCCGAGGCCGGCGCGGTTTGGGTCACCACGGGCGTGCGCCCCACGACCGTCGCGCTCACCGTCGAGAACACCGGCGCGCGGATCGACCCCCGGCTGGCCGCGACGCTCACCGAGCCGTTCCGGCGCGGGACCGAGCGCATCCGCACCGACCACGCGGGCGTCGGCCTGGGCCTGGCCATCGTCAAGACGCTCACCCAGGCCCACGACGGCACGCTCACCGTCACCCCGCGCGCCGCGGGCGGGCTCCGGGTCACGGTGGAGCTGCCCACGATTGCGAAAGAACTCTTGCGCAATACTTCTTTCGTATCTACGGTCCCCACATGGGGCGAGAACCTGAGCGGATCACCGAGCTGGAGCAGCTGAAGGCGTTCACCCACCCGCTGCGCATCGAGCTGTACCGGCTGCTGACGGCGGCCCGTACCGCCACCGCGTCGCACCTCGCCGAGCAGGCCGACGCGGCGGTGTCGCTGGTCAGTTACCACCTGCGCAAGCTCGCCGAGCACGGCTTCATCGAGGAGGCGGCGGAGCAGGGCAGGGACGGGCGCGAGCGCTGGTGGCGGGTCTCGGCGGAGCGGTCGTTCACCTTCCGGGCCGCGGACTTCGACGACACCCCGGAGGGCACGGCGGCGCTGACGGGCGTCACCCGCGAGCTGCTGGCCACCCGGAGCCGCACGTATCTCAACTACCTGGACCAGCAGGCCGGGTGGGAGCGGGAGTGGACGCGGGCGGCGTTCAGCTCGGAGTACACCGTGCGGCTGACGGCCGGCGAACTGCAGGAGCTGGCGGAGGAGATGGGCGCCTTCGTCACCCGGTGGCGGGAGCGGGCCGAGGCGGCACAGGCGGCGGAGACCGGCCCCGCCGGGCGCGAGACCGTCGCCCTCCATCTCTACGGCTTCCCCTTCCGCCCCTGAGCCGGGGGCCCGCGCCCGTGCCCGCGTACCGCGACGCCGGCGTCCTGCGGTGGCTCGTCGCGTACGCCCTGTCCGTACTCGGCGACGGCGTGTTCTTCCTCGCCCTCGGCTGGGCCGCGCAGCGGGTCGCGGGTCCGGCGGAGACCGGGGTGGTGATGGCGGTCGGCTCGGTGCCGCGCGCGGTGCTGATGCTCGGCGGGGGAGTGGTCGCCGACCGCTTCGGGCCGCGCAAGGTCGTCATCGGCGCCGACGCGGCGCGCTGTGTCCTCATCCTGGGCGTCGCCGCGGCGCTGGGGACCGCCGCGCCGGGGCTGTGGCCGCTGGTCGCGGTGGCGCTCGCGTTCGGGGTGGTCGACGCGCTGTTCCTGCCCGCGGTCGGCGCCCTCCCGGCGCGGATCGCGCCGCCGGAGGAACTGGCCCGTATCGCCGGGCTGCGGGCGCTGGCCCTGCGCCTCGGCGGCGCCGCGGCGGCGCCCGTCGCCGGGTACGCGCTGGTGCTGGGCGGTCCCGCGGCGGCGTTCGCGGCGGCGGGGCTGCTGTTCGCCGCGTCGGTGCCGCTGCTGCTGACGCTGCGCGTACGGCCCCTGCCCGCCGCGCCCGCCGGGGAAGCGGCAGGCGGGCATCCGACAGGCGCCGGGCGGGAGTTGCGCGAGGGGCTGAGGTACGTGCGCGGGCACCGGCTGATCGGGCCGCTCGTCCTCTCCGGCGCCCTCAGCGAGTTCGGCCTCAACGGCCCGCTCAACGTCGGCCTCGTCCTCCTCGCCGCGGAACGGGGCTGGGGCGCCGCCGGCCTCGGCTGGCTCGTCGGCGCGTTCGGCCTCGGCGCCGGCGCCGGTGCGCTCCTCCTGGCCGTCACCGGCCGGCTGCCGCGCCCCGGCCTCGTCCACGTCGCCACGCTCGTCGCCGCCGGCGCCGCGCTCGGGTGCGTCGCGCTCGCGCCCTCCCCCGGGCTCGCGGTCGCCGCCTGCGGACTCGGCGGGCTCGCGGGCGGCGTCTGCGGCGGACTGGCGTACGCGTTGATCCAGACCTCCGCCGCGCCCGCCTACCTCGGCCGCGTCACCGCCGCCACCAGCCTGACCGGACTGGGGCTCGCACCGCTGTGCTACCCGCTCGTCGGCGCGGCCATCGGCGCCTGGGGCAGCGCGCCCGTCTTCCTCGCCTGCGGCGCGTTCAGTTGCCTGGGCGCCGTCGTCTGCCTCGCCGCGCCCGCGGTACGCCGGGCGGAACTGCCCCGCGCCCGCGGCCCGCGCCCGGGCGTCGGTACGGGCCCGCTGCCGGACCCGCCGCCCGCCCCGGCCCCGTAGCGGATCCGGCACATCGTGCGGGCGTCCGGCACAACTCGCCGCCGGGCGGCGTCAGATGCCGAGCGGCGCCGAGCGCGCCTGCGCCACGGCGTCCTCGTCGCCCTCCAGCTCCACCTTCGCCGCCTCCTGCCGCCCGGTGGCGAACAGCAGCAGCTCCGCGGGCTCCCCGGTCACCGTGACCACAGGCGCGCCCCGGTGGGCCACCGCCGTCTGGCCGTCGGGCCGGCGCAGCACCAGCCCCACGGGCGACTTGCGGCCCATCATCCGCGCGCCGCGCTCCAGCCGCTGCCACAGCGTGTCGGAGAAGACCGGGTCCAGCTCCCGCGGCGCGTAGTCGGGCTGCGCACGGCGGACGTCCTCGGCGTGGACGTAGAACTCCACGACGTTCGCGGCCTCGTCGACCTGCTTGAGGGCGAACGGCGAGAACCGCGGCGGCCCGCTGCGGATGAGCTGCACCAGTTCCTCGTACGGCTTCTGCCGGAACTCCGCCTGCACGCGCTCCAGCCGGTTCTGCAGCGGCTTGAACAGGATGCCGCCCGCCGCGTCCTGCCGGCGCTCGCGCACCACCACGTGCGCGGCCAGGTCGTACGTCGTCCAGCCCGCGCACAGCGTCGGTGCCTCGGGTCCGGCGCCCTCCAGCAGATCGGCGAGGAGAAGCCGTTCCCGCTTCGCATGGGTCGTCATGCGGCCACCCTACGACCGCCGGTGACACCGGGGCACGCAAGGCCGCGCCGGGAGCCCCCGCCCGCGCGAGGCGGGCGGGGGGTCACGGGAGCGGCCGGGTCAGCTTCGGGCCGTCGGGCTCGGTGCTGAGCGTCAGCGCGCAGGAGATCTCGTCCTGGCTCTGGTACTCGTACGTCGTCAGCGTCGGGTACAGCGCGTAGTAGAAGTAGTGCCGCCCGTCCGCCGGCATCGTCTCCAGCTTCTCCTCCGCGGCCCGCCGGCACAGCCCCAGCGCCTGGTCGTCCAGCGCGTCGCCGTCCGGGAAGTCGCCGCTGAGCGTGCGGTTGCCGATGACCTGGCCGTCGTGCGGGCCGCTGCACGGACGGGTCTCCACCGACTCGACGCTCGTGTCCAGCGACGGGTGGTCGAAGCACTCGCCGGTCCGCAGCACCACGTAGGGGATGTGCGACTCGCTCGGCTCCAGATCCCCCCGCGCGTCCGCCGTGCCCGCCGCGGACCCCGCGCTCGCGCTCTTCGTCTCCGCCCCGCCGATGCCGTCCTGACCCGCCGGCCGCTCCGCGTTGCCCTGCGGCCGCGGGCCGCCCGCCTGCGTCCCGCCGTCGTCCCCGCCGCGCAGCGCGAGGAAGGCGGCGACCGCCACGGCGACGAGCAGGATCGCGGCCACCGCGGCGGTGGCGGCGGTCTTCGGCCCGCGGGGTCTTGCGGGCGGATCCGGAGGAGGGTTGGTCATGGGCGAAGCATGCCCTATCGACACGTTCCGATGTACGGGAAGGGGCCATCCCCGGCCGCGCGCGTCGCGCCCTCCGGCACCGTGGTGTGTCCGTCCCTGTTGGCACAATGGCCCCATGACCGGCAACCGGCCCGCGCGGCCCTCCGACCTCGATCCCGCCGTCGCGGCGCGCCTGAAGCGGAACGCCGACGGCATGCTGCCCGCCGTCGTGCAGCAGTACGACAGCGGCGAAGTGCTCATGCTGGCGTGGATGGACGACGAGGCGCTGCACCGCACGCTGACCACCGGCCGCGGCACGTACTACAGCCGCAGCCGAAAGGAGTACTGGGTCAAGGGCGAGACGTCCGGGCACGTGCAGCACGTGAAGTCGGTCGCGCTCGACTGCGACGCCGACACCGTGCTCGTCCGCGTCGACCAGGTCGGCCCCGCCTGCCACACCGGCAGCCGCACCTGCTTCGACGGCCGCGAGCTCACCCTGGGCGGCGCCGAGTGACCACTCCGGACCGGGAGACGTTCCGCACGCTGGCCAAGGACCGCCGCGTCATCCCCGTCGTCCGACGGCTGCTCGCCGACGGCGACACCCCCGTGGGGCTGTACCGCAAGCTCGCCGGCGAGCGCCCCGGCACGTTCCTGCTGGAGTCCGCGGAGAACGGCCGCACGTGGTCGCGGTACTCGTTCGTCGGCGTGCGCAGCGCCGCCACTCTGACCGAGCGCGACGGCCGGGCCCACTGGCTCGGCACCCCGCCCGTCGGCCTGCCCACCGGGGGTGACCCGCTGGCCGCGCTGCGCGCCACCGTCGAGGCCCTGCACACCCCGCGCGACCTGCACGAGGGCGCCGACGGCCGGGACGCGCTGCCGCCCTTCACCGGCGGCATGGTCGGCTACCTCGGGTACGACACCGTGCGGCGGCTGGAGCGCATCGGCGACAGCACCGCCGACGACCTGCGGCTGCCGGAGATGACGATGCTGCTCACCTCCGACCTCGCCGTCCTCGACCACTGGGACGGCAGCGTGCTGCTGATCGCCAACGCGATCAACCACAACGACCTCGACACGGGCGTCGACGAGGCGTACGAGGACGCGGTCGCCCGGCTCGACGCGATGACCGCCGACCTCGCCCGCCCCACCGCCGCTTGCGCGGCGCCGCTGCCGCCGTCCGCGCTGCCGGAGTACGGGGAGCTGTGGGGCGGCGCGGAATTCCGCGCGGCCGTCGCGGACATCAAGGAGCGGATCAGGGCGGGGGAGGCGTTCCAGGTCGTGCCCTCGCAGCGGTTCGAGACGCCGTGCGCCGCGAGCGCCCTCGACGTCTACCGCGTGCTGCGGGCCACCAACCCCAGCCCGTACATGTATCTGATCCGGCTGCCCGACACCGGCGCCGGCGGGGGCGCGTTCGACATCGTGGGCTCCAGCCCCGAGGCGCTGGTCAAGGTCGAGGACGGGCGCGCCCTGCTGCACCCCATCGCGGGTACGCGCCCGCGTGGGGCGACGCCGCAGCAGGACGTGGCGCTGGCCGAGGAGTTGCTCGCCGACGAGAAGGAGCGCGCCGAGCACCTGATGCTCGTCGACCTCGGGCGCAACGACCTCGGCCGGGTCTGCGAGCCCGGCAGCGTCGAGGTCGTCGACTTCATGTCGATCGAGCGCTACAGCCACGTCATGCACATCGTCTCCACGGTCACCGGCCGGCTCGCCCCGGGACGTACCGCGTTCGACGTGCTCACCGCCTGCTTCCCCGCCGGGACGCTGTCGGGGGCACCGAAGCCGCGGGCGCTGCAGATCATCGAGGAGCTGGAGCCCACGCGGCGCGGGCTGTACGGCGGCTGCGTCGGGTATCTGGACTTCGCCGGCGACGCGGACACCGCCATCGCGATCCGCACCGCGCTGCTGCACGACGGCACGGCGTACGTGCAGGCGGGCGCCGGCATCGTGGCGGACTCCGACCCGGCGGCCGAGGACGCGGAGTGCCGCAACAAGGCCGCGGCGG
This sequence comes from Streptomyces sp. B5E4, assembly GCF_039871555.1. Taxonomy (NCBI): domain Bacteria; kingdom Bacillati; phylum Actinomycetota; class Actinomycetes; order Kitasatosporales; family Streptomycetaceae; genus Streptomyces; species Streptomyces sp. B5E4. Next base: position 242,720 of record NZ_JBDPMI010000005.1, read on the forward strand.
TGCTGCGGGCGGTCGCCGCGGCGGGGCACTTGTCACAGGCCGGCCGGGAGGCGGCGGGGTAGGCCGCGCCCCCCTGCCGGAAACGGTCCCGACGGGTGCGAGACACTGGCGGGGTGACACATCCGTCCGGCTCCCGCACCCCCCTCGCCGCCGCCCTGCTCTCCGGCGCGCTCGGGGCCGCCGCGGTCCTCGTCGCCGCCGGCCGCACCTGGGCCGAGGGCGAGGCCGCCACCCCCGTCGCGGACGCCGTGCTGCCCGTCACCGCCGGCGGCCGGGACGTCACCGGCGTGCCGTCCGCACTGGCGATCGTCGGGCTCGCCGCGCTCGTCGCCGTCTTCGCCGTCCGCCGCGCCGGCCGCACCGTCGTCGCCGCCCTGCTCACGCTCTGCGGCGTCGGCGTGATCGCCGCCTCCGCCCTCGGCGCCTCCGACACCGACGCGCTCGACGACCGGGGCGCCGAGGCGGCCGGCCTCACCGACGCCGCGGTCGCCGCCGTCAGCCACACCGCCTGGGCCTGGGTGAGCCTGGCCGGCGGCGTGCTGCTGCTCTGCGCCGGGCTGCTCGCACTGCGCTACGGCTCCGGCTGGCCCGCGATGTCCGGGCGCTACGAGCGCCCCGGCGCCGGCGCCGCCGCCCGCCCGCGGCGGGCCGCACCCGTGGATCCGGAGCGGCCCGAGGAACTGTGGAAGGCCCTCGACCGCGGCGAGGACCCCACCCGCGAGCGCTGACCCGCCCCCGTCGTCGGAGGCATGGACCGATCGGGGACAATGGCGCCGTCTGGTGATATGAGCGGTTGTACGTTTCAAGGAGTGCAGTAATGGCGGAGAACCACGACCACGGACACACGCCGGCCGCATGGACCGCGGTGGTCATCATCTTCATCGGGTTCTGCGTCTCGGGCGCTTTGATGGTGATGGACCAGCCCCTGCTGTTCTGGCTGAGCCTGGTGATCATCCCCATCGGCGGCGTGGTCGGCGCCGTGATGCGCGGCATGGGCATGGGCAAGAAGCCGCTGCCGCCGGTGCGTACCGCCGGCGAGTAGCCCCTACGTCCGCGCCCCGGCCGGGAGACCCGGCCGGGGCGCCCGGCGCCGGCAGGCGAGCGCGCCGCCGCCCGCACCGCCCCGCGCCCCGGCTCCGCCTCGCCGTTGCGGGCCGCGCGCCCCCTCACCGGATGCGCCCGCGCGCTGCCACCGGGACAATCCGGGTGTGTCCGCCCGTACCGCCGCGACCGCCCCGCTCCGGCGCCTCGCGCCCCCGCTCGCCGCGCTGGCCTGCGCCGCCGGCGGCCTCGCCGCGGTCGGCGCCGTCGACCCGAACGAGCCCGGCCGCTACCCGCCCTGCCCCGTCCTGGCGTACACGGGCCTGGCCTGCCCCGGATGCGGCGGCCTGCGCTGCGCGTACGCGCTCGCCCACGGCGACGTGGCCGCGGCGCTCGGCGCCAACGCCCTCGTGGCCGCCGGCGCGGCCGTCCTGGCCGTCGCCCTGCTGGGATGGCTGCTCGCCGCCGGACGCCCCCGCCCGCGGGTGCTCCTGCGCCTTCGGATCCCGGCGCGGCTGCCCGCGGGGTCGGTGCTGTTCGCGCTGGTCGCAGCGTTTACGCTGCTGCGGAACCTGCCCTTCGGGGCGGTGCCGGGACCGTAGCGGCAGCGTGTCCGACCGGTGGGACGGAGAAGGTCCGGATTCGGGGCTTCCGCCCGGTGCCGGATACCATCGCAGATACCCGAACAGCCGCCCGTCGGCGCCCGGCGCCCGGCGCCGGCCGGCACCGGCGCCAGCAGAAAGGGGTCCGCTCGCGTGAGTGTGCTCGACGAGATCATTGACGGCGTGCGCGAGGACCTCGCCGAGCGGCAGGCCCGGGTCGGCCTCGACGAGCTCAAGGAGCGCGCCGCCAGGGCCCCCCAGGCGCGCGACGGCGTCGCCGCGCTGCGCGGCGACAGTGTCACCGTCGTCTGCGAGGTCAAGCGCTCCAGCCCGTCCAAGGGCGCCCTCGCGGCCATCGCCGACCCGGCCGCGCTCGCCGCGGACTACGAGGCGGGCGGTGCCGCCGTCATCAGCGTCCTGACCGAGCAGCGCCGCTTCGGAGGCTCGCTGGCGGACCTGGAGGCCGTGCGCGCCAAGGTGGACCTGCCGGTGCTGCGCAAGGACTTCGTCGTCACCGCGTACCAGCTCTGGGAGGCGCGGGCGTACGGCGCCGACCTGGTCCTGCTCATCGTCGCCGCGCTGGACCAGGAGGCGCTGGTCTCGCTGGTGGAGCGGGCCGAGTCCATCGGGCTCACGCCGCTGGTCGAGGTGCACGACGAGGAGGAGACCGAGCGGGCCGTGGCCGCCGGGGCAAGGATCATCGGCGTGAACGCGCGGAACCTCAAGACCCTTGAGGTGGACCGCGGCAACTTCGGCCGGGTGGCCCCCGAGATCCCCGACCACATCGTCAAGATCGCCGAGTCCGGCGTGCGCGGCCCGCACGACCTCATCGCGTACGCGAACGACGGCGCCGACGCCGTGCTCGTCGGCGAGTCCCTGGTCACGGGGAAGGACCCGCGCGCCGCCGTCGCCGACCTCGTCGCCGCCGGCGCCCACCCCGCGCTGCGCCACGGGCGGGGCTGACGCCCCGGTGACCGTGCACGTGGACCGGCCGCCCCCGCCCCGCGCCCCGCGCGGCGGCGGTGTGCCGCGGTCCGCGGCGGCCGGTCGCCGGGCGGGGCCCGCCGCCGGCCCGCCGGCGGGCGGCGGCTTCGCGCCGCTGGCTCCGGGATGCCGGCCGCGCGGCTGCCGGGCTCCCGCGCGGCGCGTGCGCGGCCGCCGGGTCAGGTACCACATCGGGGCCGAGCCCGGCCAGATCAACGGCATGCGATGGCACGCGGCGTGTCCCCACGCCGTCCGTCATCCGTTCCGACCGAGGATCAGCCATGCCCGCAGAATTCTTCATCCCTGACCCAGAGCGTCAGGTGCCGACCGCCGAGGGGTACTTCGGCGCGTACGGCGGCAAGTTCATCCCCGAGGCGCTGCGCGCCGCCGTCGACGAGGTCGCCGTCGCGTACGAGAAGGCCAAGGCCGACGAGTCGTTCGTCGCCGAGCTGAACGACCTGCTCGTCAACTACACCGGCCGGCCCAGTCCGCTCACCGAGGTGCCGCGCTTCGCCGCGGAGGCCGGCGGCGCCCGGGTCTTCCTCAAGCGCGAGGACCTCAACCACACCGGCTCGCACAAGATCAACAACGTGCTGGGCCAGGCCCTGCTCACCCGCCGCATGGGCAAGACCCGCGTGATCGCCGAGACCGGCGCGGGCCAGCACGGCGTGGCCACCGCCACCGCCTGCGCCCTCCTCGGCCTGGAGTGCACCGTCTACATGGGCGAGATCGACACCGAGCGGCAGGCGCTCAACGTCGCCCGCATGCGGATCCTGGGCGCCGAGGTCGTCCCGGTGACGTCCGGCAGCCGCACCCTGAAGGACGCCATCAACGAGGCGTTCCGCGACTGGGTCGCCAACGTCGAGCACACCCACTACCTCTTCGGCACGGTCGCGGGCCCGCACCCCTTCCCCGCGCTCGTCCGGGACTTCCACCGGGTCATCGGCATCGAGGCCCGGCAGCAGCTGCTCGACCGCACCGGCCGGATGCCCGACGCGGCCGTGGCCTGCGTCGGCGGCGGCTCCAACGCCATCGGCCTCTTCCACGCCTTCCTGCCCCACCCCGCCGTCCGCCTCGTCGGCTGCGAGCCCGCCGGGCACGGCCTGACCAGCGGCGAGCACGCCGCGACCCTCAGCCTCGGCGACCCCGGGATCCTGCACGGCTCCCGTTCGTACGTGCTGCAGGACGAGGACGGCCAGATCACCGAGCCGTACTCGATCTCCGCCGGCCTCGACTACCCCGGCGTGGGCCCCGAGCACGCCTACCTCAAGGACGCCGGCCGCGCCGAGTACCGGGCCGTGACCGACGACGAGGCGATGCAGGCGCTGCGGCTGCTGTCGCGCAGCGAGGGCATCATCCCGGCCATCGAGAGCGCCCACGCGCTCGCCGGTGCGCTGGAGGTCGGCCGCGAGCTGGGGCCCGACGGCCTGATCGTCGTCAACCTCTCCGGCCGCGGCGACAAGGACATGGACACCGCCGCCCGCTACTTCGGGCTCTACGACGCCGAGGAGGCGGACCGGTGACGGGCAACATCGCGCGGCTCGACGCCGTACTCGCCGCCGCGAAGGCGGAGGACCGGGCGGCCCTCATCGGCTACCTGCCCGCAGGCTTCCCCGACGTGGACACGGGCGTACGGGCCATGACCGCCATGCTCGAAGGCGGCTGCGACGCCGTCGAGGTCGGCCTGCCGCACAGCGACCCGGTGCTGGACGGCCCGGTGATCCAGACCGCCGACGACATCGCGCTGCGCGGCGGGCTGCGTATCAGGGATGTGATCCGCACGGTCGCCGAGGTGCAGTCCGCGACGGACGCCCCGGTGCTCTGCATGACGTACTGGAACCCGGTCGACCGCTACGGCCCGGAGCGCTTCGCCGAGGACCTGGCCGCGGCGGGCGGCGCGGGCTGCATCCTGCCCGACCTGCCCGTCGAGGAGTCGGGACCGTGGCGGCAGGCGGCCGACAAGCACGGCCTCGCCACGGTCTTCGTGGTCGCCCCCAGCAGCCGCGAGCAGCGTCTGGCCGCCATCACCGCGGCCGGCAGCGGCTTCGTCTACGCGGCGTCGCTGATGGGCGTCACCGGCACCCGCGAGTCCGTGGGCCGCGAGGCCCAGGACCTGGTCCGCCGCACCCGCGCCACCGAGGCGGTACGGGACGGCGGGCTGTCCGTCTGCGTCGGCCTCGGCGTCTCGACGGCGGACCAGGCGGCCGAGGTCGCGGCGTTCGCCGACGGCGTGATCGTCGGCTCGGCGTTCGTCAAGCGGCTGCTGGCCGCCGGGGACGACCACGAGGCCGGTCTCGCGGCCGTGCGGGCGCTGGCGGGCGAGCTGGCCGAGGGGGTACGCCGGCGGGCCTGACGGCCTCGTACGGTTGTCCACAGGGCCCTCCGCGGTGCGTACGGACGTGCGATCCTGGAAGGGAGCAATCCGTGCCGCACAGGGGAGGGCCCGATGGCCGGCAAACAGTCCGGCGCCGACGATGAACCGCGTCTGCCCGACGACATATGGGAGCGGTTCCAGAGGGATTCCCTGAGCCAGATAGAGGACACCGCGCCGAAGGAGCACTCCGCGCGCTGGTATGAGGTCACGGAGCGGCTCGCCGCCGACGAAGCCCGGCGCGAGGCGGCCCCTCGGCCGCGCCGGATACGCCGCCCCCGCGCGCGGATGCCGCACGCGCCGGTGCCGCGCGCCCTCACCGTCGGCCTCGTCCTCGTCTCGGTGGTGCTGGTGCTCTCCGCCCTCACCGCATACCTGCAGTACGGGCACGTGTTCTGATCCGTCACCGGGGGGCGGGTCCCTCGTTATAGCCGGGCGTGAGCGAGAACAACCCTCAGGGAAAGCGCACCGCCCGGGAGCGGATGCAGGCCGAGCGCGAGCGGCAGAATGCCAAGGACAAGCACCGGCGCATGCTCGTCGTGCTCGCGGCGGTGGTCGGGGTGCTCGCCGTGGTCACGGTGGTCGGCGTCCTCATCGGCCAGAACACCGGCGGGGACGAGACCGACAAGCCCGTCGTGTTCCCGAAGGGCGCCGTCGGCAAGGACCGGCTGGCGCTGCCCGCGGGGAAGGCGGCCGCCCCGGCCGACCTCACCGTGTACGAGGACTTCCGCTGCCCGGCCTGCGGCCAGTTCGAGCACACCTTCAGTAAGACGATCAACGACCTGGAGGACGCCGGCAAGCTGCGCACCGAGTACCGGCTGGTCAAGCTCATCGACGGCAACTTCGGCGGCACCGGCTCGCTGAACGCCGCCAACGCCGCGGCCTGCGCCCAGGACGCCGGGGAGTTCGTCCCGTACCACGACGTGCTCTTCCGCAACCAGCCCCCGGAGAACGACGACGCCTTCGCCGACAAGGGGCACCTGAAGGACCTGGCGGGCAAGGTCGACGGGCTGAGCAGCAAGCGCTTCGACTCCTGTGTCGACGACGGCAGGTTCGACGGCTGGGTCGACGCCTCCGACGACGCGTTCGGCAAGTCCGGCCACAACTCCACCCCCACCGTCCTGCTGGACGGAGAGAACATCTTCGGCCAGGGCGCGAACCTCACCCCCGAGAGCTTCAAGCAACTCGTCGAGGACGCCGGGAAGGACTGATCCGCCGGGGCGCAGCGCCGTTATCGCGGAGAGTTACGGAGCCGTTGTCCCCGCGGGCTCCCCGTGCCGCGCCGCGGCACGGTACCGTCGATGCTGCTATGGATCTCGCATACATCCCCAGCCCATCCGACGGCGTCTGGCACCTCGGACCGCTCCCGCTGCGCGGTTACGCCCTCGCCATCCTGCTCGGCATCTTCGTGGCCATCTGGCTCGGCGGACGCCGCTGGATCGCGCGCGGCGGCCGGGCGGGGACCGTCGCGGACATCGCCATCTGGGCCGTGCCCTTCGGGCTTGTCGGCGGCCGCCTCTACCACGTGGTCACCACGTACGAGCCGTATTTCGGCGAGGGCGGCGACTGGGTCAAGGCCTTCGAGATCTGGGAGGGCGGCCTCGGCATCTGGGGCGCCATCGCGATGGGCGCCCTCGGCGCCTGGATCGGCTGCCGCCGCCGCGGCATCCCGATCCCGGCCTACGCCGACGCCGTCGCGCCCGGCATCGCGCTCGCGCAGGCCCTCGGCCGCTGGGGCAACTGGTTCAACCAGGAGCTGTACGGCAAGCAGACCGACGTGTCCTGGGCCGTCGAGATCGACGCGGAGCACTCGGTCACCGGCACCGCCGAGACGTTCCACCCGACCTTCCTGTACGAGTCGCTGTGGTGCATCGGCGTCGCGCTGCTGGTGATCTGGGCCGACCGGCGCTTCCGCCTCGGCCACGGCCGTGCCTTCGCCCTGTACGTGGCGGGGTACACGGCCGGCCGCGGCTGGATCGAGTACCTGCGCGTGGACGAGGCGCACGACGTCCTCGGGCTGCGGCTCAACGTCTGGACGTCGATCCTGGTCTTCGCCGCCGCGGTGCTCTACATCGTGGTGTCGGCGAAGAAGCGGCCGGGCCGCGAGGAGGTCGTGGAACCCGGGGCGCAGGACGAGCCCGGTGCGGCGGCCGGCGAGCCCGGGGACGGCGGCAAGGCCGTGGACGGCGAGTCCGCCAAGGTGGGTGAGCCCGGCAAGACGGTCGAGCCGGACGACGCCTCCGGTACGGTCGGCGGGCCGGAGCCCCGGCCCGCCGTGGCGGCCGAGGCCAAGACCGCCGGCGAGCCCCCGGCCGGAGAGCGCGGCCGCCACACGTAGCCGCCGCCGGCAACCGCACGCACGGCAGGGCCGTCACCGCACCCGCGGCGACGGCCCCGCCCGTGTCCGGCCCGGGTACCCGGCCGGATCGTCCCCTAGAGTCTGTCCGGCGCGTCCGGCGACCGAACCCCGCTGATACGGCCGGTAAGGGCACCTCCGCCTGCCGAGCCCTCCGCCGCGCACCGGAAGCATCCGCACGACCCGCAGCACCTCTGACGCCTCAGCCGCTCGCGCCCCCGCCGCCCGGCGCCCCCGGACACACCGGCCCCGGGCACCGGGCGGACACATGCGGACACATGCCGGTCGGGGTGCGTCACCCCAGGTGAGTACGGCCTGCCTTGCTGGCGGGCCGCCGGGACCGCGCGTATCGTCGAACTGAAGATCGACGAGGGGAGCGCGATCCATGTCCGCGGGGCTGCAGGCGGGCCGGCCGGCCGAGCGGCACGGCCATACCCACCGTGACGTCACCGGCGGCTGGCTGCGGCCCGCCGTCTTCGGCGCGATGGACGGACTGGTGTCGAACCTCGCGCTGATCACCGGTGTGGCCGGCGGCTCGGTCTCGTCCACGACCATCGTGCTGACCGGCCTCGCGGGGCTGGCGGCAGGCGCGTTCTCGATGGCCGCGGGGGAGTACACCTCCGTCGCCTCCCAGCGCGAGCTGGTCCTCGCCGAGCTGGACGTGGAGCGGCGCGAGCTGAGCCGGCACCCGGAGGACGAGCGGCGCGAGCTGAGCGATCTGTACGAGTCCCGCGGGGTGGACCCGGAGCTGGCCGCCGAGGTGGCCGAGCAGCTCATGCGCGACCCCGAGCAGGCGCTGGAGATCCACGCCCGCGAGGAGCTGGGCGTGGACCCGGGTGACCTGCCGTCGCCGACGGTGGCGGCGCTGTCGTCGTTCGGCTCGTTCGCCGTCGGCGCCCTGCTGCCGGTGCTGCCGTATCTGCTGGGCGCCACGGCGCTGTGGCCCGCGGTGCTGCTCGCCCTGGCCGGGCTCTTCGCCTGCGGTGCGGCGGTGGCGCGCATCACGGCCCGTAGCTGGTGGTACAGCGGGCTGCGGCAGCTCTTCCTCGGCGGGGCCGCGGCGGCCGTCACCTACGGTCTGGGCGCGCTCTTCGGGGCCACGGTCGGGGGCTGAGCGCCGGGCCGCGGGCCCGGCCGGATCCCGTATCCTCGGAAGCGACCCGCCCGCACTCCTGATCTATTACCTCCGCGTTTCGGACCGGACGACCGCGGGCATGTGACGGGAACCGCGGGCAGTGCCGCCCGCGCTTCCTCCTGCACGAACCGTGCAGATCCCCCGCTTGGCGGGGCACGCTCCCCGACCCGGGGTGTCCGGATGCTGATACGCGGTATCCGCTTCCTGAGCTGCAGGTCATCATGTAACCTGCACGAAATTTCGGCCAGGGCCAACGTCGTCCCTCGGCACATCACTGCCACGACGACGACGGGAGAGCCGATGCGGCACGCATCCCAGGCGGCCCGCCCTGCAGCGCAGGGGCTGTACGACCCCCGGTACGAGCACGACGCCTGCGGGGTCGGCTTCGTCGCCACGCTGAGCGGGGAGGCCAGCCACGCACTCGTCCAGCAGGCGCTGACGGTGCTGCGCAACCTGGAGCACCGCGGTGCCACCGGCTCCGACCCGGACACCGGCGACGGCGCCGGCATCCTGCTGCAGGTCCCCGACGCCTTCCTGCGTGCCGCGGTGAGTTTCCCGCTGCCCGCTGCCGGTTCGTACGCCGTCGGCATGGCCTTCCTGCCCGTGGCCGAGGACGAGGCCGCCGCCGTACGGGAGCGGGTCGAGGCCATCGCCGCCGAGGAGGGCCTGCGGGTGCTCGGCTGGCGCGAGGTGCCCGTCGCGCCCGAGCTGCTCGGCAGCGGCGCCCGCGCGACCATGCCGGCGTTCGCCCAGCTCTTCGTCGAGAGCGCGGCCACGGAACCGGCGGCCCGCAAGAGCGGCATCGATCTCGACCGGTCCGCGTTCGTGCTGCGCAAGCGCGCCGAGCGCGAGACCGACGTGTACTTCCCGTCGCTGTCCTCGCGCACCCTGGTCTACAAGGGCATGCTGACCACCGGGCAGCTCGAACCGTTCTTCCCGGACCTGTCGGACCGCCGGCTGACCACCGCCATCGGCGTCGTGCACTCCCGGTTCTCGACCAATACCTTCCCGAGCTGGCCGCTGGCCCACCCGTACCGCTACATCGCGCACAACGGCGAGATCAACACGGTCAAGGGCAACCGCAACTGGATGCGCGCCCGTGAGTCCCAGCTCTACTCGGAGCTGTTCGGCGCGCACGACCTGGAGCGGGTCTTCCCCATCTGCACCCCCGACGCCTCCGACACCGCCTCCTTCGACGAGGTGCTGGAGCTGCTGCACCTGGGCGGCCGGTCGCTGCCGCACGCGATGCTGATGATGATCCCGGAGGCGTGGGAGAACCACGAGTCCATGGACCCGGCCCGGCGCGCGTTCTACCAGTACCACTCCACCGTCATGGAGCCCTGGGACGGCCCGGCCGGCGTCAGCTTCACCGACGGCACCCTCGTCGGCGCCGTCCTGGACCGCAACGGCCTGCGTCCCGGCCGCTACTGGGTCACCGACGACGGCCTGGTCGTGCTGGCCTCCGAGGTCGGCGTGCTCGACTTCGACCCGGACCGCGTCGTGCGCAAGGGCCGGCTCCAGCCCGGCCGGATGTTCCTGGTCGACACCGCGCAGCACCGTATCGTCGAGGACGACGAGATCAAGGCGGAGCTGGCCGCGGAGCACCCGTACGGGGACTGGCTGGACGCCGGCACCGTCGCGCTGCCGGAGCTGCCCGAGCGCGAGCACATCGTGCACACCCACGCCTCGGTCACCCGCCGCCAGCAGACCTTCGGCTACACCGAGGAGGAGCTGCGCGTCCTGCTCGCGCCGATGGCGCGCACCGGCGCGGAGCCGATCGGCTCCATGGGCTCCGACACCCCGCTCGCGGGGCTCTCGGACCGGCCGCGGCTGATCTTCGACTACTTCACGCAGCTCTTCGCGCAGGTCACCAACCCGCCGCTGGACGCGATCCGCGAGGAGCTGGTCACCTCGCTGCACTCGGCGCTGGGCCCGCAGGCCAACCTGCTCGAACCCACGCCCGCGTCCTGTCGTACGGTCACGCTGCCCTTCCCCGTCCTGGACAACGACGAGCTGGCCAAGCTCATCCACGTCAACGCCGACGGCGACATGCCGGGCTTCAAGTCCGTGACGCTCTCCGGGCTGTACCGCGTGCAGGGCGGCGGCCAGGCGCTCGCCGACCGGCTGGCGGAGGTCTGCGCCGAGGTCGACGCGGCGATCGACTCGGGCGCCCGGCTGCTGGTCCTCTCCGACCGGCACTCCGACGCCGAGCACGCCCCGATCCCGTCGCTGCTGCTCACCTCCGCCGTCCACCACCACCTGATCCGCACCAAGCAGCGCTCCCAGGTCGGCCTGCTGGTCGAGGCCGGCGACGTGCGCGAGGTGCACCACGTCGCGCTGCTCATCGGGTACGGGGCCGCCGCGGTCAACCCGTACCTGGCGATGGAGTCCGTCGAAGACCTCGTCCGCGCCGGCACGTTCATCGAGGGCGGCCCGGACGGCGATGCGCAGACGGCCATCCGCAACCTGATCAAGGCGCTGGGCAAGGGCGTGCTGAAGGTGATGTCCAAGATGGGCATCTCCACCGTCGCCTCGTACCGCGGTGCGCAGGTCTTCGAGGCCATCGGCCTGGACCAGGAGTTCGTGGACACGTACTTCCACGGCACCACCTCGAAGATCGGCGGCGCCGGCCTCGACGTCATCGCCCGGGAGGTCGCCGCCCGGCACGCCAAGGCGTACCCCGCCTCCGGCATCGCCCCGGCGCACCGCAACCTGGAGATCGGCGGCGAGTACCAGTGGCGCCGCGAGGGCGAGCCGCACCTGTTCGACCCGGACACGGTCTTCCGGCTGCAGCACTCGACCCGCACCCGCCGCTACGACATCTTCAAGCAGTACACGCAGCGCGTGGACGAGCAGTCCGAGCGGCTGATGACGCTGCGCGGCCTGTTCCGGCTGGCGTCGGACCGGCCGGCCGTGCCGCTGGACGAGGTCGAGCCCGTCGCCGAGATCGTCAAGCGGTTCTCCACCGGCGCCATGTCGTACGGCTCCATCTCGCAGGAGGCGCACGAGACGCTGGCGATCGCGATGAACCAGCTCGGCGGCAAGTCCAACACCGGCGAGGGCGGCGAGGACGCCGACCGGCTGTACGACCCGCGGCGGCGCTCGGCGATCAAGCAGGTGGCCTCCGGCCGCTTCGGCGTCACCAGCGAGTACCTGGTCAACGCCGACGACATCCAGATCAAGATGGCGCAGGGCGCCAAGCCCGGCGAGGGCGGCCAGTTGCCCGGCCACAAGGTGTACCCGTGGGTGGCCAGGACCCGGCACTCCACGCCCGGCGTCGGCCTCATCTCGCCGCCGCCGCACCACGACATCTACTCGATCGAGGACCTGGCGCAGCTCATCCACGACCTGAAGAACGCCAACCCGCAGGCCCGCATCCACGTGAAGCTGGTCAGCGAGGTCGGCGTCGGCACGGTCGCGGCCGGGGTGTCCAAGGCGCACGCCGACGTGGTGCTGATCTCAGGACACGACGGCGGCACCGGCGCCTCCCCGCTGACGTCGCTGAAGCACGCCGGCGGCCCCTGGGAGCTGGGCCTCGCCGAGACCCAGCAGACGCTGCTGCTCAACGGGCTGCGCGACCGGATCGTCGTGCAGACCGACGGCCAGCTCAAGACCGGCCGCGACGTGGTCGTCGCCGCGCTGCTCGGCGCCGAGGAGTTCGGCTTCGCGACCGCGCCGCTGGTGGTCTCCGGCTGCGTGATGATGCGCGTGTGCCACCTGGACACCTGCCCGGTCGGCATCGCCACCCAGAACCCGGTGCTGCGCGAGCGCTACAACGGCCAGGCCGAGCACGTCGTCAACTTCTTCGAGTTCATCGCCGAGGAGGTCCGCGAGCTCCTGGCCGAGCTGGGCTTCCGCAGCCTGGAGGAGGCCGTCGGCCACGCCGAGATGCTCGACATCTCCCGCGCCGTCGACCACTGGAAGGCCCAGGGCCTGGACCTCGCGCCGCTGCTGTACGTCCCGGAGCTGCCGGACGGCGCCGCGCGCTACCGGGTCACCGGCCAGGACCACGGCCTGGAGAAGGCGCTCGACAACGAGCTGATCAAGCTCGCCGCCGACGCGCTGGCCGCGCCGTCCGCCGCCGAGGCCCAGCCCGTACGGGCCCGGGTGGCGATCCGCAACATCAACCGCACGGTCGGCACCATGCTCGGCCACGAGGTGACGAAGAAGTTCGGCGGCGACGGCCTGCCCGACGGCGCGATCGACCTCACCTTCACCGGCTCCGCCGGCCAGTCGTTCGGCGCCTTCGTGCCGCGCGGCGTCACGCTGCGGCTGGAGGGCGACGCCAACGACTACGTCGGCAAGGGCCTGTCCGGCGGCCGGCTCGTGGTCCGTCCGGACCGCGGCGCCGAGCACCTCGCCGAGTACAGCGTCATCGCGGGCAACACCCTCGCGTACGGCGCCACCGGCGGCGAGATGTTCCTGCGCGGCAAGGTCGGCGAGCGGTTCTGCGTCCGCAACTCCGGTGCGCTCGTCGTCGCCGAGGGCGTCGGCGACCACGGCTGCGAGTACATGACCGGCGGCCAGGCGGTCGTGCTGGGCGAGACCGGGCGCAACTTCGCGGCCGGCATGTCCGGTGGCGTCGCGTACGTCATCGACCTCGACCCGGACAACGTCAACGAGGGGAATCTCACCGCCGTCGAGAAGCTGGACGACGCCGACCGGGAGTGGCTGCACGACGTGGTGCGCCGCCATCACGAGGAGACCGGCTCGACCGTCGCCGGCAAGCTGCTCGCCGAGTGGGACGCCCCCGACGCGGGCGTCGCGCGGTTCAGCAAGGTCTACCCGTCCACGTACAAGGCAGTGCTCACCGCCAAGGACGCCGCTGAGCGGGCCGGCCTCACCGAGGCCCAGACGCACGAGAAGATGATGGAGGCTGCGCTCCATGGCTGACCCCAAGGGCTTCCTGACCACCGGCCGCGAGGTCGCCGAGACCCGGCCCGTCGCCGAGCGGGTCAAGGACTGGAACGAGGTCTACGTCCCGGGCTCGCTGCTGCCCGTCATCAGCAAGCAGGCGGGCCGCTGCATGGACTGCGGCATCCCCTTCTGCCACAACGGCTGTCCGCTGGGCAACCTCATCCCCGAGTGGAACGACTACGCCTACCGCGAGGACTGGACCGCCGCCATCGAGCGGCTGCACGCGACCAACAACTTCCCGGAGTTCACCGGGCGGCTGTGCCCGGCGCCGTGCGAGACGGCCTGCGTGCTGGGCATCAACCAGCCGGCGGTGACCATCAAGAACGTCGAGGTCACCATCATCGACAAAGCGTGGGAGGCCGGCGCCGTCACGCCGCAGCCGCCGGAGCGCCTGTCGGGCAAGACGGTCGCTGTCATCGGCTCGGGCCCCGCGGGGCTGGCCGCCGCGCAGCAGCTGACGCGGGCCGGGCACACGGTCGCGGTCTACGAGCGGGCCGACCGGATCGGCGGGCTGCTGCGGTACGGCATCCCCGAGTTCAAGATGGAGAAGCGGCACATCAACCGGCGCGTCGAGCAGATGCGGGCGGAGGGCACCAAGTTCCGTACGGGCGTGGAGATCGGCCGCGACATCGACGCCGCCAAGCTGCGCAAGCGCTACGACGCCGTGGTCATCGCCGCCGGCGCCACCACCGCCCGCGACCTGCCGGTGCCGGGCCGCGAACTGGGCGGCGTCTACCAGGCGATGGAGTATCTGCCGCTGGCCAACAAGGTCCAGGAGGGCGACTACGTCGCGCCGCCGGTCTCCGCCGAGGGCAAGCACGTCGTGGTCATCGGCGGCGGCGACACCGGCGCCGACTGCGTCGGCACCGCACACCGGCAGGGCGCGGCGTCCGTGACCCAGCTGGAGATCATGCCGCGGCCGTCGGAGGAGCGGCCCGAGGGCCAGCCATGGCCGACGTACCCGATGACGTACAAGGTCAGCTCCGCCCACGAGGAGGGCGGGGAGCGCGTCTACGCGGTCTCGACGACCCACTTCGAGGGCGACGAGGACGGCAACGTGGCCTTCCTGCACCTGGTCGAGGTGCGGTTCGAGGACGGCGGGTTCAAGCCGGTGCCGGGCAGCGAGCAGAAGATCCCGGCCGAACTGGTCACCCTCGCGATGGGCTTCACCGGCGTGGACCGGGAGAACGGTCTGGTCGAGCAGCTGGGCCTGGAGCTGGACGCGCGCGGCAACGTCGCCCGTGACGCGGACTACGCCACCAGCGTCCCCGGCGTCTTCGTCGCCGGCGACGCGGGGCGCGGTCAGTCGCTGATCGTCTGGGCGATCGCCGAGGGCCGTTCCGCGGCGCGCGGCGTGGACCGTATGCTGACGGGCGCCAGCGACCTGCCGGCGCCGATCCGGCCGACGGACCGGGCGCTGGTGGTCTGACGCCGGGCCGCACCACCCGAAGATGTCCTTGGGATGTCCCGTACAACGAGGTACGGAACAGCAAGACCCGCGGCGCCTGCCTCTCCCCGACCGTTGAGGCGGGCGCCTCGGCGCGTCCGGCGGGCGCGGTGGGCGCGGTGGGGCGAAGGGGGCGGGCGGGTCCTGTGGGATGGCTGCGGTCTGGTGCGGCCGGGGCGTAGCGGATACCTTCCGGGAAGGTGCGCCGTCATGCAACTCCCGCTCGTATCCCTGGAGTCCACATGCTCAGACGTCGCTCGACGGCACCGCTGTTCCTCGCCTTAGTGCTCGCCCTGTTCGCCCCCCTCACGGCCGCCGCGGCCCCCGAACCGACCGTCACCGGATCGGGCCCCGCCGCCGACGTCCCGCTGGAGGAGCTGGCGGTCACCACCACCCAGGTGGCCTCCGGACTGCGCCGCCCCATCGACATCGCCGCGCCCGACGACGGCAGCGGCAGGCTGTTCATCGCCGAGAAGCGCGGCACCGTCCGCGCCTACCACCCCGACACCGGCCTCGCCCCGGATCCCGTCGCCGACCTCACCGACGTCGTCGACGAGTCCGGCAACGAGCGCGGGCTGCTCGCCATCGTCCCGGACCCGGAGTTCCCCGAGGTGCAGGACCTGTACGTGGTCTACAGCGCGCTGCCCGACGGCGCGATCACCCTGGCCCGCTACGGGCTCGACGACGGCGGCCTGGAGGTGCTGCTCGCCCAGGAGCACGCCGAGTACAGCAACCACAACGGCGGCACGATCGCCTTCGGCCCCGACGGCTATCTGTACTGGACCATCGGCGACGGCGGCGGCGCCGGCGACCCGTTCGACAGCGGCCAGCGCCTCGACACCCTCCTCGGCAAGCTGCTGCGCATCGACGTCGGCAGGACCTGCGGCGACCTGCCGTACTGCGTGCCGCAGGACAATCCGTTCGTCGGCACCGCGGACGCCCGCCCGGAGATCTGGGCGTACGGGCTGCGCAACCCCTGGCGCTTCTCCTTCGACCCCGCGGACGGCTCGCTGTGGCTCGGCGACGTCGGCCAGGGCCGCTGGGAGGAGATCGACCACGTCGCCCGTTCGGAGCAGGCGGGCGCGAACTTCGGCTGGTCCTGCCGCGAGGGCTTCCAGGTCTTCGACGAGGCCCAGTGCGCCGGGGACGCCGACTACACCGACCCCGTCTTCACCTACTCCCCGCAGACCGGCGGCTGCGCCGTGGTCGGCGGCCGGGTCTACCGCGGCGAGCGGTACGCGGACCTGCTGGGCGGCACGTACATCGGCACCGACTACTGCTCGTCGGCGGTCTGGGCGCTGCGCGCGGACGGCAGGGGCGGCTACCGGCAGGCGGAGATCGGTCAGTTCCCGACCCAGATCACCGATGTCGGCGAGACGGTCGACGGCGAGTTCTACGTCGTCAACGACCTGCCGGGCGGGCTGCACAAGGTCGCCTTCGAGCGGCAGCGGCCTACCTGCGGGCTGGCCGTCGCCTCGACGACCTGGGGTGGCGGTCTGAAGGCGGACCTCACGCTCACCAACACCGGCAGCACGCCGATCGACGGCTGGACGCTGAAGTTCCCCCTCGCGATGGGCCAGACCGTGATCTCGGACTGGAACACCGACCTCTTCCAGGGCAGCGACATGATCACGGCGGCCAACGCCCCGCACAACGCGGTGATCGAGCCGGGGGAGAGCGTCTCGCTGGGCTATCTGGCGAGCCATACGGGTGATGTTTCGCCGCCGAAGCGCGCCACGCTCAACGGCGACGCGTGCACGCTGACCGCTTCCGGCACGGCCGCCGGCTGACGCTTCGCCATAGCAAGCGCTTCCGTGCCCGCCCTCGGTCACGCGCCGAGGGCGGGTGCGACAAAAAGGGCGATGATAGTTTCGGGTGCACAGCGCGCAACGCCAAAGGTCGGACAATTGTCGGAAGGGCGCTTCGGCGGCACCTCAGACAACGGTTCGGCATCACCTCGAAACCACCCTTGACCCTGGTTAAACCACTCCATACCGTCCTGCTGGTCTAGACAAGTTCAGGTTCGGCTCACTGGAGAGCGGGAGCGGTTCATGCGGAAGTTCGTCATCGGCGCCGTGAGCGCCGCAATGGTGCTGGGGCTCGCTGCCTGTGGCAGCGACTCCGACGAGGGGGACGGCGGCGGCGACGCACTGGACGGCAAGGGCAAGACCCTCGACGTCTGGATCATGAAGGGGACCAACCCCGATGCCGAGCCCTTCTTCGACAAATTGAACAAGGAGTTCGAGAAGAAGACCGGGGCGAAGGTCAACGTCGAGTACCAGCAGTGGGAGAGCGCCCAGCGCAAGTTCACCACTGCGATCGAGGGTGGCCCGGACCAGGTGCCGGACGTCGCCGAGGTCGGCACCACCTGGGTGCCGCAGTTCGCCGAGACCGGCGGCCTGGTGGACGTCACCGACCAGGTGAAGGACGCCGGGCTCGACCAGGACCTGGTCGAGGGGCTGAAGGACGCGGGCACGCTGGAGGGCAAGCAGTACGGCATGCCCTGGTACGCGGGCGTGCGCGGCCTCGTCTACCGCAAGGACATCTTCGACAAGCACGGTCTGAAGGCTCCGACGACCTGGGAAGAGCTGCGTGACGTCGCGCTCACGCTGAAGAAGGAGGAGCCGGACATGATCTCGTTCCCCGTCGCCGGCGGGGCCGAGATGTTCGCGATGCCCTTCGTCTGGGGCGCGGGCGGCGAGCCCGCGGTGCAGGAGGGCGACACCTGGAAGTCCGCCATCAACTCGCCGGAGGCCGTCGAGGGCCTGCAGTTCTACACCGACCTCGCCACGAAGGACAAGCTGTCCCCGGCGAAGGTCACCACCTGGCGCGAGGACGAGGTGGCCCAGGAGTTCACCAAGGGGAACGTCGCCATGACGATCTCCGGCAACTGGACCCCCAAGACCTTCCTCGACGAGGCCCCCGAGCTGGAGGGCAAGCTCGCCGCCGCGCCGATCCCCGGCAAGGACGGCGGCATGAGCCCGTCGTTCCTCGGCGGTTCCTACCTGTCGACGTTCGACAGCGACAAGAAGGAACTGGCCTGGGAGTACGTCAAGATGGCCACCACCGGCAAGTTCGCCGCCGAGTGGGCCGAGCAGACGAACTACTTCCCCGGCACCAACACCGAGCTGAAGAAGATCGCCGACCAGGGTGACCCGCTGGTCGAGCCGTTCGCCAAGCAGATGCTGGAGGCCGGCGCGACCGTTCCGAAGACCACCTCCTACGGCGAGATCCAGGCCAGCCAGGTGGTCCTGAAGCTGGTCCAGTCCGTACTCAAGGGCGACCAGAGCGTCCAGGAGGCGGCGGACAAGGCCGCAGGCGAGATGGACGACATCTTCGCCAAGTCCGAGTAGACCCGGGCTTCGGACAAGGACACGGAAAGACACAGTGAAGGAATCGATCGCCGCCGAGGTCGCGCTGGCTCCTCCCACGGAGCCGTCGCGGCCCGGCCGCGCCTCCGCTGACGCCGCCCGCCGCCGCAAGCGGCTGGTGACGGTGACCCGGCCGTGGCTGCTGCTGGCACCCTCCCTCGTGGTGCTCGCCGGGCTGCTGCTGTGGCCGCTGATCGAGGTCGGCAAGCTGTCGCTGCAGGACTACGAGGTGAAGTTCGGCGGCGGCGTCGGCACCTGGACCGGCTTCGACAACTACTCCGCCCTGCTCTCCAACGAGCTGCTGTGGCGCACGGTGCTGCCGAACACGGCGTTCTTCGCGTTCGGCTGCGTGATCCTCACCGTCGCGTTCGGCACCTTCGTCGCGCTGCTGCTCAACCGGCTGGGCACCGTGTGGCGGGTGATCTGCTCCACCGCGATCATGGCCGCGTGGGCGATGCCGGCGGTCACCGGCACGTACGTCTGGGTGTGGCTGTTCGCCGCGGAGGACGGGCTGATGAGCCGGGTGGCCGGCGGGCTCGGGCTCATCGACCCCGAGACCACCAACTGGTTCACCGAGCGGCTCGGCTTCTACGCGATCGCCACCCTGAACGTCGTCCACCACGGCTTCCCCTTCGTCGCCATCACCGTGCTCGCGGGCCTGATGACCGTGCCGAAGGAGCTGTACGAGGCCGGGATGATCGACGGCGCGAGCGCCTGGCAGCGGTTCTGGCGCATCACCGTGCCGGCGCTGCGGCCGATCTTCCTGGTCGTGACCATCCTCTCGACCATCTGGGACTTCAAGGTCTTCACCCAGATCTTCCTCATGCCCGGCGGCAGCGGAAGCAACGAGGACGTGATGAACCTCGGCGTGTACTCGTACATCGAGGCCTTCGCCAAGAACGACTACGGGGCCGGCGCCGCCGCGGCAGTGATGCTCACGCTATTGCTCATCGCCATCACCCTCGTCTACATCCGCACGCTCTTCCGGCAGGGGGAGGAGGACCTGTGAAACGCACCTCGCTGACCTCGCGCATCGGCCTGCCGGCCGCCGTCGCGGGACTGCTGATCTTCACCCTCTTCCCCGTCTACTGGATGATGAGCACGGCGCTGGACCCGCGGGCCTCCTCGCGGGGCTCCGACCTGCTGCCCAGCGGCGTCTCGTTCGAGCACTTCAGCCGGGTGTGGAACGAGGGCGACTTCGACCGCTACCTGCTGAACTCGGCGATCGTCGGCCTCGGCACCATCCTGGCCGCCGCCGCGCTGTCGCTCTTCGCGGCCGTGGCCGTGGCGCGCTTCCGGTTCACCTTCCGCACCTCCGTGCTGATCATGATCCTGATCGTGCAGATGGTGCCGCTGGAGGCGCTGGTCATCCCGCTCTTCCTGCAGATGCGCGACTACGAGATGCTCAACAGCCTGCTCGGGCTGACGATCGTCTACATCGCGCTGTCGCTGCCGTTCGCGATCTGGACGCTGCGCGGGTTCGTCGCCACCGTGCCGAAGGAGGTCGAGGAGGCGGCGTACATCGACGGCTGCACCTGGCCGCGGATGTTCTGGTCCGTGCTGCTGCCGCTGGTGGCGCCCGGTCTGGTGGCCACCAGCGTGTTCGCCTTCATCACCGCCTGGAACGAGTTCGTCTTCGCGTACACCTTCATGAAGGACAGCGAGAAGTACACGGCGGCCGTCGGGATCTACCAGTTCTTCGGGGAGAACGACACCGCGTGGGGGCCGGTGATGGCCAGCTCCACGCTGATCACGCTGCCCGTGCTGGTCTTCTTCGTGATCGTGCAGCGGCGGCTGGCCTCCGGGCTTGCGGCCGGGGCGGTCAAGGGCTGAGGACGCGGCACGTACCGGCTCGCGGGCCGGTCACGTGTCGCACTCCAGCACCGTCTTGCACAGCCCGCAGCGTGCCCGTACGTGGCCGCGCACCGGCACCCGGATCCGCTGGTGGCAGACGGGGCACGGGAACGACACCCTGAGCGGGGAGCCGTCCTCGAAGACGTAGCCGTCGACGGGGGCGGCCGTCGTCGTCAGCCCCCCGCCGCCCGCCCGCGCGAACAGCTCCTGTGCCCGTCTGCGGTCCCTGACGTACCGGTGCCGGCCCATGCGCCCGTTCGCCGTCAGCGGCGGGCGCCGGGCGTCCCGGCGGGCCAGGCGCATGCCGGCGGTGTACGCCTCGTACGCCTGCGGGCTGGTGAACCAGATCTCCGGGTTCTCGCCGAAGGCGAGGGCGCGCTTGGCGACGACGTAGCCGAACTCCTCGGGCGTCAGATAGCCGAAGCGCTGCGAGGCGCCGCCGCCCTCCCGGAAGGCGTCCAGCAGCAGCCAGCCCGCGCCGAGGTAGGCGGTCGCGGTGTCGGTGAGGATCTCGTTGTCCGCGGTGTCCGGGAAGGACAGGCCGAGGCGGTCCAGACAGACGTGCATCACCTCGTGCGCCAGTGCCCCGCCGATGTCGCGGCGGTGCTCGCGGAAGCGCGGGTTCAGCTCGACGAAGTACTCGGGGCCCGCGGCCAGCTCCACGACCGCGGCCTCCGGCATCTCCCGGAAGGCGACGATCACGCGCGCGTCCGGCAGCCGCAGATGCTGCACCAGCGTGTGCGCCACGCGCTGGACGCCGAGGTGCAGATCCTCGTCGGCGTCCAGGGCGACGTCGGCCGGGGGGACGCTGACGGCGAAGTCGGTGTGCAGGACGTCCGCGGTGATCCGCCGGTAGAGCGCCGTCAGGGCCGACTGCACGGTCCGCAGGTGCGGAAAGCCGTGCACGACCTCGCTCGCGCTGTCCACCGGGGACCCCCAGGGTGTCCGACTCCAGCCCACTGTACGGCCCCCGCGCCGCGCGGCCCCGTGCGACGTATCGTGACGCGCATGAGTCCGAACATCGCCACCACCACCCGGGTCGACCTCGCCGGGCTGCTCGATTTCGTACGGCCCAGGCACCGGGCCCTGCTGCTCACCCGGCGGGCCGACGGCTCGCCACAGGCGTCGCCGCTGACCTGCGGGGTGGACGACGCGGGGCGGATCGTGGTGTCCACGTACCCGGAGCGGGCCAAGACGCGCAACGCGCGGCGGGACCCGCAGGTCGGGATCGTGGTGCTGTCCGACGAGTGGGACGGGCCGTGGGTGCAGGTCGACGGCGCGGCGGAGGTGATCGACGCGACGGCGGACGTGGAGCCGTTCGTGGAGTACTTCCGCAACATCGCGGGGGAGCACCCGGACTGGGACGAGTACCGCGAGGCCATGGTGCGGCAGGGGAAGTCGCTGATCCGGATCACGCCGGAGCGGTGGGGCCCGGTGGCCACCGGGGGCTTTCCCGCGCGGCTGTCCGAGGGGTCGTAGCGGCACCGGTCAGGACGGCGGCGGGGCGAGCAGCGGCTCGCCGCCGGGCTCGGCCGTCTCCAGCAGCAGCACCTCGTTGGCTCCCGTGCGGAGCACGGGGCCTGGGACGTACAGCGACTTCTGCGGTCCTGCGGACCAGTAGCGGCCCAGGCAGAAGCCGTTGACCCAGGCCCAGCCCCGGCCCCAGCCGGGCAGCGCCAGCGCCGCGTCGCCCGGTGTCGCGATCCCGGCCGCCGCCCGGTACAGGCCCGCGCCGCCCGCGTCCGGCGGGCCGTACGGGAGCGCCGCCACCGCCTCTGTGTCGTCGAAGGCGTCGAGGCGCAGCCCGCGGGCCCGTACGCCGTGTACGTACTGGCGTTCGTGCAGCAGCCCGCCGGTGATCCCCTTCGGCTCCCCGAGCCGCGGGCCGTAGTTGACCCGGCCCAGGGACTCCACCCACACCTCGACCTCGGCGGGTCCCGCGACGTCCCCGAGCGGCGCCTCCTCCCCGGCGAGCGCGATCCGCCGCTCGCCGGCCGCGTCCCGCACGTACGCAAGCGCCACGTCCCGCAGTCCGGTGACCAGCAGCGGGTACGGGCGCCTCGGGCCCGGGATGCGGAAGAGGTAGCGGACCAGGCCGCGGTCGACGTCCAGCTCCTCGAACGTCGGCGGCACCCCGGACTCCTGCTCCCGGCCGCCGAGCGCCGCCAGTACCCGCGCCGCCGGGACGTACCCGTCGACCGGCGCCGGCACGGCCGCGGGGAGGGCCGGGGGAGCGGGCGGCGGCTCGGGGAGCGGGCCGGCCGCGTACCGGGCCAGCACCGCGCGGAACGCCGCGAACTTCGGCGTGGCCCGCCCGTACTCGTCGACCGGTGCGCCGTAGTCGTACGACGTGACGTCCGGCTGGAGTGCGCCGCGGTGCAGGTCGCCGGCCCGGTTGGCGCCCGCCCAGCCGCCGAAGCTGGTGCCGCCGTGCGCCATGTAGAAGTTCACCGACGCGCCGCAGTCGAGGATCTCCTCCAGCGCCGCCACCGCGTCCGCCGGTTTCCGTACGACGTGCTCCCCACCCCAGTGGTCGAACCAGCCGCACCAGAACTCCGCGCACATCAGCGGCCCGTCGGGCCGGTGCCGGCGCAGCGTCGCGAACGCCTCCCGGGCGCCGGAGCCGAAGGTCAGCGTGGCCGGCACGCCGGGCAGGGAGCCCGCGCTGAGCATGTGGTCCTCCGGCCCGTCCGCCGTGAACAGCGGCACGGTCACGCCGCGGGCCCGCAGCCCGTCGGCGAGGTGGCGCAGATAGGCCCGGTCGCTGCCGTACGAGCCGTACTCGTTCTCCACCTGCACCATCAGCACCGGACCGCCCCGCGTCACCTGGCGGGCGGCGATCTGCGGCAGCGCGGCGTCGAACCAGTCGTCCACGGCGGCCAGGAACTCGGGGTCGCGGGTGCGGACCCGCGTGCCCAGCGGGCCCGTCAGCCAGTGCGGCAGCCCGCCGTTCTCCCACTCGGCGCAGATGTACGGGCCGGGGCGGACGATCACCCACAACCCCGCGGCCTGTGCGGCGTCGATGAAGCGGCCGGCCGCCGCCACGTCCTCGTAGCGGCCGGGGTGCGGCTCGTGCAGGTTCCACGGGACGTACGCCTCGACGCAGTTCAGGCCCATCGCGCGGAGCATCGCGAGGCGGTGGCCCCACTGCGCCTCGTGCACCCGGAAGTAGTGCATGGCTCCGGAGAGCAGCCGCACCGGCCGCCCGTCCAGAAGAAAACTGTCGCCTTCCACCGTGAACTCAGGCACCGATTCCCACCGTTTCGTCGCCGATTGCCGGGCAAATACTCTCGCCCCCTGGCCACCCGCCCGTCTATGGACAAAGATCGACGGTGCTTGGACTCGGCGCTCGGACCCGGTGGCCGGACCCGGCGGCGGCGATGCGAGGAGGGCGGGCGATGAGCCACCACACGTGGATGCGCTACTTCACCCCCGGCCCGGTGCACCGCAAGCTCGGCCTGGTCTGCCTGGGCGTCGGCCTGCAGTACGGCGATCTGCCGGTCGTCGGGCCGCGCACGCTCGACCACCACGTCGCGGTCGTCATCAGCAGCGGGCGCGGCTGGTTCCGGGACGGCGACGGGCCGGTGCTGGACGTCGCGGCGCCCGCGCTGCTGTGGCTCACCCCGGGCGCCGTCCACCACTACGGGCCGGATCCCGCGACCGGCTGGGACGAGGCGTTCGTCGACTTCACCGGGTCCGCCGTGGCCGCGTACACCGAGCTGGGCTACGTCCAGCCGGAGCGGCCCGTGGTGCCGCTCAGCGACGCCACCGGGCCGCGCACCGTCGTCACCCGCATCGCGCGCGCCGCCCGCCGCGGCAACCCGATGCTGGAGGTCGAGACGTCCGCCGCCGTGCACGACCTGCTCGTGGCGCTGCGCCGGTCGCGCGCGGACATGGCCCCGGACGGCGACCCGGTGCTGCCGGCGCTGGCCCGCGACGCCTTCCTGCCGCTGTCCGTCGCCGAGCACGCGGCGCGGCACGGGATGACGACGGCGGAGCTGCGCTCCGCGGTGCGGCGGGCGGCGGGGTGCAGTCCGAAGGACTACCTGCTGGGGATACGGCTCGGGCGGGCGAAGGAACTGCTGGCCGCCACGGAGCTGCCGATCGCGGCGGTCGCCCGGCGGGTGGGGTACGACGACCCGGCGTACTTCTCGCGGCTGTTCACACGCCGGGTGGGGGTGGCGCCGGTGCACTTCCGCGACCAGCAGGGGCGCACGGTGCCGGGCGGCTGGAGCGACCGGGCACCGGAGACGGGGGACCCGCCGGTGGCGGGGAGGGCCCCGCGGGGGCGCGGGCCTGTGTAAGCGGTGCCCGGGCGGCGCGGTCGGCGGGTGCTGCCGGCCGGCCGGGACGTACGGGACGGGTGCCCGGGTGCCCGGGTGCGAAGTCGCGGGCCGTGCCGGTCAGTCGGGACGTACCAGGCGGGTGTCGTACGCGAAGATCACCGCCTGCACGCGGTCGCGGGCGCCGGTCTTGCCGAGGATCCTGCCGATGTGCGTCTTGACCGTCGATTCGGCCAGGTGCATCCGCTCGGCGATCTCGCCGTTCGTCCAGCCCAGCGCGACGGCCCGCAGCACCTCGCGCTCCCGGTCGGTGAGCACGGCCAGCCGCGGGTCGGGGCCCGCGGGCTCGCTGCGGGCGGGCAGCAGGTGGGCGTAGCGCTCGATGAGCCGGCGGGTCAGCGCCGGGGCGACCACGGCCTCGCCGGAGGCGACCGCCCGGATCCCGGCGAGCAGTTCGTCGGGCAGCGCGTCCTTGACGAGGAATCCGCTGGCGCCGGCGCGCAGCCCGGCGAAGGCGTACTCGTCGAGGTCGAACGTCGTCAGGATCAGGACCCGGGTGCGGCCGCCGGAGGCGGCGATGCGGCGGGTCGCCTCGATGCCGTCGAGGCCGGGCATGCGGACGTCCATCAGGACGACATCGGGCCGCAGTTCGGCGGTCAGCCGCACCGCCTCGGCCCCACCGCCGGCCTCGCCGGCGACGGCCATGTCGCCCTGGCTCTCCAGCAGCATCCGGAAACCCAACCGCTGGAGGGCGTGATCGTCGACGATCAGCACGCTGGTCACGGGACCGCCTCCGGCGGGGGACCGGGCACGGGCGGCCTCCCGGCAGGGGCCGGGCCTTCGGCGGTGGGTGAGCGGGTGGGCCCGGGCGGGGGCGCGGCACCGGGCGGGGAGTCTTGCGGGGGCCGGCCGGGCGCGGGAGCGGCGCGGCGCGAAGGCCCGGGGGCGGACGAGGAGTCGACCGCCTGGGCGGGACCGGCTCCCGGCACCGGATCGGCCCCGTCTCCGGGGCCGGGGCCGGCCGCGTTCGGGACCCCGGCCGCCGGCTGCCCGCGGTCGTGCGCGTCGGCGGGCGCCGGGCCCGCCGGAGGCGGCAGCGTCGCGTGGACGCGCCAGCCGCCGCCCGGGGCGGGGCCCGCCGCGAGAGTGCCGTCGTAGACGGCGGCGCGCTCGCGCATGCCGGCGATTCCCCGGCCGCCTGTCTCCTCACCGCCGTGTGCAGGTGTCCACGCGCCCGTGGACCCGCTGCCGCCCGGCGGCCTCCCTGCGGCGGTGGCAGTGGCTCCGGCCTGCGGCCCGCGCCCGGCCGGCGCGTGGTCGGGCCGGCCGCTGCCCGGGGCCGGGCGCGCGGTGCCCCGGGCAGGTGCCGCGTCGGCGCCGTACGGCGAAGTCCCGCCGCCCGCGGCGCCGCCACCGGTCACGGCCCCGGGCTCTCGTCCGCTCCCACGTCCCGGTTCCCGCCGCACCTGTCCGCTCCGGCTCCTGCCCCCGCCGCTCCGCCCGGAGGGCGCCCCCGTGTCCGTCACCTCGATCTCCACCCCGCCCGTTCCGCAGGTCAGACGCACCGCCGCCGTCGCGCCCGCGCCCCCGTGCTTCAGCGTGTTCGTCAGCGCCTCCTGCACGATCCGGTAGACCGTCAACTGCCGTCCCTCCGAGAGCGTTCCCGAGTCCCCGCGCACCGTACAGCGCACCGGCAGCCCCGCCTCCCGTACCCGCTGCAGCAGCGGGTCCAGCTCGGCCAGCCCCGGCTGCGGCGCCAGGTGCGCGGGCCCGGCGCCGGAGTCCTGCTCGTGCAGGACGCCCAGGAGCCGGCGCAACTCGCCCAGTGCCTGCCGGCCGGTGGTGGAGATCGCCTCCAGCGCCTGCGCGGGCCGCTTCGCGGCGCGGCCGGCGGGACCGCCCGTGCCACCCGCGGCCGGGCCGTCGCCACCGCGGGCCGCGTACAGGCCGCCGTCCGCGAGGCCGACGATCACCGAGAGGTTGTGCGCCACGATGTCGTGCATCTCGCGGGCGATCCGGGCGCGTTCGGCCGCGGCGGCGAGTTGCGCCCGCTGGTCGCGCTCGACCTCCAGCCGGTCGGCCCGGTCCAGCAGGGAGGCGATGTAGTCGCGCCGGGTGCGGACGGTGATGCCGCTCATCACGATGGTCGCGGCGATGGCGATCACCGGCAGATACGTGCGGACGAAGTCCTCCGGCGGCTCGCGCAGCGTCTCCGCGCCGATGTCCGCCGCCAGGATCGCGGCGACCCACAGCAGCCGCGACAGCGGTAGCCGAAGTGCGACGTTGTGCAGGGCGACGCCGAGGGCGATCACGGAGGCGAGAGCCAGGTGGTACGCGTCGTGGACGAAGGTCAGCGCGGCGACGGCGCAGAACATCGCGAACGGGTACTGCCGGCGCCACGGCATCGCCGCCACCATGCCCGCCCACAGCAGCCACGGCACGGCCGACGGCATCGACGCCAGCTCGGCGGGGTCCGCGCCGGGCTGGTCCCGGGAGTCGTCGCGCCAGTCGCCGAGAGTGAGTTGTACGAGGCCCGGGAAGGCGACGAGGCCGGTCAGCACCGCGTCCCACACGGCCGGACGGCGGGCGTCGAAGGCCCGCGCCCGCTGCGCGGCGGCGTGGATGCGCTGCGTCGGCGGGGGCACCGGCGCCGGATCCGCGCCCGTGCCCGGCACCGCCGCCGGGCCTCTGTCCGCGCCGGGCCCCTGCGCTTTCCGCGCCGTCGCTTCCCGTGTCATCCCGCCGCCGTCCGTCCGGCCGTTGCCGCGATTCGCACGGTCCTCATCGCCACCCGCGCCTCCTTCACCATTCGCGCCATCCGTGCCATCCGCGCCGCCCTCACCGCCCTGGCGGGACGCTCGGCCCGCCCGCCCCCGCCGGACGGACGCAGCATCGCCGCACACCCGCCGCTCGCCCCCGGCCCATGGTCGCCCAGCGGCTCTCAGACGTCACTTCGCCGGAGCCGCAGCGCCGCCGCGGCCAGCCCGGCCGCCGCCCAGACGGCCATGCTGAGGAGCGCGGTGCCGATCGACGGCAGGTCCGGCGCCGGGTGGGCGGACATCAGCGGGTCCATGGCGGCCAGCGGGGTGTACGCCACGGCGTCCTCCACCCAGGCGTACGGCAGCAGCGGCGCCACGCTCGGCACCACCATCAGCACCGCCACGTACACCCCGATCGACGCCGGGATGCCGCGCAGCAGCGCCCCGACCGCCACCCCGAGCACGGCGAGCAACGCCGCCCCCGCGGCCGTGGTGACCAGCGCCCGCCCCACCCCGGGGTCGCCGAGGCCGGCGGCGATGGGGGTGTCGGCGAGGAACGCCTGCGCCAGCGGGAACGTCACCAGCGCCGTCGCCAGCGTCAGGACGAAGCCCACCGCGCCGAAGACGACCGCCTTCGCCCACAGCACCGGCAGGCGGCGCGGCACCGCCGACATCGTGGCGCGCACCATCCCCGTCGACCACTCGCCCGCCGCGGTGAGGATGCCCAGCACGGGCAGGATCAGCAGGCCGAAGTTCAGGCCCAGCAGGCTGACCTCGACGGGGTCCTGGGGACCGTCGCCGCCTCCGTCGGTGTAGCTGGCGCCGACCGCGAGGCCGATGCCGGCGGCCAGCACGACGACGGCGGCCAGCGAATACCAGGTCGAGCGCAGCGACCACAGCTTGGACCACTCCGCGCGCAGCACCCGCGGGTACGTCACGCGGTAGCGGGCGGCGCCACCGGCATTCGTGCCGCCCGGGCCCGGCGCGGTCAGGGACGGGGTGCTCATGCGGCGATCTCCTCCTTCCGCCCCGCGGCGGGGGCGTGGTACTCGACGGCGTCCCGGGTCAGCTCCATGAACGCCTCCTCCAGCGACACCCGGTGCGGCGTCAGCTCGAACAGCGGCACGCCGTGCGCGGCGGCCGTCAGGCCGATGTCCTCGGCGCCGACGCCGCGGACCCGCAGCCCGTCCGGCGCGTGGGAGGTGACCTCCACGCCGGGGCCCGCCAGCAACTCCCGCAACCGGCCCGCCTGCGGCGACGTCAGCGACACCTCGTCGCGCCCCGCGGCCCGGACGAACTCCGCCACCGTCGTGTCCGCGAGCAGCCGCCCGCGGCCGACGATGACCAGGTGCTCCGCGGTCAGCGCCATCTCGCTCATCAGGTGCGAGGAGACGAACACCGTGCGGCCCTCCGCCGCCAGCTCCTTGAGCAGGTTGCGGATCCACAGCACGCCCTCGGGGTCGAGGCCGTTGACCGGTTCGTCGAGCAGGACGACCGCCGGGTCGGCCAGCAGTGCGGCGGCGATGCCGAGCCGCTGCCCCATGCCCAGCGAGAACCCGCCGGCGCGCTTGCGCGCCACGCGGGCCAGCCCCACCGCCTCGATGACCTCCTCCACCCGGGAGCGCGGGATGCCGTGGGTCAGGGCGAGCGCGAGCAGATGCTTGTACGCGCTGCGCCCGGTGTGCACGGACCGCGCCTCCAGCAGGGCCCCGACCTCGGCGAGGGGCGCCGGGTGCCGGGCGTACGGGCGCCCGTTGACGGTGACGGAGCCGCCGGTCGGCGCGTCCAGGCCCACGATGAGGCGCATCGTGGTGGACTTGCCGGCGCCGTTGGGCCCGAGGAAGCCGGTCACGGTGCCGGGGCGCACGGTGAAGGTCAGGTCGTCGACGGCGGTCTTCTCGCCGTACCGCTTGGTGAGCCCGCGTACTTCGATCGTCATACCGACGACGCTAGGCCGCGCGACCACGCCGATCGTCCGACCACGGCCCGCATCCGCGCGGGCCCGTAGTACCACGGGAGGACCCCCGCTACGGCCCGGGCACACCCCCCCCGCCGCTCAGCGGGGCGTCGCCGCCCGGCGGCTCAACGCGGCCTTTCCTCCCGGGCCGGCTCTCCGGCCGCCTCTGCCACGGACTCCCCGGTCACCGCCCCGGCGTCCGGCACCGCACCGCCTTCCGCCACACCGGCGGCAGCCGCGCCGTCCGCCGCCGTCCCGCCCGAGGCGACGACGCGTGCCTCGCGGCGCATGCCCCGCCGTCGCGACACCGCCACGCCCGCCAGGCACAGCGCGCCGCCGAGCAGCGTCGGCACCTCCGGCACCTCGCCCAGCGCCGCCCACGACATCAGCACCACCAGTGCCGGCACCGCGTACGTCGTCGCGCCCATCTTCCCCGCGGTGGTCCGCGCCAGCGCGTACGCCCATGTCGTGAAGGCCAGCGCCGTCGGGAAGATGCCGAGATACACCACGTTGGCCGTCGCCGACAGCGGCGCGTCGGCCATCTGCCCCGCCAACTGCCCCGCGAACGGCAGGCACAGCACCGCGCCCGTCATACAGCCGTAGGCCGTGACCTGGAGCGGCGAGGCGTGCGCCAGGGCCGGCTTCTGGCTGACGACCCCGCTCGCGTACGTCGCCGCGGCCAGCAGGCACAGCAGCACCCCGCCGAGCGAGGAACCGCCCCCGTCGGACATCGATATCCCCACCACCACGGCGCCCGCGAAGGACACGGCGAGGCCCGCCACCAGCATCCGCGGGAAGCCCTCCTTCAGCAGCCACCCGCTGAGCAGCGCCACGAGCATCGGCCCGACGTTCACGACCATCGCGGCCGTGCCTGCGTCGACCAGCTGCTCGCCCCAGTTGAGCGCCACCATGTACACCCCGAACCAGAGCGTGCCCGAGACCGCGATGCCCGGCCACGCCCCCCGCGGCGGCGGCCCCTCGCGGCGCACGAGCAGGATCAGCGCCAGCGCCGCCGAGCCCGCCAGGAGCCGGCCGAGCGCCAGCGCGCCCGGGCTGAAGTGCTCGCCCGTGTCCCGGATGGAGACGAACGCCGACGCCCACAGCACCACCGTCACCGCAGCCGCCACCATCGCCCGCCGGTCTGCCCCCGCCTGCACGTTTGCCATGCCCAGGAAGGTAACAGCCGGCACTGACAACCTGCCCGCCCCTGTTACGGTGGCCGCATGACCGACCACTCCACGTCCCCGTCGGCCATGGACGGCCTCTCCGACTCCGCCGTACGGGCCGAGCTCGCCCGGCTCCGCGACAGCATCGACAACATCGACGCGGCCGTCGTGCACATGCTCGCCGAACGCTTCAAATGCACCCAGCAGGTCGGCCGTCTCAAGGCCTCCCACCACCTGCCCCCCGCGGACCCCGACCGCGAGGCGCGCCAGATCATCCGCCTCCGCGAGCTGGCGGAGAGCGCCAAGCTGGATCCGGCATTCGCGGAGAAACTTCTCAACTTCATCATCGCCGAGGTCATCCGGCACCACGAGACCCTCGCCAACTCCGCCGCCCCGGACCCGCCCGCGGGCGGGTGATCGCGGTGCGTACGGGCTGAAGGGCGGCTGACGGCCGGCGGGACCGCGGATTTCCCACGGGTCCGGTGGTGCGGATCCGTTCCGGCGCCCCGGGTGCGTGACCCTGCCCCTGCTACGTCCCCTCCTGCGCCGCGTACGTCCCGAAGACCGTCTCCGGCAGCAGCCAGCCCTCCTCGCGGAAGATGCGTGTCCCCGCCTCCCGCACCTCCGCGTCGGCCCCCACGCGGGCGACCCAGTCGCGGGGCGTCGGGCCCAGGAGGTCCCGCAGCCGGGAGGAGGCGGCGAGCAGGCGGGCCAGGAGGGCGGGCTGGTCCGGGGTGTGGGGGAGCGGACGGCGGTGTGCGTCGGAGAGCACGCCGCGGGCGTTGTAGTAGACGTACGTGTCCGGCAGCCGCTCGCCGCCGGGCAGCCGCACCGGGAACTCCGCGGCCGGCAGCAGCGCGCGCCCGTAGTTCGGCATCTCCGTGCCGTCCACGGCGTGCAGTTGCCCGTCGTCCAGCCACGTCACCCACAGCCGCGACGCGGCGGCCGCGTCGGCGTACGGGGCCGCCGCGACGTACCCCGGCGGGCTGATGTGCCCCGAGACGCCGACGCCGAGGCCGCCGACGGTGACCGGTGTGACCGGCACGACGGCGGGCAGTCCCAGGTGCGTCAGCTTGTGCCGCACCTGCCCCGGCGCCGCGTTGGACCCCAGCGCCAGCACCGGGACGCGCGCCGCCACCGGCGCCCGGCCCAGCGCCGCCAGCGCCTCGTCCAGCCCCGTGTCCGTACCGCCGTCGGCCACCCGCCACCGGCCCACCCCGCCCGCCGCGGGCCGCAGCGGCAGCAGCCGGTCGCCGGCGAGCAGCGAGGGACCGGGCACCGGCGGCCCCGGATACGTCAGCGGCTCCAGCAGGGGTACGGTCGCGAGGCCCAGCGCCTCCAGGGTTCTGTCCGGCACGCCGAGCAGCGTAGCCCCGCCGCCCGCGCCCCGGACGCGAGTTCGGGCCCCGACCCGCCCGGGTGTCGTCGTACCCGCAGGTCGTGAGGCAGCATATGGCCCATGCCCGCACTCACCCGCGCCGAGGCGCAGCTCCGCGCCGACCTGCTGGACGTCCGCCACTACGCCGTCGACCTCGACCTGACGCGCGGCGAGGAGGTCTTCGGCTCCAGCACCGTCATCGGCTTCGCCGCCCGCGTGGCCGCAGAAACGTTCATCGAGATCAGGCCCGCCGAGCTGGTGCGTGTCACGCTCGACGGCCGGGACCTGGACACCGGCGCGCTCGACGACAACCGGCTCGCGCTGCAACTCGCCGAGGGCGAGCACGAACTGCGCGTCGAGGCCGTCATGCGCTACTCGCGCACCGGCGAGGGCATGCACCGCTTCACGGACCCCGCCGACGGCGAGACGTACGTCTACAGCCAGCTCTTCCTGGACGACGTGCAGCGCGCCTTCGCCGCCTTCGACCAGCCCGACCTCAAGGCCGTCTTCGACGTCTCCGTCACCGCGCCCGCAGGCTGGACCGTCCTCGGCAACGGCATCGCCCATCAGGAAGCGGACGCCGGTCCCGACGCCGCCCCCGAAGCCGGCGTCCGCTGGCGGCTGACCACCACCCCGCCGCTGGCCACCTACCTCGTGGCCGTCGCCGCCGGACCCTGGCACTCCGTCCACACCGAGCACGCCGGGCTGCCCTTCGGACTGCACTGCCGCCGCTCCCTCGCCGCCCATCTCGACGCCGACGCCGAGGAGCTGTTCGACATCACCCGGCGCTGCTTCGACCGCTACCACGAGCGGTTCGCCGAGCCGTACCCCTTCGACTCCTACGACCAGGCGTTCGTCCCCGAGTTCAACGCCAACGCCATGGAGAACCCGGGCCTGGTCACCTTCCGCGACGAGTTCGTCTACCGCTCCGCCGTCACCGACACCGAGCGGCAGACCCGCGCCATGGTCGTCGCGCACGAGATGGCGCACATGTGGTTCGGCGACCTGGTCACCCTGCGCTGGTGGGACGACATCTGGCTGAACGAGTCCTTCGCCGAGTACATGGGCTACCAGATCCTCACCGAGGCCACCCGCTTCACCGGCACCTGGACCGACTTCGCCATCGCCCGCAAGAGCTGGGGCTACGACGCCGACCAGCGGCCCTCCACGCACCCCGTCGCCCCGCCGCGCGTCCCCGACAGCGCCTCAGCGCTGCAGAACTTCGACGGCATCTCGTACTCGAAGGGCGCGGGCGCGCTGCGCCAACTCGTCGCCTGGATGGGCGAGAAGGACTTCTTCGCCGGGATCGACGACTACTTCTCCCAGCACCGCTTCGGCAACGCCACCCTCGCCGACTTCATCGAGTCCATGGACCGCGCCTCCGGCCGCGACGTGCCCGAGTGGGCCGACGCCTGGCTGCGTACCACCGGCGTCGACACCTTCCGTCCGGAGGTCTGGCAGGGCGAGGACGACGTGTGGGTGCTGGAGGTCGAGCACGCCGGGAGCCGCCCGCACCGGCTGGACGTCGGCCTCTACGACGAAGTCCCGGACGAGCCCGGCCGGCTGGTGCTGCGCGAGCAGGTGGCGCAGGAGTTCGCCGCGGACCTCGGGCTGAAGTCCGCGTCCGCGGAGGGCCGGGCGCCCGCCCTCGTCCTCGTCAACGACGGCGACCTCACCTACGCCAAGATCCGGCTCGACGACCGCTCCTGGGAGACCGCCCTGCGCTGTCTGTCGGGGATCCCCGACCCGCTCAGCCGCGCCGTGCTGTGGAACGCCGCCCGCGACATGGTCCGCGACGCCGAACTGCCGCCCGCCGACTACCTCCGGGCCGCCGCCGCGCACCTGCCGGCGGAGGACGACCTCGCCGTCGTCCAGGGCGTGCTGGCCTTCGCCCGCGGTCCGGTCGCGGGCTCCTACGTCGCCGACGCGGACCGCCCGGCGGCCCGCGCGACGGTCGCGGAGACCTGCCGCGAACTGCTGCGCCGCACCGACGACATCGCCGACCCCGGGCTGCGGCTCGCGGCCGTACGCGCCCTCATCGACTGCGCCGACGAGCCGGACGAGGTACGCGACTGGCTCGCCGCGGGCACGGTCCCCGGCGGCCCCGTGCTCGACCCCGACCTGCGCTGGCGCTGCCTCGCCCGGCTCGCCGTCCTCGGCGCCACGACCCCGGAGCGGATCGAGGCGGAGGTCGCCCGCGACCCCGGCGCGTCCGCGCAGGAGGGCGCGGCGAGGTGCCTGGCCGCGCTGCCGGGTGCGGAGGCGAAGGCGACGGCCTGGGAGGCGATGTACGGGGACGGGGCCGCGGCCGGCGCCGGGGAGCCGTCCGCCTACCTGTTCACCGCGACCGCCATGGGCTTCTGGCAGCCGGAGCACCGCGAGGTGCTGGCGCCGTACGTGCCGCGCTGGTTCGCCGAGACGCCGGCGCTCGCCGAGCGCCGCGGCCCCGCCATCGCCCAGGCGGCGGGGCGCTTCGGGTTCCCGCGGGGGTTCGTGGACGCGGAGACGCTGCGGCTCGGCGAGGAGTGCCTGGAGCGGGACGACCTGGTGCCGGCGCTGCGGCGGCGGCTGGCCGACCAGCTCGACGACCTGGGCCGGGCGCTGCGCGTACGCGAAGCGGGGGAGACCGGGCGCGAGTAGCGCAACGGGACCGGGCGCGCCTGCCGGAACGGCGTCGCGCCCGGTCCCGTAGCAGATCGTGGAACGCTCCCCTCCGCGTCGTCACGCGTTCCCACGTACGGGCGAACTCCCGGGCAGAACGGTGCGTTTCGGAGAAATGGCGGAAGTAGGTTAGGGCCGCCTCACCTCCCCAGACCGGCCCCCCGGGACCGGCGCCCTCAGGAGCCTGCATGCCCGCTGCCGCCGAAGCCGCCCTCGCGGGCGGCACCGCCGGCCCCCGCGCCCTCCGCCCGTACCTCGACACCGTCCTCGCCGCCCTCGGCGACGGCGCCGACCGCCGCCGGGGGCCGCTGCCCGCCGGCGGCCCGGCGGCCGTCGCCGCGCGGGTGCGCGAGGCCGTCCGCCCCG
The DNA here is from genome assembly GCF_039871555.1 of Streptomyces sp. B5E4. NCBI lineage: Bacteria > Bacillati > Actinomycetota > Actinomycetes > Kitasatosporales > Streptomycetaceae > Streptomyces > Streptomyces sp. B5E4. The sequence continues at coordinate 277,368 of NZ_JBDPMI010000005.1, forward strand.
TGCTGCCCGACACCGGCGTCGGCGCGGAGGCGGCCCTCGCCGGCCTCGTCCGCCTCCTCGCCGAGGGTGCCGCCGACCCGGCGGACCCGCACTGCGCCGCCCACCTGCACGCCCCGCCGCTCGCCGTCGCCGCCGCCGCGGACCTCGCGGCCGGCGCGCTCAACCCGTCGCTGGACTCCTGGGACCAGGCTCCGGCCGCCGCCGAACTGGAGGCCGAGGTGGCCGCTGCCGTCGCCGCCGAGGTCCACCCCGGCGCCGCCCGGCCGGACGCGCTGGTCACCACCGGCGGCACGGAGGCCAACCAGCTCGCGCTGCTGCTCGCCCGCGAACTCCTCGGCCCCGGCGTGCAGGTGGTCGCCGGCGCCAACGCCCACCACAGCGTGCGCCGCGCCGCGTGGCTGCTGGGCATGCGCGCCCCGCACCTCGTGCCCACCCCTCGGGGCGTCCTCGACCCCGCCGCCGTACGGGACGTCCTCGCCCTGATGCACGACCGCGGCCCCGGCGGCGCCCCGGGCCGGGCGCTGGTCGTCGCCACCGCCGGCACCACCGACACCGGCGCCGTCGACCCGCTGCCCGGGCTCGCCGACGCCGCCGCGGCGCACGGCGCCCGGCTGCACGTGGACGCCGCGTACGGCGGACTGCTGCTGCTCGCCCCGAGCCGCGCGCACCTCGTCGACGGGCTCGACCGGGCCCACACCGTCGCGCTCGACCTGCACAAGCTGGGCTGGCAGCCGATCGCCGCCGGCTTCCTGGCCGTACGCGACGACGCCGATCTGGCCCCGCTCGCGTACACCGCCGACTACCTCAGCGCCGACGACGACACCGACGCCGGCCTGCCCGCCCTGCTGCACCGCTCGCTGCGCACCACGCGCCGCGCCGACGTGCTCAAGATCGCCGTCACACTGCGCGCGCTGGGCCGCGCCGGGGTCGCGGAGCTGGTGGAGGGGACGTTCACCGCGGCGGCGCGGCTCGCGGAGCTGGTCGAGGAGGATCCCGAGCTGGAGCTGTACGCGCCGCCGACGCTGACCACGGTCCTCTTCCGGCCCGTGGGCGCCGACGACGCCGCGGTCGCCGTGCTGCGGCGGCGGCTGCTCACCGACGGGCACGCGGTGCTCGGCCGCGCGGAGGCCGGCGGGCGGCGCTGGCTGAAGGCGACCCTGCTCAACCCCCATGTGCAGCCCGGCGACCTGCGCAACCTGCTCAAGCTCGTCACCGAGGCCCACCGGGCACCGGCCCCCTCGCCCCACCCGCCCCCATCGGCCCGCGAGAACGGAACCGCCCCCGATGCCCGCTGAGCACACCGACCGCCGGCGCCCCCTCGACCTCGCCGGGATCGGTATCGGCCCGTTCAACCTCTCGCTCGCCGCTCTCGCCGCCCGCGTCCGTGGCCTGACCACCGCGTTCTACGAGCGCCGCGCCGAGTTCCGCTGGCATCCCGGGCTGCTCATCGAGGGCACCACCCTCCAAGTGCCCTTCCTCGCCGACCTCGTCACGCTCGCCGACCCCACCAGCCCCTTCAGCTTCCTCAACTACCTGCGCGTGCGCGAGCGGCTCTACCCCTTCTACTTCGCCGAGCGCTTCCACGCCCACCGCGCCGAATACGACGCGTACTGCCGCTGGGTCAGCGGGCAGCTTCCCGGCCTGCACTTCGGCCACCAGGTCGAGGACGTCCGCTGGAACGCGGAAAGCGGCCTGTTCGAGGCCGACTTCGCCCAGCTCGACGCCGTCGGCGAGGCCGCCGCGCTGGGCCGCGCCCACGCCCGGCACCTCGTCGTCGGGGTGGGCACCGAGCCGTACGTGCCGGAGGCGCTGCGGCCGCTCGTCGGCTCGCCCGCGGCCGACGTCGTGCACTCCGCCGACTACGTGCCGCACCGCGCCCGCCTCGTCGACGCCGGGCACGTCACCGTCGTCGGCGCCGGGCAGTCCGGCGCGGAGGTCTTCCTCGACCTGCTGCGGGCCCGTCCGGCGGGCGCGGAGGGCCTGCACTGGCTGGCACGTTCCCCGGCGTTCGCGCCGATGGAGTACAGCAAGCTGGGCCTGGAGCAGTTCACGCCCGACTACGCGCGCTACTTCCACGGGCTGCCCGAGGAGGTACGCGACGAACTGCTGCCACGGCAGTGGCAGCTGTACAAGGGCATCGACGGCGAGACCATCGCCGCCGTCCACGACGAGCTGTACCGCCGCACCCTCGGCGGCGGCTGGCCCGACGTGGTCCTCACCCCGGGCGTCACCGTACGCACCGCGGGGCGGCTCGGCTCGGACCGCATCGAACTGCACCTGGAGCACGCCGCGCAGGGCGCCCGCGAGACCCTGCGCACCGACGCCGTGGTGCTCGCCACCGGCTACCGCGAGCGCCCGCTCGACGGCCTCCTCGCCCGGCTGGAGCCGCTGCTGCGCCGCGACGCCGCGGGCCGCCCGCAGGTCGACGAGCGGCACCGCCTCGTGCTCGCCCCGGAGGTCACCGGCCGGATCTACGTCCAGAACGCCGAGCGGCACACGCACGGCGTCGGCGCCCCCGACCTGGGCCTGGCCGCCCACCGCAGCGCCGTCATCCTCGACGACGTCACCGGCGCGGAGCCGTACCCGCTGCCGACCCGTACCGCCTTCACCACCTTCGGGCTCCGGCAGAACCGGCGCGAACGGCCCGCTGAACCGGCGCAGCGCATCCCGCGCGCGCCGGACCCTGGCACAGTGAAGGCATGACGAACCCGCCCCCCGCCCCCGCCCCGTACGGCACCCCCGACGAGCCTCGCCTGGCCGTCCGCGGCGAAGCCCGGCTCGAAGTCGACCCGGAGATCGCCCGGATCGCCGTGACCGTCGCCGTCCGCGGCACCGACCGGCGCACCGCGCTGGAGGACCTGACCCGCCGCAATGCCGAGGCGCGCGAGCTGATCAGGTCGTACGGCGACGCGGTCGAGAAGCTGGAGACCGGCTCGATGCTCGTGACCCCGGAGCTCGGCCGGCACGGCCGCGGCGAGCGCGTGCGCCGCTACCACGGCCGGGTCCGGCTGACCGCGACGTTCAGCGATTTCACCGCGCTCGGCGAGCTGAGCACCCGGGCCGCCGACCTTGAGCTGACGAGCGTCGAAGGACCGTGGTGGGCGCTGCGCCCGGACTCGCCGGTGCACCGCGAGGCGCGGCAGCAGGCGGTACGGGAGGCGGTGACGCGGGCCCGCGAGTACGCCGAGGCGCTGGGCGCGGAGCCGACGGCGGTGCTGGAGATCGCCGACGAGGGCGCGGAGCGGCAGGAGGCGTGGCTGGCGACGGAGGCGCCCCGCGGCTACGGCGGCGTCGCGGCACCCGGCGGGGAAGCTGCCCCCGCGCTCGACCTCGAACCTCAGCGGCAGACTGTCTACGCACGGGTGAACGCGAGGTTCATCATGACCCGTCCGCAACTCTGAAAGCGCTCATCAGAGCAGCGGCCCGCACGTTTTATTAGTTGTCGGCTCGATCTCAATAGACCTTCGCTCAAATGTCGTTGGGGAATGGCCAATACCCGGTTCCCTACCTGCCGGTAAGTCATAGAGTCGAAAGCATGCGCCGAGCGAAGATTGTCTGCACCCTGGGTCCCGCTACTGACACATACGACCAGATCAAGAGCCTGGTCGAGGCGGGAATGGACGTTGCCAGGTTCAATCTCAGCCATGGCACCTACGCTGAGCACGAGGAGCGTTACGCACGGGTGCGCAAGGCCGCGGACGAAACGGGGCGCAGCGTCGGCGTGCTCGCCGACCTTCAGGGCCCGAAGATCCGGCTGGGTACCTTCCGCGAAGGTCCTGTATTTCTCGAACGGGGCGATGAATTCACCATCAGCGTCGATCCGGTCGAAGGCGACCGCCAGTGCTGCGGTACGACGTACGCCGGGCTGGCCGCCGACGTCGGGCGGGGCGAGCGGATCCTCGTCGACGACGGCCGCGTCACGCTGGAGGTGACCGCCGTGGACGGGCCCCGGGTCCGCACCATCGTCATCGAGGGCGGCATGGTCTCCGACAACAAGGGCCTCAATCTGCCCGGCGTCGCGGTCTCCGTCCCCGCGCTCTCCACCAAGGACCGCGACGACCTGCGCTGGGCGCTGCGCGCCGGCGCGGACATCATCGCGCTGTCCTTCGTCCGCTCGGGGCAGGACGTCCGCGACGTCCACCGGATCATGGACGAGGAGGGCCGGCGGGTGCCGGTGATCGCCAAGGTGGAGAAGCCCCAGGCGGTCGAGAACCTGGAGGGCATCGTCGACGCCTTCGACGGGCTCATGGTGGCCCGCGGCGACCTGGGCGTGGAAATGCCGCTGGAGCAGGTGCCGATGGTGCAGAAGCGGGCGGTCAAGCTGGCCAAGCGGAACGCCAAGCCGGTCATCGTCGCCACCCAGATGCTGGACTCGATGATCGAGGCGTCCCGGCCGACGCGCGCGGAGGCGTCCGACGTGGCCAACGCGGTGATGGACGGCACGGACGCGGTGATGCTGTCCGGCGAGACGAGCGTCGGCAAGTACCCGATCCAGACGGTGCGGACGATGGGCCGGATCGTCCAGGCTGCGGAGGAGGAGATGCTCGCCAAGGGCCTCCCGACGCTGACCGAGCGCAACAAGCCCCGCACACAGGGCGGCGCGGTGGCGCGCGCGGCGGCGGAGGTCGGCGACTTCCTCGGGGCGCGCTATCTGGTGGCGTTCACGCAGTCCGGCGACACGGTACGGCGGCTCTCGCGCTACCGCTCGCCGATCCCGGTGCTGGCCTTCACCCCGGACCCGGCGACGTGCAGCCAGCTCAACCTGACGTGGGGCGTGGAGACGTTCCTCGGCCCGATGGTGCAGACGACCGACGAGATGGTGGCGCAGGTCGACGAGCAGTTGCTGAAGATCGGCCGCTGCCGCAAGGGCGACGTGGTCGTCATCACCGCCGGCAGCCCGCCCGGCATCCCCGGCTCGACCAACCTCGTCCGCGTCCACCACATCGGCGAGGACGACCCCGCGAGCTGACACACCGCGGGGGTGGAGACCGCCGCGCGATCCGGCGGCCCACCGTGCCGCGCTCAGTGTGCGGCCGACTCCCAGTCCGCGCCGACGCCCACCGCGACGTCCAGCGGCGCCCGCAGGGCCACCGCGCCGGCCATCTCCTGGCGCACCAGCCCCTCCACCCGCTCGCGCTCGCCCGGCGCCACCTCCAGCACGACTTCGTCGTGCACCTGGAGCAGAAGCCGCGTCTCCAGCGACGCCGCCGTCAGCGCCCGGTCCACCCGCAGCATCGCGAGTTTCACGATGTCCGCCGCCGTGCCCTGGATCGGCGCGTTGAGCGCCATCCGCTCGGCCATCTCGCGCCGCTGGCGGTTGTCGCTGTTGAGGTCGGGCAGATACCGGCGGCGGCCGAACATCGTCTCCGTGTAACCCGTCGCCCGGGCCTCGTCGACGACGCGGCGCAGATAGTCCCGAACGCCGCCGAAGCGCTCGAAGTAGTTCTCCATCAGCTTGTGGGCCTCGGCCGTCTCGATGCCGAGCTGCTGCGAGAGGCCGAACGCGGAAAGACCGTAGGCCAGCCCGTACGACATCGCCTTGATCTTCCGCCGCATCTCGGCGTCGACCTCGGTGCGGGGCACCGCGAACACCTGCGAGGCGACCGTGTCGTGCAGGTCCTCGCCGGAGGCGAACGCCTCGATCAGGCCCTCGTCCTCCGACAGATGGGCCATCACGCGCAGCTCGATCTGGCTGTAGTCGGCGGTCAGCAGCGACTCGTACCCCTCGCCGACGACGAAGCCGCGCCGGATCGCCCGGCCCTCGTCGGTACGGATGGGCACGTTCTGCAGGTTCGGATCGGTGGAGGACAGCCGGCCGGTGGCGGCGACGGTCTGGCTGAACGTGGTGTGGATCCGGCCGTCCGCCGCGATGGTCTTGATGAGCCCCTCGACCGTGGAGCGCAGCCGGGCCTGCTCGCGGTGGCGCAGCATGATGACCGGCAGCTCGTGGTCGGTCCGGGTGGCGAGCCAGGCGAGCGCGTCGGCGTCCGTGGTGTAGCCCGTCTTGGTCTTCTTGGTCTTCGGCAGGCCCAGCTCGCCGAAGAAGACCTCCTGCAACTGCTTGGGCGAGCCGAGGTTGAACTCGTGCCCCACCGCGTCGTGCGCCTCCCGGACGGCCTGCTGCACCGCGCCGGCGAACTGCTCCTCCATGGCCTCCAGATGGGCCCGGTCGACGGCGACGCCGGCCCGCTCCATCCCCGCCAGCACCGCGGAGACCGGCAGCTCCATGTCGCCCAGCAGCTCCGCCGCGCCGACCTGCGCCAGCTTCTCCGACAGCGCCTCGCCGAGGTCCAGGACCGTACGGGCCGTACGCATCAGTGCGTCCCGCTCGGCGGCCTCCTGGTCGCCCTCCTCGCCGTCGAGGCCCAGCTCCAGTTGCCCGTCGGCCGCCGGGGGCTCCAACTCGCGGCCCAGATAGGCGATCGACAGCGCGTCGAGCGCGAACGTCCGCCGGCCGGGGGTGACCAGATAGGCGGCCAGGGCCGTGTCCATCGCCACGCCCTCGACCGTCCAGCCGTGCTCGGCGAAGACGCGCATGGCGCTCTTCGCGTCGTGCACCGTCTTGGCGCTGCCGGCGTCGGCCAGCCAGGTAGCGAACGCCTTCTCGTCCGCGGCGTCCAGCCGGGCCGGGTCGAACCAGGCGGCGGGCCCCTCCGCGGTGGCCAGCGCGACTTCGGAGACGCTGCCGACGCCGAGCTGCCAGGTGTCGACCGTGGCGATGCCCAGCGGTGCCGAGCCGTGCTCGGCGAGCCACGGCGCCAGCTCGCCCGTCTCCAGCACCCGGCCGTCGACCTGCACGCCCGGCTCCGGTTCGACCTCCACCTCGGCGGCGCCCGGGTCGGCGTTGAACAGCCGCTCGCGGAAGTTGGGGTTGCGGAACTCCAGGGCGTCCATGATGACCTGCAGCGACGTCCGGTCGTACGGCTTGCGCTCCAGGCCCTCGGGCCCGGCCGGCAGCTCGACGGCGCGGTCCAGCTCGGTCAGCCGGCGGTTGAGCTTCACCGCGTCGAGGTGGTCGCGCAGGTTCTGCCCGGCCTTGCCCTTGACCTCCTCGGCCCGCTCGGCCAGCTCCGCGAACGACCCGAACTGCTTGATCCACTTGGCCGCGGTCTTCTCGCCGACGCCCGGGATGCCCGGCAGGTTGTCGGAGGGGTCGCCGCGCAGGGCGGCGAAGTCCGGGTACTGCGCGGGCGTCAGCCCGTAGCGCTCCTCGACCTTCTCCGGGGTGAAGCGGGTCAGCTCGGAGACGCCCTTGGTGGGATAGAGCACCGTCACGTGGTCGGAGACGAGCTGGAAGGAGTCCCGGTCGCCGGTGACGATCAGCACCTCGAACCCGGCCGCCTCGGCCTGCGTGGCCAGCGTGGCGATCACGTCGTCCGCCTCGAAGCCCTCGACGGCGAAGCGCGGCACGTTCATCGCGTCCAGCAGCTCGCCGATCAGCTCGACCTGGCCCTTGAAGTCGTCGGGCGTCGTGGACCGGTTCGCCTTGTAGTCCGCGAACTCCGCGGAGCGCCAGGTCTTGCGCGAGACGTCGAAGGCGACGGCCAGGTGCGTCGGCGCCTCGTCACGCAACGTGTTCGACAGCATCGACGTGAAGCCGTAGATCGCATTGGTGACCTGCCCGCTGGTGGTGGAGAAGTTCTCCGCGGGTAGCGCGAAGAACGCCCTGTATGCCAGGGAATGTCCGTCCAGCAGCATCAGGCGGGGGCTGCTGGGGTTACGGGGTTTCGATGCGTTCTCAGCCACGGCTCCGATCCTGCCATGCCGCACCGACAACGGAGCCGTGACGGTGCGGCATGGCAGGATCGGTCCCGTACGCCCCACCGGAGAAAGGGTGCCCGCCATGGCCGGTAAACCGCCCGTCGGCGACCCCGTACAGGACGCCCCCGAGGTCACCGCGCCCCAGCAGTCCGCCGTCGGCGCCGCCGCCATCGCGCACGCGCTGCGCACCGGGCAGGAGCAGATGGGCGTACGGCGTACGGCCCGCACCCTGCTGCGCGTCAACCAGCGCGACGGCTTCGACTGCCCCGGCTGCGCCTGGCCCGACCCGGACCGGCCGCACACCTTCGAGTTCTGCGAGAACGGCGCCAAGGCCGTCGCCGAGGAGGCGACGCTGCGCCGCGTCACCCCCGAGTTCTTCGCCGCGCACCCCGTCGCCGAACTCGCCGGCCGCAGCGGCTACTGGCTGGGCCAGCAGGGCCGGCTCACCCATCCCGTGTACCTCGCCGAGGGCGCCGAGACGTACGAGCAGGTCTCCTGGGAGCGGGCGTTCGCCATCGTCGCCGAGGAACTGACCGCCCTCGACTCACCCGACGAGGCGGTCTTCTACACCTCCGGGCGCACCGGCAACGAGGCCGCGTTCCTCTACCAGCTCTTCGCCCGCGAGTTCGGCACCAACAACCTGCCGGACTGCTCGAACCTGTGCCACGAGTCGTCCGGCTCCGCGCTCACCGAGACCCTGGGCGTCGGCAAGGGCAGCGTCCTGCTCGACGACCTCCACCAGGCCGACCTGATCATCGTCGCCGGCCAGAACCCGGGCACCAACCACCCGCGCATGCTCACCGCGCTGGAGCGCGCCAAGGGGAACGGCGCCCGCGTCATCACCGTCAACCCGCTGCCCGAGCCCGCGATGGTCCGGTTCAAGAACCCGCAGACCGTACGCGGCCTGGCGCGCGGCGGCACCCCGCTGACCGACCTGTTCCTCCAGGTCCGCGTCGGCGGCGACCAGGCGCTCTTCCGTGCCCTGGCCCGCCGCGTCCTCGCCGCGCACGACTCCGGCGCCGGGGCCGTCGACGAGGAGTTCGTCGCGGAGCACACCCACGGCTACGAGGAGTACGCGGCCGCCGCCCGCGGCTACGCCGACGCCGACGCCGAGCGCGCCACCGGCCTGACCGCCGCCGACCTCGACCGCGCCGCCGAACTGGTGCTGGCCGCCGACAAGATCGTCGTCTGCTGGGCGATGGGCCTCACCCAGCACAAGCACGCCGTGGCCACCATCAAGGAGATCGTCAACTTCCTGCTCCTCGGCGGCCACGTCGGCCGCCCCGGCGCCGGTGTCTGCCCCGTGCGCGGCCACAGCAACGTCCAGGGCGACCGCACCATGGGCATCTTCGAGCGCCCCGCGCCCGCCTTCCTGGACGCGCTGCAGAAGGAGTTCGGCTTCGCCCCGCCCCGCCACCACGGCTACGACGTCGTACGCGCCATCCGCGCGCTGCGCGACGGGGACGCCAAGGTCTTCTTCGCCGTCGGCGGCAACTTCGTCTCCGCCTCGCCCGACACCGCGGTCACCGAGGCCGCGATGCGCCGTGCCCGGCTGACCGTGCACGTCTCGACCAAGCTCAACCGCAGCCACGTCGTCACCGGTGCCCGCGCGCTCATCCTGCCCACCCTGGGCCGCACCGAGCGCGACCGGCAGCCGGGGCCCGACGGCCGCGGCCACGAGCAGTTCGTGACCGTCGAGGACTCCATGGGCGTCGTGCACGCCTCCCGCGGCCGGCTCGCGCCCGCGAGCGACGCACTGCTGTCGGAGGTCGCGATCGTCTGCCGGCTGGCCCGCGCCGTGCTGGGGAAGGACAGCGTCACGCCGTGGGAGGAGTTCAGCGGTGACTACGGGCGCATCCGCGACCGTATCGCGCGCGTGGTGCCCGGCTTCGAGGACTTCGACGCCCGCGTGCGCCGCCCCGGCGGCTTCACCCTCCCGCACGCCCCGCGCGACGAGCGCCGCTTCCCCACGAGCACCGGCAAGGCCAACTTCACCGCCGGCCCCGTGACGTATCCCGAGGTGCCCGAGGGCCGGCTGCTGCTGCAGACGCTGCGCAGCCACGACCAGTACAACACCACGATCTACGGCCTGGACGACCGCTACCGCGGCGTGCGCGGCGGCCGGCGCGTCGTCCTCGTCCACCCCGACGACGCCGCGGACCTCGGCCTCGCCGACGGCGCGTACGCGGACATCGTCGGGGAGTGGCGCGACGGCGTCGAGCGGCGCGCGGACGGCTTCCGCGTCGTGCACTACCCGACGGCCCGGGGCTGCGCGGCCGCGTACTACCCCGAGACCAACGTGCTGGTGCCGCTGGACTCCACCGCGGACACGAGCAACACCCCCACGAGCAAGTCCCTGGTGGTCAGGCTGGAACCGGCCGCGTCTACGGTGGAGCCCGACACGACGGTGTAAAGGACGGAGCCGGGCGCCCATGGGCGAGCACACCACGAAGTTCCCCCAGGAGATCCTCGACGAGTTCGCCGGCGTCGGCGTCGACCTGGAGAAGCTGTTCTCCGCCGGCGCCCTCGGACAGCGCATGGGCCTCAAGGTGCTGGAGGCGGCGCCCGAGCGGGTCGTCGGCACCCTGCCGGTGGAGGGCAACACCCAGCCGTACGGGCTGCTGCACGGCGGCGCCTCCGCGGTGCTCGCCGAGACCCTGGGCTCCGTCGGCGCGATGCTGCACGGCGGCCCGGCGAAGGTCGCCGTCGGCGTCGACCTCAACTGCACCCACCACCGGGGCCTGCGCTCCGGCGTGGTCACCGGCGTCGCCACGCCGCTGCACCGCGGCCGGTCCACCGCGACGTACGAGGTCGTCGTCAGCGACGAGGAGGCCCGCCGGGTGTGCACCGCACGGCTCACCTGCCTGCTGCGCGACGCCTGACCCGCGGCGGAGCGGCACACGGCGGCGATCGCAGCGGTCGCGGGACGGGGTGCGCGGCCCGACCGCTCGACCGCCCGGCGGCCCGAGCGGTCGGCGGTCCACACGATCAGCGTCCGGACGGCCGGCGATCGCCGGCGGGCGGCGTCAGCGGCGCGGCCCCCTCCGCCCGTCCGTGAGCACGACCTTCTTCACCGGCCCCCGGTCCCCGCGGACGTGCGTCCGCTTGGCCTTCTTGCAGTGCCCCCGGGGCGCCTCCTTCACATGCACCCGCTTGCCGCCCTCGCCCGCCCAGCCGCCGGGGCCGTGCGTGACGTGCTTGCTCTGCGACGCGCACGGCCGGTGCGGCCCGGCGTGCCCCTCGGCGGCGCTCGCCGCCCCCGCGGTGCCCAGCAGGACCGCCAGGGCCGCGACCGCGGTGACCGCGGCGCGCTTCATCGTGACGTTCATGGTGAGATATCCCTTCCGTGCCGGTCCGTCCGGCACGGGCACCACCTTCGACCGCACCCCCCGCCAACCCGAACTCCCACCGCCCTCCCGCGTGTCCCGCCGCGGGACACCGCCGCGGACCCGGGGATGAGAAGTCCATGAGAATCGCTCACCCGATACGCTCAGACCGGCCGCCCCCGGGGCCGTCCGCTCTCATCCCGCTCTCATGGTTCTCAGCACCCCCTCACCCTCGGCGGCGCCGACGTCCCGTGCGGAATTCACCCGTCCGGGCGGTGAGAGGCACTGCCCGGGACGGGATCCCGCAGGTCTGCCCCGGCGCCCTAAGGCCGCTGTGACCAGCGCCACTCGGCGTGAATCAAACTAGCTATGACCTGCACGTTTAGCGAACATGCCGCGCGGGTACGTTGCCCGTCTCACAAACGCCTTCTAGCCTCGGGGCGCATGAACCTCCTCCGGAAGCTGAATCACAAGCTCGGCGCAACCACGGGTTTCGAGATCCGCAAGGCCGGGCTGCCGCATGCGCCTGCCCCGAAACCCGCCCCGGCCAAGGAGCCCGCGGAGCCGAAGCCGGTCGCGCAGGTCGCGTACCGCCCCCCGGAGGATCCCGAAGTCGACCGGCTGCTCAGGCGCCCCGTGTTCATCATGTCGCCGGTACGCTCCGGCTCCACCCTGCTGCGCCTGCTCCTCAACGCGCACTCGCGCCTGCACTCCGCGCACGAACTGCACTTCCGCCGGCTGGAGGTCAACACCGGCACCAAGCTCGCCGAGCGCGCCATGGCCGAGCTGGGTCTGGAGCGCGGCGACCTGGAGCACCTGATCTGGGACCGGGTGCTCCACCGTGAGCTGGTGCGCTCCGGCAAGGACTTCCTGGTGGAGAAGACGCCCAGCAATACCTTCGCGTACAAGCGCATCGCCGCCTGCTGGCCCGACGCCCGGTTCATCTTCCTGCTCCGCCACCCCGCCTCCATCGCCCGCTCCTGGTACGAGGCCGACCCGGAGAAGCGCACCGAGGAGGAGGCCGCCCTCGACGCGCTGCGCTATATGCGCGCCACCGAACGCGCCCGCCAGGCCCTGCCGGGGCACGTGGTGCGCTACGAGGAGCTGACCGACGACCCCGAGTCCGCCATGAAGGCCATCTGCTCCTACCTGGAGATCGACTTCGAGCCCGGCATGCTCGACTACGGCTCCCAGACCCAGACCAGCTACAAGAAGGGTCTCGGCGACTGGAAGGACAAGATCCGCAGCGGCCAGGTGCAGGCCGGCCGTGCGCTGCCGGCCGAGGAGGAGATCCCCGAGCCGCTGCGCGAGATCAGCGCCGCCTGGGGCTACCTCGAAGGCGGAGCGGATCAGGACGCGGCGGCCGCCGCCCGCGAGCCGCACGCCGAGATCGCCGAGGTCTGGCCGCGCGACGGCGCCGTACGCCTCACCGGCAGCCTGCACGGCGTCACCGACGGCGACGCCGGCCCCTGGGAGCTGCTCCTCGTCCGGCGCGACCAGGAGGACCAGCAACTGCGCTACCCGGCGGAGCTGGCGGACGGCGGGTTCGACGTCACGGTGCCCGTCGCCGACCTGGCGCCGGCGGGGCTGACCCCCCCGGCCCAGTGGGACATCCACCTGACCGCGGGCAAGGGCGACGCGGAGGTCCGGCTGCGCGCCGGCCGCCATCTGGACGGGATCACCGGCAAGAAGAACATCATGGTCTTCCCCGGCCAGCCCGCCCGGATCGACGGCGCCGACGTCGAGGTCAAGCCGTACTACACCATCAAGGACAACCTCTCCGTCGAGGTACTGCCGGCCTCATGAAGATCCGCTATCTGCTCATGCACGCCTACGGCACGGGCGGGACCATCCGCACCGTGTTCAACCAGGCAGGTTCCATGGCCGCCGCGGGCCACGACGTCGAGATCGTCAGCATGCAGCGCACCCGCGACGAGCCCCACTTCCCCCTCCACCCCGAGGTCACCCTCACCACCCTGGTAGACCAGCGGCCCGGCGTCCGCGAGGCGGAGCTGGCCGCGGCCGGCCCCCGGGCGGCGGAGAAGCGCGTCGAGCGGGAGGGGCAGCCGCCCCGGCACATCCCGTCGGGGGAGTTCGCGTACGAGCGCTACAACCGCCACATCGAGGACACCGTCATCGAGTGGCTGGAGCGGCAGCACGACGCCGTGATCGTCCCGACCCGCCCCGGGCTGAACTTCCTCACCGCCCGGTTCACCCCGCGCTCCTGCCGCAAGATCGCCCAGGAGCACATGAACCTGGGCACGCACCCGGCGGACATCCGCACCGCCATCCAGCGCGAGTACCCCCGGTTCGACGCCGTCGCCGTCCTCACCCACGGTGACCGCGAGGACTACCAGGAGCTGCTGCCCGGCACCCGTGTCGTCCGCATCCCCAACGCCGTCCACACCGGCGACAAGAAACTCACCACCTACGCCGACCACGTCGCCGTGGCCGCCGGCCGGCTCTTCCCGCAGAAGGGCTTCGACATGCTGATCCCGGCATGGGCGCAGCTCGTGGAGAAGTTCCCCGACTGGCAGTTGCGTATCTTCGGCACCGGCGAGAAGAAGGCCGAGCTGCGCCGGCTGATCAACGAGCACCACCTCTACAACCACGTCTTTCTGATGGGGCACACGCACAAACTGGACGACGAACTTGCGAGAGCATCCTTTTATGTGCTCAGCTCGCGGTTCGAGGGCCTGCCCATGGTGATGATCGAATCGATGACCCACGGACTCCCCGTGGTCAGCTTCGACTGCCCGACGGGCCCCGCCGACGTGCTCACCCACGGGAAGGACGGGCTGCTGGTGCCCCGGAAGGACGTGGACGGGCTCGCCGAGGCCATGGGGCAGCTCATGGACGACGAGGGCCTACGGGCCGACATGGGAGCGGCGGCACTGCAGACGTCGCGCTCCTACACTCCCGAGGCGGTCCATCCGCAGTGGGAGGCACTGTTCGAGGAGATTCACGGGAGTGGGAGTGCCTGACAACGCACCCGGCGCCGACGGCGTACACGCGCGCGGCGCCACGATCTGGCTCACCGGCCTGCCCAGCGCCGGCAAAACGACGCTCGCACGTGCCTTCGGCGAGCGGCTCCGGGACGCCGGCCACCGGGTGGAGGTGCTGGACGGCGACGAGATCCGGGAATTCCTCACCGCCGGCCTCGGTTTCTCCCGCGAGGACCGCGACACCAACGTGCAGCGCATCGGCTTCGTCGCCGAGCTTCTCGCGTCGCACGGCGTGAAGGTCCTCGTGCCGGTGATCGCCCCGTACGCGGACAGCCGCGAGGGGGTGCGCAAGCGCCACCAGACGGAGGGTACGACGTATGTGGAGGTGCACGTGGCCACGCCCGTCGACGTCTGCGCCGAGCGCGACGTGAAGGGCCTCTACGCCCGGCAGGCGGCCGGTGAGATCTCCGGTCTCACCGGCGTGGACGACCCGTACGAGCCGCCCGCGGCCCCCGATCTGCGCATCCCCACGCACGAGCAGAGTGTCGAACAATCCGCGGCGATGCTTCACGCCGCACTGGTGGAACGAGGTCTCGCATGAGCCGGTTCGAGCAGGCCGCCGCCCAGGACTTCCAGTTGCCGCACCTGGACGTGCTGGAGTCGGAGGCGGTGCACATCTTCCGCGAGGTCGCGGGGGAGTTCGAGCGTCCGGTGATTCTCTTCTCCGGCGGCAAGGACTCCATCGTGATGCTCCACCTGGCGCTGAAGGCGTTCGCGCCGGCCCCGCCGCCGTTCGCGCTGCTGCACGTCGACACGGGGCACAACTTCCCCGAGGTGCTGGAGTACCGCGACCGCGTCGCCGCCCAGCACAACCTGCGGCTGCACGTCGCCTCCGTCCAGGACTTCATCGACCGCGGCGAGCTCAAGGAGCGCGCCGACGGCACCCGCAACCCGCTGCAGACCGTGCCGCTGCTGCGCGCCATCGAGGGGGCCCGCTACGACGCGGTCTTCGGCGGCGGCCGCCGCGACGAGGAGAAGGCCCGCGCCAAGGAGCGCATCTTCTCCCTGCGCGACGAGTTCGGCGGCTGGGACCCGCGCCGTCAGCGCCCCGAGCTGTGGCAGCTCTACAACGGCAAGCACGCCGTCGGCGAGCACGTCCGGGTCTTCCCGCTGTCCAACTTCACCGAGCTGGACGTCTGGCAGTACATCGCCCGCGAGAAGATCGTGCTCCCGGAGATCTACTACGCGCACCGCCGCGAGGTCTTCCTCCGCAGCGGCATGTGGCTCGCCCCCGGTGACTGGGGCGGCGCCAAGCAGGGCGAGCGCGTCGAGACCCGCACGGTGCGCTACCGCACCGTCGGCGACATGTCCTGCACCGGCGCCGTCGACTCCGAAGCCGACACCATCGAGAAGGTCATCGCCGAGATCGCCGCCACCCGGCTCACCGAGCGCGGCGCCACCCGGGCCGACGACAAGATGTCCGAGGCCGCCATGGAAGACCGCAAGCGCGAAGGCTACTTCTGATCATGACTGTGAACCCACCCGCCCCCGCCACGGAGCCGGCCGCGCTCACCGAGGTCTCCCTGCTGCGCTTCGCCACCGCGGGCAGCGTCGACGACGGCAAGTCGACCCTCGTCGGCCGGCTGCTGCACGACTCCAAGTCGGTCCTCGCCGACCAGCTGGAGGCCGTCGAGCGGGCGTCCGCCAGCCGCGGGCAGGAGGCCCCCGACCTGGCGCTGCTCACCGACGGACTGCGCGCCGAGCGCGAGCAGGGCATCACCATCGACGTGGCGTACCGCTACTTCGCCACCCCGCGGCGCCGCTTCATCCTCGCCGACACCCCCGGCCACGTGCAGTACACCCGCAACATGGTCACCGGCGCCTCCACCGCCGAGCTGGCGGTCATCCTCGTGGACGCCCGGCACGGCGTCGTCGAGCAGACCCGCCGGCACGCCGCGGTCGCCGCGCTGCTGCGCGTGCCGCACGTGGTCCTGGCCGTCAACAAGATGGACCTCGTCGGCTACGCGGAGGACGTCTTCGCCACGATCGCCGCCGAGTTCACCAAGTACGCCAAGGCCCTCGGCGTGCCCGCTGTGACCACCATCCCCATCTCGGCGCTGGAGGGCGACAACGTCGTCACCCCGTCGGCCGTCATGGACTGGTACGCGGGCCCCACGGTGCTGGAGCACCTGGAGACCGTCCAGATCGACCACGACCCGCGCGGCCGCGTGACCCGCTTCCCCGTGCAGTACGTGATCCGCCCGCAGACCCCGGAGCACCGCGACTACCGCGGCTACGCCGGGAAGATCGCCTCCGGCATCTTCCACGTCGGCCAGCCCGTCACCGTGCTGCCCTCGGGCCACACCTCCAGCGTCGCCGCCATCGACGTGCTGGGCGAGAGCGTCGACTCCGCGTGGGCGCCGCAGTCGGTCACCATCCGGCTCGCCGACGACATCGACATCTCCCGCGGCGACATGATCGCCCCCAGCGAGCAGGCCCCCGGCGCCACGCAGGACATCCAGGCCACCGTCTGCCACCTGCACGACACCGCGCTCACCCCCGGCGCCCGGGTGCTGCTCAAGCACACCACCCGCACCGTCAAGGCGATCGTCAAGCAGATCCCCGACCGGCTCACGCTCGACGACCTCTCCCACCACCCCTCCCCGGGGTCCCTGGAGGTCAACGACATCGGCCGCGTCGTGCTCCGCACCTCGGAGCCGCTGCCGATGGACGCCTACGGCGACTGCCGGCGCACCGGCTCGTTCCTGCTGATCGACCCCGCCGACGGCTCCACCCTCGCCGCGGGCATGGCAGGCGCCGCGTTCGCGGGCGCGGACAGCGAGAAGCGGGCCGAACTCGACGACGCCGAGTGGGACTTCTGACCGCACCCCGCCCGGCCGCCGGTCCGCCGGGACGCTGACGGCGCCCTGCGGGCCGGTTGCGGGCCGCGTACGGCGGACGGCGGCGGGAGCGGGGCCCAGCGCCCCGACTCCCGCCGCCGCCGCGCACGTTCGGTAGTCGGACGCGGGCGTGCACGGCCCGCTGCGCCGCGGCGCGTACGCCCTTACTCTGTCCGCCATGAGCGCGCCCACCCGGCCCGAGCCCGGCCCCGAGCCGGACCCCGGCCCGCCCGCGGAGGTCCTCGGCGGCGGCTCCGCGGGGCCGCGCCTCGGCGAGCGCTGGACGGCGCTGCCGCCCCGCTCCCGCCGGCTCGCCGCCCTCGGCGCCGGCCTCGCCCTACTGGCCGCCGCCGGCGTATACGCCCTGGCCACACGGCCGGAGCCGGAGCCGCCCGCGCCCGTGCCGTACCCGATCCACTCGACTCACTTCTCCTTTCTCGGGATAGAAACCCCCAAAGCAGGCGATAACGCTTTTGAGGCCCAGCTCATGGCCACCTCGGAGAGCGGCGCCTCACTGGAGAAGATCACCCAGGGCTACAGCGGCCTGAAGCTGTCCGTCCGGCCCGCGCTGCCGCTCGCCCTCTCCGAGGGAGAACCCACCCGGGTCACCGTCAGGTTCGAGGTCGTCCGGTGCGCGGGGCTCCCCCTCGACGCGAGCCTGCCCTCGCTGCGTGTAACGCTGCGTAACACGCGCGCAATACAGGACTACAGCTCCATCCTCGGCGGGACCTACGCCGCCGAACTGTCCCGGGCACTGCGTACGATATGCGAACCCGCCCCGCGGGCGGCTCCCGGCGCATAGGACACCAGCAGCGGCTTCGCGCCCGTTCGGGCGTCCGGACTCCGTGGATCCGGCACAGACCACGCCCGCCGACGCGGAAGGTGGCTGTAAGGGTCATAACAAGAGAGTCACAGCATTGCCTGCACCTCTGCCCCCCCGCCCCGGGGCGGCTTAGAGTCACGCCCAGTCACCGCGCAGCAGGTCACCTTCCGACGCCTGCCGCGTGCACCGGCCCACTCTGCGCAGTCGAGGCCGCGCCAGGGGAAAGGACTGATCGTGCGTCACCGTTCCTTGCTCATACTCACCACTGCGGTCACCGCAGGGGCTCTCACGCTGTCTGCTTGCGGTTCCCGCGACGACGACAGCGAAGGCGGGGGCGGTGGCGACGGAACGACCGTCGTTATCGGCCTCGACGCCCCGCTGACGGGTGACCTCTCCGCCCTGGGCATCGGCATCCAGAACTCCGCCGAGCTCGCCGTGAAGACGGCCAACCAGAACGAGGAGGTCAAGGGCGTCACGTTCGAGCTCGAGCCCCTCGACGACGTGGCCCAGGCCCAGCAGGGCCAGCAGAACGCCACCAAGCTCGTCGGCAACGAGGACGTCATGGGCGTCGTCGGCCCGCTCAACTCCGACGTCGGCCAGTCCATGCAGAAGGTCTTCGCCGACGCCGACATGGTCCAGGTCTCGCCCGCCAACACCAACCCCGCCCTGACCCAGGGCGAGGAGTGGCAGTCCGGCGAGAAGACGCGGCCGTTCGACACGTACTTCCGCGTGTCCACCACCGACGCGATCCAGGGCCCGTACGCCGCGCAGTACCTCTACAACGAGGAGAAGCTGAAGAAGGTCTTCGTCATCGACGACAAGAAGACCTACGGCGCCGGCCTCGCCGGCACCTTCGCCGACGAGTTCGAGAAGCTCGGCGGCAAGGTCGTCGGGACCGACCACGTCAACCCCGACGACAAGGACTTCGCGGCCATCGCCACGAAGGTCAAGAACTCCGGCGCCGACTTCGTCTACTACGGCGGCGAGTACCCGGCCGGCGCCCCGCTGGCCGCCCAGGTCAAGAAGGCCGGGGCCAAGATCCCGACCGTCGGCGGCGACGCGCTGTTCAGTGCCGAGTACGTCGCCCTCGCCAAGGAGAACGCCGAGGGCGACATGGCCAGCTCCGTCGGCGCCCCGCTGACCGAGCTGGACACCGCCAAGGAGTTCATCAAGAACTACGAGGCGGCCGGCTACGAGGACGCGTTCGAGGCGTACGGCGGCTACTCCTACGACTCCACCTGGGCCATCATCCAGGCCGTGAAGACCGTCGTCGAGGACAACGACGGCGAACTGCCCGGTGACGCGGACGAGGCCCGCAAGGCCATCACCGAGGCCATGAACGACGTTTCCTTCGAGGGAGTGACCGGCAGCGTCGGCTTCGACGAGTTCGGCGACACCACGAACAAGCAGCTGTCGCTGTACCAGGTCAAGGACGGCGAGCACGTGCCGCTGACCAGCGGCGAGTTCGAAGGCTGACCGGGGCGACCACCACCGCCCATTGATCACACAGACCGCAAGCGGGGGGGGGGCCCCCCCCCCCCCCCCCCGCGCGGCCATATCTGACACCCACTCGGAGGCCCAGCGGTGAACGATCTGCCGCAGCAACTTGCCAACGGCCTGCTACTCGGCGCCTTGTACGGGCTCATAGCCATCGGCTACACGATGGTGTACGGCATCGTCCAGCTCATCAACTTCGCCCACGGCGAGATATTCATGATCGGCGGCTTCGGCGCCCTGACGATGTGGCTGTGGATGCCGAACGGCACCAGCCTGCTCGTCGCCCTGCCGCTGATGATCCTCATGGCCGTCATCTGTTCCGTGCTCGTCGGCGTCGGCGCGGAACGCTTTGCCTACCGCCCCTTGCGCGGCGCACCCCGCCTCGCCCCCCTTATCACCGCGATCGGCCTGTCCATCGCCCTTCAGCAGGCCATCTGGGCCTGGTACCCCGAGGCCACGAAGTCGCGGCCCTTCCCCGAGTTCTCCGGCCCGCGCATCGACTTCGGCGCGTTCACCATCGAACGCGGCGAGCTCTACCTGCTCATCGCCGCCCCCGTGTGCATGATCGCCCTCGGCTTCTTCGTCTCCAAGACCCGCACCGGCCGCGCCATGCAGGCCACGTCGCAGGACCCGGACACGGCCAAGCTCATGGGCATCAACACCGACCGCATCATCGTCATGGCCTTCGCCATCGGCGCCGCCTTCGCGGCCATCGCGGCCATCGCCCACGGCCTGCGCTACGGCGAGGTCAACTTCAAGATGGGCTTCATCGCCGGCCTCAAGGCCTTCACCGCCGCCGTCCTCGGCGGCATCGGCAACATCTACGGCGCCATGATCGGCGGCGTAGTCCTCGGTCTCTCCGAGGCCATGGCCACCGCCTACATCGCCGACATCCCCGGCATGGAGCAGCTCGGCGGCGGTGCATGGAAGGACGTCTGGGCGTTCGTCCTGCTCATTCTCGTACTGCTCTTGCGGCCCCAGGGCCTCTTGGGCGAACGCGTCGCGGATCGGGCGTGATAGCGATGACCACCCTGGAGAAAGACACCGCATCCGCCACCGCCCCCGCGGCCGGCGCGCTGCCCCTGCCGCCGGGCCCCGCCCGGCTGCTCGCCTACGCCGGCGCCCTCGGCACCCTCGTCTCCACGTTCCTCTCGTGGACCTACACGGAGGAGTTCCCGGGCAACCTCACCGTCTACGGCTACCCCGGCGGGCTGCAGCTCCTGACCCTCACCGGCGCCCTGCTCACCCTGCTGTTCCTGCTCTCCGGCAGCGGCGTGCGCGGACTGCGCTGGCTCACCCCCGGCGGCGCCAACAGCGCAGTACGGCTGCTCGCGCTCGGCACCCTCGGCGTCACCGGCTACACCGTCGGCGCCATCGTCAAGAACCTCGGCGGCCTGATCAACGTCGACCCCGGCGGCTACATCGCCGTGGCCATGGCCCTGATCGCCGTCGTCGGCGCCCTCGGGCTGCCGTCGGACGTCCCCCCGGACGCCGAGAACCCGCCGGCCAACCCCTGGGAACGACTGACGCACTCGCTGAAGGCGCCCGTCCCGGGACGGCTGCGGGACCTGCCGGGCTGGGTGGAGATCGTCATCATCTCCGCCGCCTTCGCCCTCGGCCTGTACGTCTTCACGTTCGGCATCGACACCGACTACGCCGAACTCTTCATCGGCTACATGGTGCTCGTCTCCTTCGCGTTCCCCGCCGTGGGCCGCGCGGGACTCACCCGGCAACTGGGCCAGCTCACCTCCAAGCACCGGAACGTGACCGTGACGGCGGCCTTCGTCGCCGCGTTCGCCTTCCCGTTCACCCAGAGCAACGACGCCTACGCCAGCATCGGCACCAACATCCTCATCTTCGCCACCGTGGCGCTCGGCCTCAACGTCGTCGTCGGCCTGGCAGGCCTGCTGGACCTCGGCTACGTCGCCTTCCTCGGCGTCGGCGCGTACACCGCGGCCCTGGTCTCCGGCGCACCCACCTCCAGCATCGGGGTCACCTTCCCGTTCTGGGCGGCCGTGCTCACCGGCGCCGCGGCATCACTCGTCTTCGGCGTGCTCATCGGCGCCCCGACCCTGCGGCTGCGCGGCGACTACCTCGCCATCGTGACCCTCGGATTCGGCGAGATCTTCCGCATCGGCGTCCAGAACCTCGACGGCGACTCCGGGCCCGACGTCACCAACGGCCCCAACGGCATCCCGAACATCCCGGAGCTGGAGATCTTCGGGTTCAACCTCGGCGAAGAGCACACCATCCTGGGCCAGGAACTGGGCAGGTTCTCCAACTACTTCCTGCTCATGCTGCTCTTCACGGTCGTGATCGTCACGATCTTCCGGCGCGCGGACCAGTCGCGCATCGGCCGCGCCTGGGTCGCCATCCGCGAGGACGAGACCGCCGCCCGCGCCATGGGCATCAACGCCTTCCGGCTCAAGCTCCTCGCCTTCGCGCTCGGCGCCACCCTGGCCGGCATGGCGGGCACCGTACAGGCGCACGTGACGTACACCGTCACACCCACCCAGTACAAGTTCGTCGAAGCCGTGCCACCGAACTCCGCGTTCCTGCTGGCAGCCGTCATCCTCGGCGGCATGGGCACCGTCAGCGGCCCCCTCATCGGCGCGTCGCTGCTCTACCTGATCCCCGCCAAGCTGCAGTTCGTCCAGGAATACCAGCTGCTGCTCTTCGGCGTGGCGCTGGTCCTGCTCATGCGCTTCCGCCCGGAGGGCCTCATCGCCGACCGCCGGAAGCAGCTCGAGTTCCACGACACCGGCCAGCTCGACGTGCCCAAGGAAGATACCGGCCTCAGCAAGAAGGTGGGGGTGTGACACCGATGGTCAGCGACACCGTCCCCGCCAAGGGATCCGGCGGCGGGACCGTCCTGGACGCCCGCGGCGTCACCATGCGCTTCGGCGGCCTCACCGCCGTACGCAACGTCGACCTCACCGTCGACCACGGCGAGATCGTCGGGCTCATCGGCCCCAACGGCGCCGGCAAGACCACCTTCTTCAACTGCATGACCGGGCTCTACATCCCCACCGAGGGCACGGTCAGGTACAAGGGCACGGTCCTGCCGCACCGCTCCCACCGCGTCACCGAGGCGGGCATCGCCCGTACCTTCCAGAACATCCGTCTCTTCGCCAACATGACGGTCCTGGAAAACGTCCTCGTCGGCCGGCACACCCGCACCACCGAAGGGCTGTGGTCCGCGCTGCTGCGCAACCCCGGCTTCAAGAGGGCGGAGCGGGCATCGGAAGCACGCGCCATGGAACTGCTGGAGTTCACCGGGCTGGCCGCCAAGCGCGACCACCTCGCCCGCAACCTCCCCTACGGCGAACAGCGCAAGCTGGAGATCGCCCGGGCGCTGGCGAGCGAACCCGGACTGCTGCTCCTCGACGAGCCCACCGCGGGCATGAACCCGCAAGAGACCCGGGCCACCCGCGAGCTGGTCTTCGCGATCCGCGAGCAGGGCATCTCGGTGCTCGTCATCGAACACGACATGCGGTTCATCTTCGGGCTCTGCGACCGCGTCGCCGTCCTCGTCCAGGGCGAAAAACTGGTCGAGGGCACCCCCGAGATCGTCCAGAGCGACGAGCGCGTCGTGGCCGCGTACCTCGGAACGCCCTTCGAGGGCGTCCCGGAGGACGAAGCCGCCGACGAGGTCGCCGCCGCCGAGGACGCGCTCGCCAGGAACACCGGGAGCGGCAGCACCCCCAAGACGAGCAAGGAGGGCGACGCGTGACCGCGCTACTGCAGGTCGACGACCTGAAGGTCGCCTACGGCAAGATCGAAGCCGTCAAGGGCATCTCGTTCAGCGTCCAGCGCGGCGAGGTCGTCACCCTCATCGGCACCAACGGCGCCGGCAAGACGACGACCCTGCGCACCCTCTCCGGACTGCTGAAGCCCTCCGGCGGCAAGATCTTCTTCGACGGCACGCCGCTCAACGGCGTCGGCGCCCACAAGATCGTCGCCATGGGCCTCGCCCACTCCCCGGAAGGCCGCCGGCTCTTCCCCCGCCTCACCATCACCGAGAACCTCCAACTCGGCGCCTTCCTCCGGAAGGACGCGGCGGGCATCGAGCAGGACATCAAGATGTGCTACGAGCTGTTCCCCATCCTCGGCGAACGGCGCAAGCAGGCCGCCGGCACCCTGTCCGGCGGCGAGCAGCAGATGCTCGCCATGGGCAGGGCACTGATGTCCCGGCCCAAGCTGCTCATGCTCGACGAACCCTCCATGGGCCTCTCGCCGATCATGATGCAGAAGATCATGGAGACGATCCGGGAGCTGAAGGCCCAGGGCACCACCATCCTGCTCGTCGAGCAGAACGCCCAGGCCGCGCTCTCCATCGCCGACCACGGACACGTGATGGAAGTCGGCAAGGTCGTCCTGTCGGGCACCGGAGAGGAACTGCTGCACGACGAATCCGTGCGCAAGGCCTACCTCGGCGAAGACTGACAGCCGACCGCACAGCCAGAGCGGCCCGCGCCCCGGGGAGGGGGGCACGGGCCGCTCGCGCACGTTCGCGGCGCGGTCGCACGGAAGCCCCGCAGAGGCTCCGCGGACTAACCCTGCTTCTTCTTGGCCTTCTTCTCCGCGTCGTCCTCGATGACGGCCTCCGCCACCTGCTGCATCGACAGCCGGCGGTCCATCGACGTCTTCTGGATCCACCGGAACGCCGCCGGCTCCGACAGCCCGTACTCGGTCTGCAGGATGCTCTTCGCCCGGTCCACCAGCTTGCGCGTCTCCAGGCGCTGCGTGAGGTCGACGACCTCCTTCTCCAGCGCCTTCAGCTCGGTGTAACGCGAGACGGCCATCTCGATGGCCGGCACCACGTCACCCTTGCTGAACGGCTTCACCAGATACGCCATGGCCCCCGCGTCCCGCGCCCGCTCGACCAGCTCGCGCTGGGAGAACGCGGTGAGCATGAGCACCGGCGCGATGGAGTCGGCGGCGATCCGCTCGGCGGCGGAGATCCCGTCGAGCACGGGCATCTTCACGTCCAGGATCACCAGATCCGGCTCATGCTCCCGCGCCAGCTGCACCGCGGTCTCCCCGTCCCCCGCCTCCCCGACGACGGTGTACCCCTCCTCCTCCAGCATCTCCTTCAGATCGAGCCGGATGAGGGCCTCGTCCTCGGCGATGACGACCCGGGTGGTCTGCGGCGGCACGTGCTCGTCACCGCCGGGGCTGGCGGCGGCGATGTCCTCCGGGGTTTCGGGGGTCTCGGGGGCGCTCACGGTGCTCCTCGGGGTATTGCCTGGCTGCGATAGGGGGGCACCCACGAGAGTACCGACCGCGCCGCCGGCGGAGAGCACGCGGTAGGCTTGGCCCGCGTCGAGCGGGCCCGGTTGGTGGAACTGGTCAGACACGCGGCTCTCAAACAGCCGTGCCTTCGGGCATGTGGGTTCGAATCCCACACCGGGCACTTCTCGCTCAACCGGAGCGCACCGTTCTCGTGAATTCGGGCCGCGAAGCGGTGCGATCACGTGCGATCGCGCACAGTTGTTCCATGTGTACACATGGTAGAGATGTACGCGACCAGGCACTTGCCATGCTGCGCAACGGGGCGCGGAACGCTGATGTCGCCCGAGAACTCAGCGTTCCCGTGGGAACGATCGGCTACTGGCTCCACCGGGACCGTGCGCGGCGTGGGACGTTGCCGGGTGTTCCGGAGCGGCCGTGCCCGCGGTGCGACGGCCGGCCGCTGGACGACGCGGCTTATGCCTACCTCCTGGGCCTCTACCTGGGCGACGGCCACATCGTCCGGTACTCCGGGCACCGGGTCCCCAACCTCATGATCACCTGTGCCGACGACTGGCCCGGACTGATGCTCGACTGCCGCCGTGCGATGAGCGCGGTCTTCCCGCACAACAGGGTCTGCCTGGTCGCGAGGACTGGCTGCCACAACGTGAAGGTCTACTCCCGGCATCTGCCCTGCCTGTTTCCCCAGCACGGTGCCGGCAAGAAGCACGAGCGGCGGATCGCGGTCGAGCCGTGGCAGCAGGAGATCCTCGACCGGCACCCCTGGCCCTTCATCCGCGGGCTCATCCACTCCGACGGATGCCGGATCATGAACTGGACCACTCGTGTCGTCGCCGGGCGGCGAAAGCGCTACGAGTATCCGCGCTACTTCTTCAGCAACAAGTCCGACGACATCCGCAAGCTATTCACCGACGCGCTCGACCGGGTCGGCGTGGAGTGGTCGACCCTCGCCCGCGGCTGCGACCCGTTCAACATCTCCGTCGCCAGGCGCGCGTCCGTCGCGCTCATGGACGCCCACGTCGGGCCGAAGTACTGACTCCACGCCTCCGGCGTCCGGTGGATGTCCGGGTGCCGTCACCGTTCATCCACAGGCGGTAGAACGCGGCATCAACTTGACGTATGGTCGCGAGCATTGCTGTGCGGGGGAGCCTGCAGACCTACGGAGGGGACGGGTAGGCGATGTCTGCGCCGACGCGACGACGACTGCGCAAGGGTGCGATGACCGCGGCGGTGGCAGCCGCCGCGATGGCGGCGCTCACGGCCTCACAGGCGCCGGGGCTCTCCGCGGGGCCGGACGCCCCCGGGAAGAGCGCCCCCGACCAGGCGCCGGGGGGCGGGGAGGACTCGATCACGGGTGGGTCCCCTTATTACACCGACCTGCCGCCGCTGGAGAGCGCCAACCCCTCGCCGAGTGACGAGTTGGAGGACGAGGCCGACGAGTCCGGTATTCCGGCGACGGTTCTCGACGCGTACAAGCAGGCCGAGAGCAGCCTCGCGAGCAGCAACCCCGGGTGCAACCTGGAGTGGGAGCTGCTGGCGGCCATAGGCCGGGTGGAGTCGGGGCACGCCCGCGGCGGTGACGTGAACGCGGAAGGTACGACCCATAACCCCATCCTCGGCCCCGTGCTGAACGGCAACGGCTTCGCCGACATCAGGGACACCGACGGCGGCGAGTACGACGGGGACACCACTCACGACCGTGCGGTCGGCCCCATGCAGTTCATCCCCTCGACCTGGGCCACCTGGGGCAGCGACGGCAACGACGACGGCGACCGGAATCCGAACAACGTCTATGACGCCGCCCTGTCCGCCGGGCGTTATCTGTGCGCGGGCGGGCGCGATCTGTCCTCGCAGTCCGATCTGGAAGCCGCCATCCTCGGGTACAACCAGTCGGAGTCGTATCTCCGTACGGTCCTGACCTGGTACGACTTCTACAAGGAGGGCGGCGCCGACCCGGTGCCCGACGGTACCGGTGCCGACCCGGGCGACCGCAGCGACGGCATCAACACGCCGACCCCGTCGCCGAGCCCGTCGGAGAGCGACCGGCCGGGCAAGGGCGGCGGCGACGGCAAGGACGACGGCAAGGGCGGCGACAGCCCCAGTCCCGACCCCAGCGACCCCCCGCCGTCCGGCGGTGGGGGCGGGGGTGACGACGACCCCGAGGAGCCGTCGCCGGCGCCGACCATCGAGGACCTGCGCGTGGCGAGTCCGCAGTCCTCCACCGCGTACACCGGCGCCGACTTCGCCGAGCGCCCGAAGGTGCGGGGCGTGACCTCGCGCGGCACCGGCGTGTCCGGCAAGACGGTCACGTTCACGATCAGCGGCCAGACCGGCGCGGTCTTCGCCGGCGGCGGGAAGACGGCGTCCGTCACCACCAACAGCTCCGGTTACGCGACGGCGCCCGTGGTCGAGGCGGGCAAGCTGACCGGGGAGTTCAGGATCCGCGCCACGACGGGCGGCGGCGTGAGCCCGGTGGACTTCGCCGCCGAGGTGGAGGCGTCGTACGGGCTGGCCCGGGTCGGTGACGCGGCGCTGAAGGCGGCGGCCGGCGGCGAGTTCGGCCCCGTAGAGGCCAAGGTGACGTACCGGGACGGTCCTGCCGTGAAGGCGCCGGTGACGGCGGCGATGGTCACGGAGGCGGGCGAGCCGAACGACACGGGCCCGTACTTCAAGGACGCCGAGGGCAACCCGGTCCGCAAGCTGAACCTGACGACGGAGGACGACGGCACGGTGAAGCTGCCGACGATCCAGGCGGGCGACGCGGCGGGCACGTATCTGCTGCTGCTCACCACGAGCGAGGGCGTGACGCTGACGCTGGAGCTGACCGTCGAGTAGGGCTCCGGGGCCGCCGGTCAGCGGCCGGCGTTCGTGCGGCGCGTGGTGTGCCGGGTGGGCGCGGCCGTGGCCGGGTCTTCGGGCCAGGGGTGCTTCGGGTAGCGGCCGCGCAGTTCGGCGCGGACCGCGGGGTAGCCCTGCCGCCAGAAGGACTCCAGGTCCGCGGTGACGGCGGCGGGGCGGCCGGCGGGTGACAGCAGGTGCACCAGCAGCGGTACGCGTCCGTCGGCGATCCGCGGTGTCCGGTCGAGGCCGAAGAGTTCCTGGAGCTTGACGGCGAGCACGGGCTGCTGCGGGTTGTCGTAGTCGACGCGGATTCGGGATCCGCTGGGCACCTCGATGCGTTCGGGCGCGAGTTCGTCGAGGCGGGCGGCTTCGCCGCGGGCCCAGGGGAGGAGCCCCCGGAGTACGCGGCCGGCGTCGATGCGGCGCGGGTCGTCGTCGAGCCAGTCGCCGGCGCGGGCGAGGAGTGCGTCGTCGGAGACGTCGGGCCAGGGGTCGCCGAGTGCGCCGTGGAGGAACGCCAGCCGGGGGCGCAGCGCGCGGGCGTGTTCGGACCAGCGCAGCAGTGCGGTGCCTTCGCGGCGCAGCCCGTCGAGGCGGGCGGCCTGGAGGCGGGCGGGGTCGGGGTGGGGGAGGGGCCGGGCGCGGAGTTCGACGGCGCCGAGGCGGGTGACGCGGCGGGCGACGGTTTCGTGTCGTTCGGCGGACCAGGTGACGTCGTCTTCGGTGCGGAGCAGGGTTTCCGCGGCCCGTAGCGCGGTGGCCTCGTCGAGGGGGGCGCCGAGCCGCAGCCGGGCGCGGGCGGTGCCCACGGGCCGGTCGGCGACGGCGACGGCCAGCCACGGCTGTCCGCGCAGGGCGGATTCGGCGCCGGCTTCCACGCGCGTTCCGGACGCCATGAGGTACGACCCGTCGCCGCGTCCGCGGGCGACGCGCTCGGGAAAGGCCAGCGCGGCGACGAGCCCGGCGACGGCGTCGTCGCCGGGCCCGCCGCCCTTCCGGGCGGGGGAGCGGGACGCGGCGGTGTGTCCGGCGGCGTCGTCGGCGGCGGCACTCGCAGACGGGCGCGCCGGGGCCGGGGCACCCGCCGGCGGGTCACCCGCCGGGGTGCGCAGCGCGCGCCGCAGGCGCTGGGCTTCGCGGCGCCAGCGGGGGGCGTAGGCGTCGCCGCCGCGGCGGGCGCGGCGCCAGGCGGCGGCGAGGTCGTCGCCGTAGGAGCGCGGCGGCTCCTCGCTGAGCAGCGCCACCGCTTCCGCCGCCGCCCCGGGGCCGGCTTCGGCGGCGGCGTCGAGGAGGGCGCGGCCGAGCCGGGGGTGCAGGCCGAGGCCGGCGAGGCGGGTGCCGCGGGGTGTGGGGCGGCCGGCGGTGTCCACGGCGCCGACCGCCCGCAGTACCTCGCGGGCGGCGGCCAGCGCGCCCGGCGGCGGGGCGTCGAGCAGGGCGAGGCCGGTGGCGTCGGGGTCGCCCCAGCAGGCGGCCTGGAGGGCGAATCCGGCCAGGTCGGCGACGGCGATCTCCGGCGAGGGGTAGCGCGGCAGCCGTCCGTCCTCGGCCTCCGACCAGCAGCGCAGCGCCAGCCCGGGGCCTTCGCGCCCGGCCCGGCCCAGCCGCTGCGTGGCGGTGGCGGCCGATACCCGTACGGTCGTGAGCGCCCCGAGCCCGCGGGTGTGGTCCATGCGCGGCTCGCGTGCGAGACCGCCGTCGACGACGGTCCGCACCCCCGGCACGGTCAGGCTGGATTCGGCCACTGCGGTGGACAGGATCACGCGCCGTTCGCCGGGGGCGCTGCCGCGCAGCACGGCGTTTTGCACCTCGGCCGGCGCCTGCCCGTGCAACTGCAGTACGTTCGCGGCCGTATCCGTCAGCAGTCCGGCGACGCGGGCGATCTCGCCGACGCCGGGCAGGAAGCACAGCACGTCGCCGTCCGGCCGGCGCAGCCCTTCGCGTACGACGTCGGCGATGTGGGCCAGCAGCGCGGGGTCGACGCGGGTGCCGTGGGCGGGGCGTACGCCGGCGGGCGGGGGGCGGTAGCCGATCGCCACGGGGTGCATCGTGCCTTCGCCGTGGACGACGGGGGCGGGCGCGGTGGCGCCGGGCGCGGTGGCGCCGGGCGCGGTGAGGAGGCGGGCCCAGGCGGCGGTGTCGGAGGTGGCGGAGGCGGCGACGAGGCGCAGTTCGGGGCGGAGGGCGGCGCGTACGTCGACGAGGAAGGCGAGCGCGGTGTCGGCGTCGAGGTGCCGTTCGTGGCACTCGTCGAGGAGTACGGCGTCCACTCCGGCCAGCTCGGGGTCGCGCTGGAGGCGTTGCAGGAGGACTCCGGTGGTGACGACCTCGACCCGGGTGCGCGGCCCGGCGCGGCGCTCGCCGCGGACGGTGTACCCGACCTGCTCGCCGGTCTCTTCGCCGAGCAGCCACGCCATCCGGCGTGCGGCGGCCCGGGCTGCCATGCGGCGGGGCTCGGCGACGAGCACCCGGCCCGGCGCGGCCCCCTCGCCGGGCACGAGCCCGGCGAGGGCCAGCGGTACGAGTGTGGTCTTGCCGGTGCCGGGCGGCGCCCCGAGCACGGCGGCGCCGGGTCCTTCGAGGGCCGCGCGCAGGGCGGGCAGCGCGTGCCGTACGGGCAGGGCGTCGAGTGCGTCGGAGCGGAGGGCCACGGACGCCAGTGTGCTACGGACCGCGCCCCGGCCGCCGCGGGTCCCTCAGGCCGCTTCGCAGACGAAGATCGCCGTGCCGGGGATCAGGTGTCCCCGCAGCGGCGACCAGCCGCCCCACTCCTGGTCGTGCCACTGCGGCCACTCCGGTTCCACCAGGTCCAGCAGCCGGAACCCGCCCGCCACCACGTCGCGTACCCGGTCGCCCAGCGTCCGGTGGTGTTCGACGTACAGTGCGCGCCCTTCGTCGTCCTGCTCGACGTACGGCGTGCGGTCGAAGTACGACGCGGCGACCGACAGCCCTTCGGGACCGGGTTCGTCGGGGAAGGCCCAGCGCACGGGGTGGGTGACGGAGAAGACCCACCGCCCGCAGGGCCGCAGCACCCGCCGGACTTCCCGCATCACCGCGACCGGTTCGGCGACGAACGGCACGGCGCCGTACGCGGAGCACGCCAGGTCGAACGCCCCGTCGCGGAACGGCAGCGCCGTCGCGTCCCCTTGCAGCAGGGGGAACGGCGCGGCCCCGCCGGACGCTTCGAGGGCCAGGCGGCGCGCGTGCTGCAACTGACGGTGCGAGAGGTCCAGCGCTACGGGCCGCGCCCCCTGTTCGGCGAGCCAGCGTGAGCACTGCGCCGCCCCGGCGCCCACCTCCAGCACCGCGCGTCCGGTCAGCGAATCCGCGGGACCGAGCAGCCGCGCCTCGGCCTCGTCCAGCCCCTCCGGGCCCCAGATGAAGCGCGCGCCGTCCGCGCCGCCGAGGAAACCTCCGTGCTCGCGCTGGTAGTCGTCGGCGTTGCGGTCCCACCAACCACGGCTCGCTTGCCGGGTTTCCCGCGCGGGAACGGGCCGTCGGGTAGCCTCTGCCGGAACATCCGCATCAGCGGCACCGCCGACACCGTCCGTACCTTTTTCGTACTCGTGGACCATCGGCCGGACCCGTCGTAGTACCTTCCTGCCACGCGCGAGAGTGACGGAGCGCCACTACTGCCGGGTATGGGGCGGCATGCCCCAGGTGCACTCTTCGCGCATTGACCATGCCCGGCTGCCCCCGTATGCTACAAGTTGCGCTGCGGGCCTGCGCGCCTCGGACGGAGCAGGTCGCGCTCGCATCTGTTGTATGTCCCCTCGGTTCACGAGGCGCTGCCGGACTCCCGGGTGGAGTCGGGAAAGCGCCTCTTAGGCTGTCCGGCTTCGGCGGTGCGATCACAGGGCTCACGGCGTGGAGTGACGACGACTCAACGTGCCCGTACCGGAGCCCAATCCCACATGACGAGCAGCACCGAGAACACCGCGGCCGCCCCGACGCAGGTCGCGGTCAACGACATCGGTTCCGAGGAAGCCTTCCTCGCCGCGATCGACGAGACGATCAAGTACTTCAACGACGGCGACATCGTCGACGGCGTCATCGTGAAGGTCGACCGGGACGAGGTCCTGCTCGACATCGGCTACAAGACCGAGGGTGTCATCCCTTCCCGGGAACTCTCGATCAAGCACGACGTCGACCCGAACGAGGTCGTCGCCGTCGGTGACGAGATCGAGGCCCTTGTGCTCCAGAAGGAGGACAAGGAAGGCCGGCTGATCCTCTCGAAGAAGCGTGCGCAGTACGAGCGTGCGTGGGGCACCATCGAGAAGATCAAGGAAGAGGACGGCATCGTCACCGGTACCGTCATCGAGGTCGTCAAGGGCGGTCTCATCCTTGACATCGGCCTGCGGGGCTTCCTGCCCGCATCGCTGGTCGAGATGCGCCGCGTGCGTGACTTGCAGCCCTATGTCGGCAAGGAGCTCGAAGCCAAGATCATCGAGCTGGACAAGAACCGGAACAACGTGGTTCTGTCCCGCCGTGCCTGGCTTGAGCAGACCCAGTCCGAGGTCCGCCAGACCTTCCTCACCACCCTCCAGAAGGGCCAGGTGCGATCGGGTGTGGTCTCCTCGATCGTCAACTTCGGCGCCTTCGTGGACCTGGGCGGCGTGGACGGCCTGGTGCACGTGTCCGAGCTGTCCTGGAAGCACATCGACCACCCCTCCGAGGTCGTCGAGGTCGGCCAGGAGGTCACGGTCGAGGTCCTGGACGTCGACATGGACCGCGAGCGCGTCTCGCTGTCCCTGAAGGCGACCCAGGAAGACCCGTGGCAGCAGTTCGCGCGCACGCACCAGATCGGTCAGGTCGTGCCCGGCAAGGTCACGAAGCTGGTGCCGTTCGGCGCGTTCGTCCGCGTCGACGAGGGCATCGAGGGCCTGGTCCACATCTCCGAGCTGGCCGAGCGCCACGTGGAGATCCCGGAGCAGGTCGTCCAGGTCGGCGACGAGATCTTCGTCAAGGTCATCGACATCGACCTGGAGCGTCGCCGCATCAGCCTCTCGCTGAAGCAGGCGAACGAGACCTTCGGTCCCGACCCGATGGCCGTCGACTTCGACCCGACGCTCTACGGCATGGCCGCCTCGTACGACGACCAGGGCAACTACATCTACCCCGAGGGCTTCGACCCCGAGACCAACGAGTGGCTCGACGGGTACGAGAAGCAGCGCGAGGAGTGGGAGGGCCAGTACGCCGAGGCCCACACCCGCTTCGAGCAGCACCAGGCGCAGGTCGTCAAGTCCCGCGAGGCCGACGCCCAGGCGGCGGCCGAGGCGGGCGACTCGGCGCCGGCCCCGTCCGGCGGCGGTTCGTACTCCTCCGAGGGTGCCGACGACTCCGGCGCGCTGGCCTCGGACGAGGCGCTGGCGGCGCTCCGCGAGAAGCTGGCCGGAGGCCAGAGCTGACCGCGGGCCGGGTGGCCCAGTAGTACGCAGCACGACGGACGGAAGCCCGCCGTCCCCTCCGGGGGACGGCGGGCTTCCGCCGTGTGTGCCGTTCCTCCGGGGCGTACGGCCGGAGCGTGCGGGGCT
The DNA here is from genome assembly GCF_039871555.1 of Streptomyces sp. B5E4. Lineage (NCBI taxonomy): Bacteria > Bacillati > Actinomycetota > Actinomycetes > Kitasatosporales > Streptomycetaceae > Streptomyces > Streptomyces sp. B5E4. The sequence continues at coordinate 310,248 of NZ_JBDPMI010000005.1, forward strand.
CCGTGGCTGCGCTCCGGGGCCTCCACCCGGGCACGTACGCTGGGGTCATGTCCCCGCCCGTACGCCAGCTCCGCCTGCCCCAGGGCCGCGCGGCGGACACCGCCCTCGCGGCCGGGACGGGTGCGCTGGTGGCGCTGGGCACGCTGCAGGCGTTCGTCGGCCAGCGCAGGGAGTCGTGGGGGACGACGGCGGTGGGCTGGGCGCTGATCGCGCTGGCCTGCGGGGCGCTGTACTTCGCCCGCCGCCATCCGGTCGCCGTGGGAACGCTCGTCATCCCGGTCGTCGGCGTCTACTACGTGAGCAGCGCATACGACGGTCCGCTCTTCCTCGTGCTCGTCATCGCGCTGTACTGCGTGGCCGCCGCCGGGCGGCTGCGCGCGGCGGCGGCGCTGGGCGCGCTCGTCGTCGCCGGCACCGCCGCCGGGACACTGTCGGGCAACGACGACGTCAACGGCATCGCGCTGTTCATGCTCACCGGCTGGGTGGTCGCGGTGGTGGCGCTGGGCGCGATGTGGCACGGACGGCGCGCGCACGTCGAGGGCGAGGCGCGCCGGCGTGCGACCGAGGAACGGCTGCGCATCGCACGCGAGTTGCACGATGTCATCGGGCACCACATCTCGCTGATCAACGTCCAGTCGGGTGCCGCTCTGCACCGGCTGAAGAAGAGCGACGCCCCCGACCCGGCCGCCACCGACGCGCTGGCGACCATCAAGGAGACCAGCCGCGAGACGCTGCGCGAACTGCGCACCACGCTGGGGGTGCTGCGGCAGGTCGACGACGAGGCGCCTACGGCGCCCGCGCCCGGGCTGGCGCGCCTGGGCGAGCTGACGGAGCGGGCGGCGGACACGGCGGGGCTGCGGGTGAAGACGGTGGTGGCGGGCGCGGAGCGGACGCTGCCGGCGGAGCTGGACCTGACCGCGTACCGGGTCGTGCAGGAGTCGCTGACGAACGTCGCGCGGCATGCGCGGGGGGCCACGTCGGTGACCGTACGGCTGGACTACGGTGAGCGGGAACTGCGCCTCGCGGTGGAGGACGACGGCCGGAGCGCCGCCGCCGGCGCCCGCGCCGCAGGTGGATCAGGTGCCGGGCCCGGCACCGCCGCGACCGGCGGCGGCAGCGGTATCGGCGGGATGCGGGAGCGGGCGCGGGCGGTCGGCGGGGAGCTGGCCGCGGGGCCGCGGCCCGGCGGCGCCGGCTTCGCCGTCACCGCCCGGCTGCCCTACGGAACGGAGCACGCCCAGGCATGATCAGGATTCTGCTCGCGGACGACCAGAAGCTGGTGCGCGCCGGCTTCCGCTCGATCCTGGCGGACGAGGACGACCTCGACGTGGTCGGGGAGGCGAGCGACGGCGCCGAGGCGGTGGCCGCGTGCCGCGAACTGCGCCCCGACGTCGTCCTGATGGACATCCGGATGCCGGGCACCGACGGCCTGGAGGCCGCGCGGCGGATCGCCGCGGACGAGCGGCTGGCGGACGTCCGGGTCGTCATCCTGACCACGTTCGACCTCGACGACTACGTGTACGGGGCGCTGCGGGCCGGGGCCGCCGGGTTCCTGGTCAAGGACACCGAGCCGGAGGAGCTGATCCACGCGGTGCGGGTGGCGGCGCGCGGCGACGCGCTGATCAGCCCGTCGGTGACGCGGCGGCTGATCGCCGAGTTCGCCGGCCGGGTGAAGGCGCCGGAGCCGAGCCCGCGGCTGAACGCGCTGACGGAGCGGGAGGCCGAGGTGATGCAACTGGTCGCGGCGGGGCTGACGAACGACGAGATCGCGGCACGGCTGGTGCTGAGCCCGGCGACGGCGAAGACGCATGTGAGCCGGATCATGACGAAGCTGGGGGTGCGCGACCGGGCGCAGTTGGTGGTGCTGGCGTACGAGTCGGGGATGGTCCGTCCGGGCTGGCTGGCGCCCTGACGGCGGCGCTCCGCAGCGCCCGTCACCCGCACGTCCCCCACGCACCCGCCCAAGGGTAGGCGGCCCCGCCGACATCGACCCTCCCCCGGACCCTCGCGACTCCGGCGACCCGCCCCCGCGCCGGGCCGCCGGTGCGCGGGGCCGCAGGGGGATCATCCGCGTCCCCTAGGGGTTCCCGCCGGATTCCGGGGGCGGGCGCAACCCGGGTAGTACGGGGCCGGCGGCGGACGCAACCAGCGGGGTAGGGGCGGTGTCCGCGTCCGGCCGACGTGCCCGCCCCAGCCGGCCCACCACGCTGGCGTCATGTCCGCACACCGCGCAGCTCCGCCGCCCACCGCCCCCGAACCACGCCCCGGGCTCTTCGCCCGGCTCGCCGACTGGTCGCGCCGCCGCCGCCGGCTGGCGATCCTCCTCTGGGTCGCCGTCCTCCTCGGCGTCACCGCCGCCTCCCAGGCCGCCGGGAGCAACTGGCGCAACGACTTCTCCCTCCCCGGCACCGACTCCCAGGCCGCCACCGACCTGCTGGAGCGGCACGGCTCCGCGCAGGCCGGCGACAGCGTGGAGATCGTCTTCAAGGACGAGCGGGGGCTGCGCGCCGCGGGCACGGAGCAGGACGTCGAGCGCATGCTGGAGCAGGTGCGGGGGCTGCCGAGCGTCGTGGACGTGCGCAGCCCGTACGCCGACGGGGGTGCGGCCGTCTCCGAGGGCGGCGACATCGCGTACGCCACCGTCACCCTCGACGGCAAGGCGGAGACCGTGCCGAAGGCGGACGTCGAGAAGATCATCGACACCGCGCGGGACGCACGGACCGACGCGCTCCAGATCGAGCTGGGCGGCGAGGCCGTGCGCGGCGCCGAGGAGGAGGGCGGCGGCGGAGCCGAGGGCGCGGGCATGCTCGCGGCGCTGGTGATCCTCGTGCTGCTCTTCGGTTCGCTGGTGGCCGCCGCGGTGCCGCTGGTCACCGCCCTGTTCGCGGTCGGCACCGCCGTCGGCCTGATCACGATGGCCGGGCACCTCTTCACCGTCGCCGACTTCACCCCGCCGATCATGATGCTCGTCGGCCTCGGCGTCGGCGTCGACTACGCGCTGCTGATCTTCTACCGGTACCGCCACGAGCTGATCCGCGGCGCGGACCGGGACGGCGCCGCCCGTATGGCGCTCGACGCAGCCGGGCGCACGGTCTTCTTCGCCGGCTGCACCGTCATCATCGCCCTCCTCGGCCTCGTCGCCCTCGGCCTCGGCTCGCTGCAGGGCGTGGCCCTCTCCGTGGCGCTGACCGTGCTGGTCACCATGGCCGCCTCGCTGGTGCTGCTGCCCGCACTGCTCGCCGTGCTCGGCCGGCGCATCCAGCGCCACGTCCTCAAGCGCGCCGAGAAGGCGGCGGCCAAGGGGAAGACCGAGGGCAGCCGCTGGCGCGCCCTGGCCGGTGCGGTGCAGCGCCGCCCGCTGCCCGCGCTCGTCGCCGCCCTGGTCGCGCTGCTGGCGCTGTCCGCGCCGGCGCTCGGCATGCGGCTCGGCTTCGCCGACGCCGGGAACGACGCCCCCTCCAGCACCGGCAGGAAGGCGTACGACCTGCTCGCCGAGGGCTTCGGGTCCGGCTTCAACGGCCCGCTCGTCGTCGTCGCCCAGGGCGACGGAGCCGCCGGTGCGGCAGAGGCGGGGGAGCAGGCGCAGGCCCGGATCGCGCAGACCGACGGCGTCGCCGCGACGACCCCGCCGCTGCCGTCCGAGGACGGCGAAGTCGCCACCGTCATCGTCTTCCCCGAGTCGGCGCCGCAGGACGCGGCGACCGCGGACCTCGTGCACGACCTGCGCGACGCCGTGCTGCCGCCGCTGGCGGCGGAGACCGGTGCCGAGTACCTGGTCGGCGGCGCCACCGCCGGCACACAGGACTTCTCCGACACCGTCGCCGACCGGATGCCGCTGTTCGTCGCCCTCGTCGTCGGGCTGTCGACGCTGCTGCTGATGGTGGTCTTCCGCTCGCTGTGGATCCCGCTCAAGGCGGCGGTGCTGAACCTGCTGTCCATCGGGGCCGCGCTCGGCGTGATCACGCTGGTGTTCCAGGAGGGCTGGTTCGGCGTGGAGCAGGGACCGATCGAGGCGTTCATCCCCGTGATGATCTTCGCGATCGTCTTCGGGCTCTCCATGGACTACGAGGTCTTCCTCGTCTCCCGGATGCACGAGGAGTGGGAGCGTACGAAGAACGCCGGGCACGCGGTACGCGAGGGCCTGGCCGTCACCGGGCAGGTGATCACGGCGGCGGCGCTGATCATGATCGTGGTGTTCGCGGCCTTCATCCTGAGCCCGAACCGGATGCTCCAGCAGTTCGGTCTGGGGCTCGCGGTGGCGATCCTGCTGGACGCGCTGGTGATCCGCTGCCTGATCGTGCCCGCGGTGATGCAGTTGCTCGGCCGGCATGCCTGGTGGCTGCCCGGCCCGCTGGCCAGGAGGCTGCCGAAGGTGGCGCTGGAGCGTCCCGAGGCGCCCGCGGGGCACGAGGAGCGGGAGCGCTCCGGGCAGCGGGGGGTCGAGGTCTCGTAGGACAGCGGCAACCGCCGAGCGTGCGGCGGCCCGCCCGTACGGCCATGGCTGCGGCCACGGCCCCGGGCGGGCCCGCGCGCGTACGGCAGGCGCGCGGGAAGGCGCGTGGTCACGCCCGTACGCCCTCCGCGGAGGACGCCCGTTAGCCCTCCCCGCTCAGCGGCGCTTCTCCGCCTCCTGCCGCCACTCGCCGCCCTCCCGGCGGTCGAGCCACACCACCGGATGCGCCTCGGCTTCCGACAATTCCTTCCACCAGCCGCCCAGCGTCCCCCGCACCGGCACCGTCGGCAGCGCCTCGGCCAGCGCGGCGCGCGCCAGGTCCGGTTCGTTGCTGTTGCGCTCCTCGGCCGAAACGGTGTCCCAGGCGGAGAGCATGGCGCGGGCGGCGTCGTAGGTCTCCACGGCGTACGGGCGGGTGGCCAGATCCTCGCCGAGGGCCTGGCGGACGGCGGTGCGGCGGTCGGCGTCGGGGTCCAGGCGGACGTCGTAGTGGCCGCGGACGGTCAGCCAGCCGTCCGGTACGGAGAGGTCCGCGCCGGCGGCCGGATTGCGGCCGGTACACGTCGGCGCCGTCGGGTCCCACAGCGCCTTCACCCCGTCGAAACCGCTGTTCTCGACCTCCTCCACCCACTCCGCCAGGTTCCGCACCCCGCCCTCCAGGAACACCGCGTCCGGCGCGAACCGGCGGAGGGCGTCGGCGAGCTGCCCCGCGTCGTCGGTCCGCACCTCGACCCCGTCCGCGCGCAGCCGGTCGACCAGGGCCCGGGTGGGGCCGGTGGCGGTGCCGCCGCGGACGTAGACCTTGCGGACCCCGGGCTCGGCGGCGAGGTGGCGGGCCATGACGACGCCCATGTCGGCGGTGGAGGCGGAGGAGCGCAGCTCGTTGGTGTCGGCATAGCGCGGCTCCGGGCTGGGGCCGGCGCCGTCGTGGCGGCAGGCGCGTACGACGGGGAGCCGGAAGGACGTCAGGCCGCTCTCCGGCAGCTTGAGCGCCGGATCGCCGCCGACGACGCCCGTCAGGCCCGGCTCCATCTCCAGCCAGCGGGCTATGAGCCGGCGGTTCGCAGGCTCGGTGGACTCCTTGTGGGCGGTCAGGTCCGAGACGGCCAGCGGGGGCGTCGCGACGCCGCCGTTGCCGCCGCCGCTGCCGTTGCCGTGGTCGGTGAGCGCCCGGGTCACGCTGCGGGTCAGGACGGTGTCCCGCCCGCCGCCCGGGTCGGCGTCGCCGAGGGCGCCTATGCGGTACACGCCCGTGAAGGCGGCGGCCGTGGTGGCGTCGGGCGACGGCCCCCCCGGCGGTCTCAGCCCGGTGCCGCCGGGCCATGCGGACACGACGATGCTTGCGATCACGAGGACACAGGCACCGATGGCGGCGAGCGTGAGGGAGCGCGACACGCGGCGCCGCCCCCCTCGGCGGGGCCGTAGCGGCTCCCGCAACCCGCCGCGCCCGCCCGGGACTTCTCCTCCCGGCCCCTCCTGAGGCACGACGACCCCCTCCTTCCGCCGAGAAGGACGCTATCCGCAGCGGCGAGGTTCCGCCGCCGTACGTCATGATCCAGCCAGTCGGCCGCCCGGTTTCCGGCGCGGGGGAGCCCGGCTGACCTGGTGTCCGCCGCGCCGCGGCCGCCGCGCGCGCAATCCGTCCGCGTCACCGGGAATCACCGCGGGCACGCAGGGTGTTACACCTCCATGGGCATGTACGAATGGGACCCCAGCGGGCTCGCGGCCGTCGACGCGGTGCTGGAGCACGACTCGGCGGGGCTGACCCTGCTCTACCACCTCGAAGGCTTCATGGACGCGGGCGAGACCGGCGCCCAGATCAACGAGCGGCTTCTCGACGACCTTCCGCACGAGGTCGTCGCCCGCTTCGACCACGACCGGCTCGTCGACTACCGCGCGCGCCGGCCCCTCATGACGTTCCGCCGCGACCACTGGGCCGCCTACGACGTTCCCCAGCTCGAACTGCATCTCGTACGCGACGCCACCGCCAGCCCGTTCCTGCTGCTGACGGGCCCCGAGCCGGACGTGGAGTGGGAGCGCTTCGCCGAGGCCGTCCGCGAGATCGTGGAGCGTCTGAACGTGCGTCTGGCCGTCAGCTTCCACGGCGTCCCCATGGGCGTCCCGCACACCCGCCCGGTGGGTCTCACGCCGCACGGCAACCGCACCGACCTGGTGCCGGGTCACCGCGGCGTCTTCGACGAGGCGCAGGTCCCCGGCAGCGCCGGCGCGCTGCTGGAGTACCGCCTCGGCGAAGCCGGGCACGACGTCCTCGGCGTCGCCGCGCACGTGCCGCACTACCTGGCCCGCACCCCGTACCCCGACGCGGCGCTGACCGTCCTGGAGTCGATCACCTCCGCGACGGGCCTCGTCCTGCCCGGCGTCGCGCACGCGCTGCGCTCCGAAGCGCTGAAGGTGCAGAACGAGATCGAGCGGCAGGTCGACGAGGGTGACGAGGAACTGGTGGGCATGGTCCGCGGGCTTGAGCACCAGTACGACGCGCTGGCCGGCGGCGACGACCGGGAGAACCTGATGGCCGAGCCTGCCGAGCTGCCCTCGGCGGACGAGCTGGGCAACGCCTTCGAGCGGTTCCTCGCGGAGCGCGAGGAGGGCGACTGAGGCGCGTGGGCGGGCCTACGCTGGACCCATGCTGACGGTGGGACTGACCGGCGGGATCGGCGCCGGTAAGAGCGCGGTGTCAGGGCTGCTTGCCTCGTACGGGGCGGTGCTCGTCGACTCCGACAGGATCGCCCGCGAGGTGGTGGAGCCCGGTACTGCGGGGCTGGCCGCGATCGTCGCGGAGTTCGGCGAGGGCGTGCTCGCCGTGGACGGCAGCCTGGACCGGGCGAAGCTCGGGGCCATCGTCTTCGCCGACGCCGACCGGCGCCGGGCCCTGAACGCCATCGTCCACCCCCTGGTCCGCGAGCGCTCCGCCGCGCTGCAGGAGGCGGCGGGCCCGGACGCGATCGTCGTGAACGACGTGCCGCTGCTGGCCGAGAACGACCTCGCCGGGCTGTACGACGTCGTCGTGGTCGTCGACGCCGCGCCCGCCACCCGGCTCGACCGGCTGGTGCGGCTGCGCGGCATGGCGGAGGACGAGGCGCGCGCCCGGATGGCGGCGCAGGCCACCCGCGAGCAGCGGCTGGCGGTCGCCGACATGGTCGTGGACAACGACGGGACGCCGGAGGAGCTGGCGGAGCGGGTACGGAAGGTCTGGGAGGAACTGGTGGCACGCAAGGGGGTCAGGGGGCGGAATAGCGGGGCATGATCCCGTGTTGGGAGGCGAATCGTCTCCCTGTTGTCTCCCGGCGGCAAAGGGGAGGCGGGAGACGGAAGACGCAGCAGACGAGGAAGGAGTCCGCCGTGGCCGAGCGCAGCCCGGAGACCGACGTCGTCGACTACCGGGCGGCCGAGCAGTTGCTCGCCGCCCGTGATCCGCGCGGCGCCGTCCAACTGCTCGACCCGCTGGTCGAGGCCCATCCCGAGAAGGTCTCGCCGCGGCTGCTGCGCGCCCGCGCGTACTTCATGAGCGCCCGCCTCGGCCCGGCCGAGGCCGACTTCCGCACGGTCATCGACCGCGAGCCGGACAACGCCTACGCGCACTTCGCCCTGGCTCGCACGCTGGAACGGGCCGGGGGCGATCCGGACGAGGTGCGCCGGCACTTCCGCCTGGCGGCGGCGCTCGACCCCCGGCCGGACTTCGTGGACGCGGCGGGTTTCGAGGAGTAGCCAAGACGCGGGCCGGCCCTCGGGGCGGGGCGGGGGTGTTCGGCTCGTATCAGGTCTGGGCCGGGGCCGCGGGCCGTGCTCTGCTGGGCTGATGACGACCTCGCAGGCGTTTCCGGCCCCGTATCCCACCGTCCCGTACGAGCCACTCGGCGTGCCGGCGCCGGACGCGGAGGTGCGCAGTCGCGCCTTTCACGACGCGATGAGCCGCCGCCGTACCGTACGGGACTTCTCCCCGCGCCCGATCCCGGACGGCGTTTTGGAGTGGGCGATCCGTACCGCCGCCACCGCGCCCAGCGGCGCCAATGTGCAGCCCTGGCGCTTCGTCGTCGTCACCGACCGGGACCGCAAGCGGCGGCTGCGGGAGGCGGCGGAGAAGGCGGAGCGGGAGTTCTACGCGCGCCGGGCGTCGCCGGAGTGGCTGGAAGCGCTGGCGCCGCTGGGTACGGACTGGCACAAGCCGTTCCTGGAGGTGGCGCCCGCGGTGATCGTCGTCTTCGAGGTGCACAAGGGGCCGCAGAGCCCGCGCCCGTACTACACGAAGGAGTCGGTCGGCATCGCCGTCGGCTTCCTGCTCGCCTCGCTGCACCAGGCGGGGCTCGCGACGCTCACGCACACGCCGAGTCCGATGCGGTTCCTGGGTGAGGTGTGCGAGCGGCCGCCGGAGGAGCGGGCGGTGTACGTGATCCCGGTCGGCTACCCGGCGGACGGGGCGCGGGTGCCGGACATCCGGCGCAAGGCACCGGACGACGTGATGATCCGGCTCTGAGGGCGCCCGGCGCACCGTGTGGGGGTGCGCGCCGGCGCGCGCTGACGTGCGCCTGTTCGGGCTGCGGGTGCCGCAGAAGTCGCTGTGGTGCACCGAACCGTTGACCGCGTGACGCGGGCCGCTTACTCTGATGCGCGCATGCCAGAAAGCGCTTTCTAGGCGGACTCGTCAGACGCGGGAGAGGCGGTTGTGCGCATGATCGGCAGGCACGAAACGGACCAGGGAGCCGACGGGACGGGCAGGTCCCGGAGGGCGGCGAACAAAGGGCTGGGAAGGCGCGCGCTGCTTTCCGCGGCGCTCGGCGCCGGTACCGTCGCAGCCCTCGGCGGCGGGGCCGGACCCGCGGCGGCGGCCGAGGCGGAGGCCGGCGGCGCCTGCGGCGGCCGGCCCGGCGAACGGCGTATCCCGCCGGGCGGCATCGGCATGCACCTCTACACCATGCGCGGGCCCCTGGCCACGGACTTCGCCGGGACGCTGCAGCAGTTGGCGGACATCGGCTACGCCACCGTCGGCGTCAGCGGCCGGCACGGCCACAACGCCCAGCAGATCCGCACCATGATCGACGACGCCGGGCTCTCCGCCGTGCTGGAGCACGTGGGATGGGACATCGTCTCCGGCAGCGGGCTGCCCAAGGCGATCGAGGACGTCCACACCCTCGGCGGCAAGTGGGTCGTCGTGCCCAGCCTGCCCGGCGCCATGCACACGCCGGCCGGCTTCCGCGAGGCCGCGCGCAAGCTGAACGAGGCGGGCCGCGCCTGCCGCGACGCCGGCCTGCAGCAGGTGCTCTTCCACAACCACGGCAACGACCACGCCACCGTCGACGGCGAGGTGCTGTTCGACATCCTCCTCAACGAGACCGATCCCCACCTGGTCGCCCTGGAGTTCGACGTGTACTGGGGGGTGCGCGGCGGCGCCGACCCGCTCACGTACTTCCGCCAGCACCCCGGCCGCTTCCCCGCCCTGCACGTCAAGGACATGGCGCCGGACGGCGGCTTCGCCGACGTCGGCTCCGGCGTGCTGGACTTCCCCGGGATGTTCCAGGGGGCGAAGAGCGGCGGCGTCAAGCAGTGGCTCGTCGAGCACGACAGCCCGTCCGACCCGTTCGCGACGGCGCGCAACAGCTACGAGTACCTGGCGGCGTTGCGTTACTGAAGCGCTGCCGGTCCCGCGCTGCCGAACGGCGCTGCCGGCGCCGACGGCGTATCCGGCTTCCGGTGCGTTCCCGGGCGGGGAACGCACCGGGGCGGACCCGCACCCGGGCGGGTGTTCGCGGGTCCCGGCGCGGCGGCAGCGGCCCCCTCGGCCGGGCTCTCCTGGCCCCCGTCGACGGCCGCTGCCGCTCGGGCCGCGCCCCGGCGGGCGGCGCCGGGCCACGGGCCCGAAGCAACCCTGCAAGAACCGCCCCGTTACTGCCGGTTCAGCGCCCGTGCGGCGCCGGTGGCCACGGCCGTGGCGAGGATCCACCCGGCGGCGGCGAGCAGATACGCCACCCACTGCGCGCCGCCGTCGGGCGCGAACGCGTTGCCCTGGCCGAAGTCGACGACCGGCAGCAGCGTGTCCAGCGTGAAGATGAACGGGTTGAACTCGATCCCCTTACCGGGCTCCAGCGGCCGCGGCCGGTCGGCCCGGAAGAGCAGCGTTCCCAGCGCCAGCAGCCCGGCCAGCCAGGCGACGGCGCGCTCGGGACGGTAGCCGTAGCCGACGACGGCGTCCTGGACGCCGCCCCAGGCGCGGGCGTACCAGGGCAGCTGGCCGCGGCGGGCGCGCTGCTTGGCCAGCAGGACGCGGCGGGCGTCGTCCTCGTGCCCGAGGCGCCGGTACACGGCGGCAAGCTGCTCGTACGGCTGCGGAATGTACGCGCCGTCGCCCCGGCTCAGCCAGGGCAGCCGCTCGGCGGCGGAGAGCGGGTCGTGGAGCTGGTCGTACACGGCGCCGTCGAGGCGGACGCGGGACGGCCAGGTGGCGGCCGCGTCGTGGAGCACGCCGAGTGCGGAATAGCGCATGTCGAGGGCGCCGTCGAGGCGCGTGGTGCGCATGGCGGCCTCGCGGGCGGTGGTGCGGCGCAGGCTGAGCGCGGTGGTGCCGGGAGCGTGGCCGCTGATGTGGCTGCCGTCCGCCTCGATGCGGCCGGTGATCTGCGCGCCCGACATCCGGACCAAACCGGTGGCCGTCATGTGGTCGAGCACGGCGTCGGCGCCTATCTGGATCCCGTACGCGTCGAGCGCGGCGTCGTCCGCCTCGGCCCGCAGGTGCGCCCCGCTCATCACCAGCCGGCCGCCGACGGTCGCGTCGGCCAGCCGTATCTGGCCGTGGGACCGGAAGCGTTTGTCGAGCACGACATCGGAGCCGACGTGCACGCCCGGGGCGTCCAGGGTGCGGCCGGCGGGGTTGTCGAGAGCGGCGGAGCGCAGGAAGGTCGCGCCGGCGACGGTGGCGTTCCGCAGGCCGAGCCTGCCCGTGGCCGACAGCCGGTACGCGGAGAAGTCGCCTTCGACCTGTATGCGGGCGGCGTCGAGTGCGGCCTCGCCCGAGCCGGCGTCGAGCCGGGCCGTGCGCAGGTCGACGCTGCCGCCGATGCGGGCGCTGCGCAGCACGACCGTGCCCTGCGCGAAGAAGTCGTCGCGCATGAGGATGTCGTTGTCGACCTGCAGGCGGGTGGCGTTGAGCGCTTCGCCGTCGGGGTCGTGGAGCCGGGCGCCGTTGAGGATGAGGGTCCCGGCGATGCGGGTGGCGACGAGCCGGATCTTGCCGCTGGTCGTACAACCGGTGAGGCGCAGGCTGCCCTCGGCCCAGAGGTGGGAGGCCAGCAGGCCCGGCAGGTGCGAGCCGTTGAAGCTGAGCTGGCGCGTACGGGCGCCGTAGAGGTCGACGGACTCCTCGAACGAGCAGTCCTGGAGCCGCAGATGATGCTGGATGTCGGCGTGGTCGAGCGCAAGGCGGCCGGTGATCCGTGCGCCGGTGAGCTGTACCGCGGCGGTGTGCCCGGACTCGCCGTCGCGCGCGCCGAGCAGCAGCGCGGCGACGACCTCGGCGCGCACGACGCGCTCCGGGCCCCAGGCGGCGCCCCCGACGGGGTCGTCCGCGGCGGCGTCGCCGGTACGGAGGTCGACGCGCTCAGCGGTGGGGAAGGCGTCCCACAGCCGCCGCTCGGGCGGGCTCAGCTCGTCCGGTCCCACGTGTCCCCCTCGCCTCCGGCGTCGGCCGCGGTACGCCTGCGCACATCCGCTGCCCGTACTCAACCACTCCCGCTGACCGACCGGTTGGGCAGCCCGCCGATCACCGCCCGACCCGCGGGGGGACGGGCGGCACCCGGCGCCATGCGGAAAGCCACCGCGGGCTCGGGAGACCCCCCGCGGTCCCCGCACGGCCCTTCCTGCCGCGGGGCGTCCTCCTCTCGCCGCGCGGCATCATGGAACCGTGCAACTGGAAGCGATCTCCTGGGACCGGCTCACCGAGGCACTGGCCGAGCGCGTCGTCGGGACGAAGGCGGCGGACGGCGGCCCGTGGCTGCGGGTCGCCGTGGACGGCGCTCCCGCGGCGGAGCCCGGGGTGCTCGCCGCCCGGCTGGGCGACGCGCTGCGGGTGCACGGCCGCGACGCGCTCGTCCTCGACGCGGGCGGTTTCCTGCGGCCCGCCTCGCTCCGCTACGAGTTCGGGCGCGAGGACCCCGACGCGTACTACGACACCTGGCTCGACACGGGCGCACTCTGGCGCGAGGTCTTCGGCCCGCTGGAAGCCGGCGGCGACGGCCGCGTCCTGCCCGACCTCTGGGACCCCGTCACCGACCGCGCCACCCGCAGCCCGTACACGACACTCCCACCCGGCGGCGTCGTGCTGCTCCACGGGCCGCTGCTGCTCGGCCGCTGGTTCCCCTTCGACCTGGTCGTCCACCTCCGTCTCTCCGCCGCCGCCCTGGCCCGGCGCACGCGGGAAGAGGACCGCTGGACTCTGCCCGCCTTCGCCCGCTACGAGGAAGAAGCCGATCCCGCTGCCGCCGCCGACGTGCTCGTACGCCTCGACGACCCGCGCCGCCCGGCCTGGCGCCCCGAGCGGGGCGTAGGAGACGACCGCTGAAAGCCGCGGCGACGTGCCCGGGGGCATCACGAGGCCCGGCAGGCGCGACGCCCGCCCCGTCAGCGCCGCCGTCTCGGCTCGTGCAGTTCCCCGGCGTGATGTGTCGGCTCGTGCGGTTCCTCGCCCTTGCGTACCGGCTCGTACGGCGGCACCTCCCGGCCCGGCTGGAAACGCGAGCCCTGTCTGATGTGCCGGACCACCACCGCGATGTCGATGGCCGTGATCAGGGCGAGGGCCGCGGTCACCCCGGCCCAGACCGGATGGTCGACCGCGACGAAGAACACCGTGCCCGCGATCATCCAGAGCGTTCCCCACAGCGCCAGCCAGAAGCGCATGCGCAGCGGAGAGCGGGCGTGCACGGGCTCGTCGCCGGAGCGGATCAGCCTCATGCCTAGCACCTCCTACCTCCAGCATCCGACTGTCCGGGGCCGAGGTCCAACCAGGCACGTTGCGCGTACGACCCCCTACTGCGCGCAGCGCGCCAGGGATATCCGCCGGCCCTGCCGCCAGTCCGCCTCCGGCAGTCCCTCCGCGCGCTCGGCGTCAGCGAGGCCGTCGGCCCTGCGGGCGGACCACACCGCGGCGTCGGCCCAGTCCCGCGCCTCCGCCGACGCGTCGGCGCCGGGCCGCCCCGCCCCCGTCGGCTCGGTACGTTCCGCCAGCTCGGCGGCCATCCCCGCCAGGTCCAGCCCGGCGCCCTCGGTCTCGTCCACGTCGCACGCGGCCAGGCCGAGCTCCACCTCCGCCGATTCGAGCTCGTCGACAACGTCGTGGTAGTCCATGCCTGGAAGCTACAACCCCCCGCTGACAACGCCCGCCCCGCCCGCCCTCAGCGCCCCATTTCCCCCGGCATATGACGCCCTGCCGCAGACGCCCCGCTGCGCCCGCCTGGTGCCCGCGGGCGCAGCCCGGCGCCTGGCACCACCGGGCCTTCGCCCGCCCGCGGTTGCTACGGTGCCTAGCGTGACCACGCCGACCGACGAGAACGGCCACGCGAGCCAGCCCGGCCAGCACGGCCCCACCGCCACCACCGAGATAGACCCGCGCGCCGCCGGCGTCGTACGCACCTCGTACGCGCCCGACCCCGACGGCGACCCGGACCCCGGCGAGATCGTCTGGACCTGGGTCCCGTACGAGGAGAACGACGGCCGCGGCAAGGACCGCCCCGTCCTCGTCGTCGCCCGCGAGAAGGCCGGCACGGTCCTCGCCGTCCAACTGTCCAGCAGGCGGCGCGACGACGACCACGACTGGGTGCGCATCGGCGCCGGGCCCTGGGACCGTGAGGGCCGCGAGTCGTGGGTCGACCTGGACCGCGTGCTGCGCCTCCACGACGACGGCATGCGCCGCGAGGCGTGTTCGCTGGACCGGCAGCGCTTCCACCTCGTCGAGCACCGCCTGCGCCTGCGCTACGGCTGGCGCTGACCCCGCCTTACGTACGGGACGGACCCTCACAGCGCCGTCAGCACCCGCGGCCCGTCCCCGGTCACCGCGATCGTGTGCTCGATGTGCGCGGCCCTGCTCCCGTCCGTCGTCCGCAGCGTCCAGCCGTCGCCGTCGACCCCGTAGTCGTCCGAGCCGCCCGACAGCAGCATCGGCTCGATCGCCAGCGTCAGCCCGTGCCGCAGCTTGTAACCCCGCCCCGCGCGCCCGCGGTTGGGCACGTGCGGGTCTTCGTGCATCCGCCGCCCGATGCCGTGCCCGCCGAAGTCCGCCGGCATCCCGCAGCCCGCCTCCGCGGCCACGCGCCCCACGGCCGCCGAGATGTCGCCCAGCCGCCCGCCCGCGACGGCGGCCGCGATCCCCGCGTCGATCGCGCGCTGCGTGGCGGCGATCAGCGCGGTGTCCTCGGGGCGCGGCGTGCCCACGGTGAAGCTGATCGCCGCATCGCCCGTCCAACCGTCCAGTTCCGCACCGAAGTCGAGGGACACCAGGTCGCCGTCGCGCAGCCGGTACGCGGTGGGGATGCCGTGCACGATCGCGTCGTTGACGGAGGTGCAGAGGACCGCGGGGAAGGGCGTGGAGGCGAACGTCGGCCGGTAGCCGAGGAACGGCGAGCCCGCCCCTGCCTTGTCCAGTACGTCCCGCGCGGCCTCGTCGAGCTCCAGCAGGCTGACGCCGACGCCGGCCGCGTCCCGCGCGGCGGTGAGGCCCTGGGCGACGACGCGACCTGCCTCCCGCATGGCGTCCAGCGCGGCGTCGTTCTTGATCTCGACCATGATGTGGCTCTCCCTCGGCCTCCCAATTACTATACCGGTATTAGTATCACGCTCATGGTTCGTACTCCACTCACCCCCGAGGAGCGCCGCCGCGGCGAGCGCTTCGGCGCCCTGCTGCGCGCGGCCCGAGGCGAGCGCAGCATGACGGATGTCGCCGCGGCGGCCGGCATCTCCGCCGAGACGCTCCGCAAGATCGAGACCGGCCGCGCCCCCACCCCGGCGTTCTTCACGATCGCCGCCCTGGCCACCACCCTCGGCGTCTCCCTCGACGCCCTGGCAGACACCTGCGCCGCACCCGAGCCGGAAGCCCCCGCGGACCGCGCCGTGCACGCCGCGTAGCGCCTGGGGGTCAACTCCGGGCCCCGGACCCCGCCCGACCCGGTGAGTCCGCCGCCGGAACGCCGTAGCGGGGCACGGCGGCGGGCATGGGCGCACCCATGACGTACGCGAAGTGCACCCGTGAGGACTCCGGCGGCTGGCAGGCGCGCTACCGCGCCGCCCTGGCGCGGGGCGCAGGACGTGGTGAGGCGCTGCTGACGGGGGTGGCGGCGCTGGCGCTGTACGGGTTCCGCGCCGTGCCCGCCGCCGCGGACGTGCGCGTGGTCGACGTGCTCGTACCGCCCCGCCGCCGCCTCACCGCGCCGCCCGGGGTCCGCATCCACCACGCCCGGCGCCGCCTGCCCCCGCCCGTCCGCCTGCCACCCGGACTCCCCGCCGCCCCGCCGGTCCGTGCCGCCGCCGACGCCCTGCGCGACGTCCTCGACCACGACAGGACCGCCGCCCTGCTCGGCGAACTGCTCGACGCCCGCGCCACCCCGCCCGCCGCCGCGGCCACCGCACTCCGCGCCGCCGGCCTGCACACCCGCCCGGACGTCGCCGCCGCGCTCGCCGCCCTCGGCCCCGCCGCCCGCCCACCCGCCGAGACCTGCGCCCGCACCCTGCTCCGCACCGCAGGACTGCCGCCTCCGCTCTGGCACATCCCGCTGCACCTCGACGGCTACTGGCTCACCACCCCGCACGCCCACTGGCCCCGCACCGGCGTCCTCCTCCACCTCACCGAGCCGCCGTACCGCCACGACGACGGCACCGTGGCGCACCACAACGCCCTCGAAGCCCTGGGCCTGCACCTCGTCCACACCACACCGCGTCAGTTGTTCCGCGAACCGGACGCCTTCACCGCCGCCGTCCGCGACGCCCTCGCCGCGGCCCCGCACGGCCCGGCGCAGGCCCGGCTGCGCGCGCGCCCGAGGCGCAAGCGCGTGGTCTGACGCGCAGAGCCTCCGGGCCCACCACCGCGCGCCTCTACGCCCCTTGCCCCGGCCGTCCGCCCGGCGTACGGACCGCCGTCGCCGCCGTGGCGCAGCCCGCCGCCGCGGCCGCGCGCGGGGTGCTGCCGGACTGCACGGCCGCCAGATAGGCGCCCGTGAAGGCGTCGCCCGCGCCCGTGGTGTCGAGGGGCGTGACCGGTACCGCCGGCACGTGCACCGCGGGAGCGCCGGGGGCGGCGAGGTGCGCGCCGTCGGCGGCGGCCGTGACCACGGCGGTGGCGTCGAGCGCGGTGGCCAGGGCCGCGGCCGCGGCGGCGGGGGAGGAGAGGCCGCTGAGCAGCGCGGCCTCCGCGGAGTTGGGGAAGAGGGCGTCGGTGTCGGTGATCCCGGCGAGGAAGGCCCGTACACCCGATGCCGCGAGGAAACCGGCCGACGCGGGATCCACGCTGACCGTCGCCCCGCGCGCGTGCGCCTCGGCGGTGGCGAGCGCGGCGAGGGTGCGGCCGGGGGCGGTGAAGAACAGGTAGCCGGAGAGGTGGACGTGGGTGACGTCCGCCAGCAGCCCCGGCTCCCAGTCGTCCGGGCCCAGCCGGATCGACGCCCCGCCGTCCGTCAGGAACGACCGCTCGCCGCCGCCGTCGACCAGGGCGACGACCTTGCCGGTGGGCGCCTCGGGGTCGACGCGGACGTGGGCGTCGACCCCGGCGCGTACGAGTGCGTCGCGATGCCAGTCGGCGGAGTCACGGCCCGCGCGCGCCAGCAAACGCGCCCGCGCGCCACAATGCGCCGCCCACGCGGCGACGTTCGCGCCGGCGCCGCCGGGCAGGATCGCGATGGCGGCGGGCGTGTCCGTGCCGGGGGCGGGCGGGGCGGTGTGGCGGGCGACGACGTCGGTGACGACGTCACCGATCACGAGCAGTACGGCACGACGGGCACCGTCCCCGCGCGGTGCCGTACGCCCGTGTGTCCGCGGTCCCGTACGACCGTCCGCCCCCGCGCCCCCGCTCACACCCGGCCCCTCACGCCCCGCCCGCGACCGCGATCTCCGCGGCCAGCCGCACGTTCCCCCGTACCGCCGCGAGGTTCGCCTCCAGCGACGCGCCCCGCGTGTGCTCCGTGAGATACCCCAGCAGGAACGGCGTGATCGCCTGCCCGCTCACCCCCCGCCGCCCTGCCTCGCGCAAGGCGTCCGCCAGCACCGCGTCGTGCACCGCCGGGTCCAACTGCTCGGCGTCCGGCACCGGGTTGGCCACGATCACCGCCGACGGAGGCACGTCCAGCTCCCGCCCGGCGCGCAGCACCGCCGCGACCTCCACGGGCGTACGGACCGTCCACTCCACCGGTTCCCCGGACGTACGCAGGTAGAACCCGGGGAACTCCGCCGTGCCGTAGCCGAGGACCGTCACGCCCAGCGTCTCCAGGCGCTGCAGTGTCGCCGGCACGTCCAGGATCGACTTCACCCCCGCGCACACCACCGCGATCCGCGTCTCCGCCAGCAGCCGCAGGTCCGCCGACTCGTCCTGCGACTCCGTCCACTCCCGGTGCACACCGCCGAGACCGCCGGTGGCGAAGACGCCGATGCCCGCCCGTGCCGCGAAGAACGCCGTGGCCGCGACGGTCGTCGCGCCGCTCGCGCCGAGGGCGGCGGCCGGTGCGAGGTCGCGTACGGTCAGCTTGCGCACGGTGTCGTCCGAGGCGATCCGCTCCAACTGGGCCCTGCCGAGCCCGACATGCGGCGTGCCGTCGAGGACGGCGACGGTGGCGGGCACGGCGCCGGCGGAGCGGACGATGTCCTCCAACTCCGCCGCCACCTGCAGGTTGCGGGGGCGGGGCAGGCCGTGGGCGATGATCGTCGACTCCAGGGCGACGACCGGCCGCCGGTCCGCGAGCGCGGCGCGTACCTCGTCAGTCAGGTGCATGCGCCCACGGTACGTGCTGTCCGTACCCCGGTGATCAGCTCCTACGTGTCGTACAGGCCGTCCCACGGCTCGTGGAACCCGAGCCGGTCCGGGTACAACTCCGCCCAGTCCGGCTCGTCCCCGCCGGCGCCCGCCACCGGCTCCGCATGCCGCTCCGCGACCAGCCCGAAGCGGATCCCGTCGACCGAGACCTCGAAGGGCCTGATCGCGATGTCGCCGAACACCAGCCCCGGCAACGCGTCGAGCCAGCCCTCCATCTTGGCGTCCATCCGCCCGTCCGCGGGCACGCCGGGGCCCGGGGTCCAGACGTCGGAGCCGGTGTGGTGTCCCTCGGCGTCGAACCGGTGCAGCACGGCGTACCAGCGGCGGTGTTCCAGCCAGTCGGGGCCCATGCGGTAGTCCGGCGGGTACGCGGCGGTGAGGGAAGCGAGGAACTGCCCGTCGTCGTAACGGCCGATGTTCTCGGTGCGGTAGCCGGGCTCGTGACGTATCGGGATGACCTCAGGGATCGCCATGGCCCAGACCTTAAAGGGTGGCCGCCGCGGCCGGCACCCGGGTCCCGGTCGGCGCGGCGGGCGGACGGACCGGGGAGCGGGCCGGCGCGCAGGGGGGATACGCGGGCGGCGTCAGCGCTTACCGTCGGAGGATGGACGACGTTGACCGCGCTGCCGACCCTGACGCCGCCCCCCACGCTCCCGACGCCCCCGCCCGTCCGCTCCTCCTGCTCGACGTCGACGGGCCCCTCAATCCCTACGCCGCGCGCGTACAGCCGCCGGGCTACGGCGAGTACGTGGCCACCGGCATGCCCGCCGGGCCCATCCGGCTGTGGCTTCGGCCCGCGCACGGGGAGCGGCTGCTGTCGCTGCCGTACGAACTGGTGTGGGCCACCACGTGGATGCACGAGGCCAACACCGTCATCGGCGACCGGGTGCTGGGGCTGCCGCCGCTGCCGGTCATCGAGTGGCCGTCGATGTTCACCACCGACGACCCGGACGGGCTGTACTGGAAGACGCGGCACGTCGCCGCGTGGACCGCCGGGCGGACGTTCGCCTGGGTGGACGACGAGATCACCGCCGCCGACGTGGCGTGGATCGCCGAGCACCACGCGGGGGAGGCGTTACTGCGGCGGATCGACCCCACGCGCGGGCTGGTGGAGGAGGACTTCGCGGCGCTGGAGGCGTGGGCCCGGGACCGGAGCCAACCGTGACGAGCCGCGGATCCGCGCGCCGTCCCTCCGGCGCCTCGTCCCCTGCGGGCCCGGGGCGGGCCGCGCCCGGCGTCAACCGTCGGCCATCTCCAGCAGCTTGAGGACCGTGTTCCAGTTGCGGGCCGTCGCCGTCACCGCCAGCCTGCGGCCGGAGAAGCCGGCCGCCAGCTTCGACCGCCCTTGCCCGCCGGGGCACCAGACGTAGACGACGCGGTCCCCGATCTCGAACCGGTCGGGCGCGTAGGACGCGGGGTCGGCGGTACGGAACCACGCGTCGGCCGGCGCCGGCCCGGAGAGGAATACCGCCAGGAAGCGGGCCGGTTCCGCGGCGCCCGCCGGCAGCGGGTTGCCGGCGATGACCGCCGCGATCTCGTCCCGCGTGCGCGCCACGACCGGTATCCGCAGGCCGAACTCCTCCGCCACGACCGCCTCGACGGCCGCGGCGGTCTCCTCCGGCGGCGTGCCGGGGTCGTCGAGGACGACGTTCCCACTCGCCACGTACGTGGCCACACCGCCGAAGCCGTGGTCGGTCAGCGCCTTGCGCAGCCCGGCCATGGGGACCTTGTTCTTGCCGCCGACGTTGATGCCGCGCAGCAGGGCGATCTGCTTGCTCACGTCCGGCGCCTCCCTCGTACGTCCGCCCTGCCCGCCCGCGCCCCGCAGCCGGGCGTGGGCCGTCTTCCCCGCATCGTCAGAACAGCGGCTCCGGCAGCACACCCTCCAGCGCCAGCAGGCTCCGCTTCGTGCCGAGTCCGCCGCCGAAGCCGCCCAGGCCGCCGTCGCTCTCGATCACGCGGTGACAGGGGACCACGACCGGCAGCGGGTTCGACGCCATGGCCCGGCCGACCGCCTGCGCGGCGCCGGGCTCCCCGACGCGGTCGGCGAGGAACTGATAGCTGACCACCGAGCCGAACGGCACCCGGGCCGCCAGCTCCTCCAGCACCCGGCGGTTGAAGCCGCCGGACAGCGACCAGTCCAGCTCCAGCCGGAACTCCTTCAGCTCGCCCGCGAAATACGCCAGCAACTGCCGCTCGGCCGCCGCTATGTGCGCCGCGGGACCCGCCGGCTCCTCCCGACCGTGAGCCACCGCGGCGCCCGGCTTGGCGTGGAACCCGACCTTGACCAGCCCCCGGTCCGTGGCGGCGAGCAGCAGCGGGCCGATCGGCGAGTCGACCACCCGGCGGCTCTGCCGGGGTGCGAGGGCATCGGTGGCGTCCATGCCGCGAGCGTAGGACACGGCACCGACAACCGCCTCCGCCCGCGCCCCGCTCCGGTTCCGGCCCAACGTGACAAATCGGCCGCGTACCGATTGCGTATCGGCTGCGCCGCGGGCGGTGGAAACATGCCGGTCGCGACTCGCACAGACCTACGATTCCCATTGGTTGCCCTGTACATCTGTCGACAGATCTGTAGACACATCAGTAGACCTGGGAGTCACTCCGTGCTCGCTGCCCCCGTGCCCGTCGACGGGCTCACCTATGGCCTGCTCACCCCCGTCACCGCGTTCATCATGGCCGCGGTCGGCAGCGCCCTGGGGCTGCGCTGCACCATGCGCGCGCTGACCGTCGATCCCGCGCGGCGGGCCGGCTGGCTGCTGCTCGGCGCGGTCGCCATCGGCACGGGCATCTTCACCATGCACTTCATCGCGATGATGGGCTTCACGGCCGACTCCGTCCACATCAACTACAGCGTGCCGATCACGCTGGCGAGTCTCGGGGTGGCCATCGTCGTCGTCGGCATCGGCGTCTTCATCGTCGGCTACCTCGGCCGCACCGCGTTCGCCCTCACCACCGGCGGCATCGTCACCGGGCTCGGTGTCGCGGCCATGCACTACCTCGGCATGGCGGGCATGAAGATGGACCGGGGGCGGCTCGTCTACGACCCCACGGTCGTGGCGCTGTCCGTGCTCATCGCCGTGGTCGCCGCCACCGCCGCGCTGTGGCTGTCGATGACCGTGAAGCGGTTCGGCGTCGCGGTGGGCGCCGCACTGATCATGGGCGTGGCGGTCTCCGGCATGCACTACACGGGGATGGCGGCGCTGGCGGTGCACGCCCACGCGGCCGGCGCGGCGGCGGACGGCAAGAGCCCGGCGGAGATCCTGGCGCCGATCCTGATCGGCCCCGTACTGCTGCTGGTGTTCGTGGGTCTGTTCGTCGGCATGGACCCGCTGGAGAACGAGTGGCGGGTGTCCGCGTCCGACGCGGGCGTCGTGGGCGGCGACGCCGCCGCTCCCGAGCCTGCGGGCTCGGGAGCGACGTCGTACTTCGAGCGGGGCGGCGGCCCGGGCGGTATCTGACCCCACGGCCGGGGCCCGAAGACGGACCGGGTGCCCCTGCGGGCCGGGCGTCCCGGCCGGACCGGGCGCCCGCCGCCCCTGGTCCGTACCGGACCGCCTGTGGCCGCTACTCCGCGGCGACCCCGAACCCGGCGTCCGCCAGCGCCGCGGCGATCAGGTCGGGCTTGTTGGTGATGATGCCGTCAGCGCCCCACTCGGCGAGCTGGACGGCCCGCGCCGGGTCGTCCACCGTCCAGGTGTAGGCCTCCAACTGCTTGCCGTGCGGCCCCTTGAGGGCGTGCACGGCCGCGTAGTACTCCGCGGACATGGTGCCGTGGTTGGAGTTGATCTGGTCCGAGAAGGTCGCGTACTCGGGCAGGTCCGCCACCGCGGGGGCACCGAGGAAGCCGGTCTTCACGTCCGGCCGCAGCTCGTGCACGGTCTTGATGGAGTCCGCGCCGAAGCTCTGCACGACCAGCTTGTTCTTCACGGCCTCGCGGCTCAGCCAGCCGCTGTTGCGCAGCTCGGTGAGGATCTCCTTCTCGATCCCCGGGTACAGCTCCGGCTTCTTGATCTCCAGCACCAGCTTCTGGTGGTTCTGCGTCACCCGCTTCATGTACTGGTCCAGGTTCGGCACCCGGGTGCCGGCCCACTCCTCGCCCTTCCAGCTGCCGGCGTCGAGCGTGCGGATCTCCTTCCAGGTGAAGTCGGAGACCTTCCAGGGGGCGCGGTCGGGGAACAGGTCCTCCACGTTGGTGGTCCGGGCGAGCGTGTCGTCGTGCATGATGACCAGCTCGCCGTCCTTGCTGCGCTGCACGTCGTTCTCGACCCAGTCGGTCCCCATGTCACGGGCCGTGTCGATGGCGGCGAGGGTGTTCTCGGGGGCGTTCGCGGAGGCGCCGCGGTGCGCGACGGTCACGATCGGGGCGGCGGCGGAGTCGGCTGCGGGCTCGGCAGCGGTCGCGGTGGCGGACGTGGCGGCCGCGGTGAGCACGAGACCGGCCAGGGCCGTCAGAGCGCCGGACGCGCGCGTAAGCGTGCGGGAGGGCATGCAGTCTCCTCGACTAGAGGTGATCACTTGTCGCCGCAGGGTCCCAGGGGCAGGCGACAGAGTACGAGGCCGGGGATGGCCAGAGATTGAACGCCGATATCGGCGCGGTGAACGCGGACCGATTCCGGTCGGCGCAGGTGGAAGGCTCGGGGAAGCGCTTGCTATGCCGTTTCGGGCCCTCTTGATCTGGCCGGAAATGATCTGGCCGGCTGCCCGGGTATTCGGTATTGCGCCAGGTCAGCGAGGACACCGGGGCGCTCCGGGTCGCGTTGTCGGTGGCGGGTCGTACGGTGGGGACATGCGGCCCGTCACAGACATCGAACGCACCATGGCGCCCTTCGAGGTAGTCAGCCCTTATCAGCCGAACGGCGACCAGCCCGCCGCCATCGACGAGCTCGAACGGCGGATCAGGGCGGGCGAGCGGGACGTCGTGCTGCTCGGCGCGACCGGTACGGGCAAGTCGGCCACGACGGCCTGGATGGTCGAGCGCCTGCAGCGCCCCACGCTGGTCCTCGCGCCCAACAAGACGCTGGCCGCCCAGTTGGCGAACGAGTTCCGCGAGCTCCTGCCGAACAACGCGGTGGAGTATTTCGTCTCGTACTACGACTACTACCAGCCCGAGGCGTACGTCCCCCAGACGGACACGTACATCGAGAAGGACTCCTCGATCAACGAGGAGGTGGAGCGCCTGCGCCACTCCGCGACGAACTCGCTGCTCACCCGGCGCGATGTCATCGTGGTCGCCTCCGTCTCCTGCATCTACGGCCTGGGCACGCCGCAGGAGTACGTCGACCGGATGGTGCCGCTGAAGGTCGGCGAGGAGATCGACCGGGACCAGTTGCTGCGCCGCTTCGTCGACATCCAGTACTCCCGCAACGACCAGGCGTTCACGCGCGGCACGTTCCGGGTCCGCGGCGACACCGTCGAGATCTTCCCGGTGTACGAGGAACTGGCCGTCCGCATCGAGATGTTCGGGGACGAGATCGAGGCCCTGTCCACGCTCCACCCGCTGACCGGCGAGGTCATGAGCGAGGACGACGGGCTGTACGTCTTCCCCGCCTCGCACTACATCGCCGGCCCCGAGCGCATGGCCAAGGCCGTCGCCGGCATCGAGACCGAGCTGGACACCCAGCTCGGTGCACTGGAGAAGCAGGGCAAGCTGCTGGAGGCGCAGCGGCTGCGCATGCGGACGACGTACGACCTGGAGATGCTCCAGCAGATCGGTACGTGCTCCGGCGTCGAGAACTACTCGCTGCACATGGACGGCCGCGAGACCGGCTCCCCGCCGCACACCCTGCTGGACTACTTCCCCGAGGACTTCCTCCTCGTCATCGACGAGTCGCACGTCACCGTCCCGCAGGTCGGCGCCATGTACGAGGGCGACGCCTCCCGCAAGCGCACCCTCGTCGACCACGGCTTCCGGCTGCCGTCCGCGCTGGACAACCGCCCGCTGAAGTGGGAGGAGTTCCTGGAGCGCATCGGCCAGACGGTCTACCTCTCCGCCACCCCCGGGCCGTACGAGCTGTCCCGCGGCGACGGCGTCGTGGAGCAGATCATCCGGCCCACCGGGCTCGTCGACCCCCAGGTCGTCGTCAAGCCGACCGACGGCCAGATCGACGACCTGGTGCACGAGATCCGCACGCGCGCGGAGAAGGACGAGCGCGTCCTCGTCACCACCCTGACCAAGAAGATGGCCGAGGACCTCACGGACTACTTCCTGGAGCTGGGTATCCAGGTGCGCTACCTGCACAGCGACGTCGACACGCTGCGCCGCGTCGAGCTGCTGCGCGAGCTGCGCGCCGGGGAGTACGACGTGCTGGTGGGCATCAACCTGCTCCGCGAGGGTCTGGACCTGCCCGAGGTCTCCCTCGTCGCCATCCTCGACGCCGACAAGGAGGGCTTCCTCCGCTCCGGCACGTCGCTCATCCAGACCATCGGCCGCGCCGCGCGCAACGTCTCCGGCGAGGTGCACATGTACGCGGACAAGATCACGCCGGGCATGGAGAAGGCGATCGACGAGACCAACCGGCGCCGCGCCAAGCAGATCGCGTACAACGAGGAACGCGGGATCGACCCGCAGCCGCTGCGCAAGAAGATCAACGACATCGTCGCGCAGATCGCCCGCGAGGAGGTCGACACCGAGGCGCTGCTCGGCTCGGGCTACCGGTCCACGAAGCCCGACGCCGCGGCGAAGGCGCCGGTGCCGGAGCTGCGGCAGAAGACGAAGCCCGCCGGCCGCGGCGCCGAGGCCGGTGCGGCGCCCACGGAGACGCCCGCCGCCGATCTCGCCGTGCAGATCGAGGAGATGACCACCCGGATGCGGTCCGCCGCCGCGGACCTCCAGTTCGAGGTGGCCGCCCGGCTGCGGGACGAGGTGGCGGAGATGAAGAAGGAGCTGCGGCAGATGAAGGAGGCGGGGCTGTCGTAGGACCGGGTTGTGCGGGGCGTGGGAGCGCCCCCGGGCGTACGCGGAGCGTGGCCGTCCGGGAGCGCACAACCGGTGCTGTGTAGCAGGAGCGCCACAAATCCTCCTCCGGGGGGAGCACAGGGCCGCTGTCCTGCGTAATGTGCGTGGCAGCGCGCCGGTCATGGCGCGTTCGGAGCAGGAGGGGAACGTAAGCGTGTCGATCAACTTGTCCAAGGGTCAGGCCATCAGCCTGCAGAAGTCCGATGGCGGCACCCTCAGCTCGGTCCGCATGGGGCTGGGCTGGCAGGCCGCCGAACGGCGCGGTCTCTTCGGTAAGCGCACGCGTGAGATCGACCTCGACGCCTCCGCCGTGCTCTTCGCCGACAAGGAGCCCGTCGACGTGGTGTTCTTCCGCCACCTCGTGAGCGACGACGGCTCGGTGCGGCACACCGGCGACAACCTCGTCGGCGGCGCCGGCCAGGGCGGTGACGACGAGTCGATCCTGGTGGACCTGCAGCGCGTGCCGGTGCACATCGACCAGATCATCTTCACCGTGAACTCGTTCACCGGCCAGACTTTCGAAGAGGTGCAGAACGCCTTCTGCCGGCTCGTGGACGAGAGCAACGGCCAGGAGCTGGCGCGCTACACGCTCACCGGCGGCGGCACGTACACCGCCCAGATCATGGCGAAGGTGCACCGGACGGGGTCGGGCTGGGGCATGACCGCCCTCGGCTCGCCGGCCAACGGCCGTACGTTCCAGGACCTGATGCCGTCGATCCAGCCCCTCCTCTAAGGAGCGCAGGGACGACCGGTTTCCGAGGCATGACGCGACGTCGACGGCCGCAGCGAGTGCAGGGGAGGGCCGCATGACGGCCGAGTTGGTCCGCGGGCAGAATCATCTGCTGCCGCAGACCCGGGTGGAGATCAGGATTTCGGCGGGGAGCCCGGTGACGCCGGGCGCCACGCTGGGGGGAGAGGACGGCAGGGTCAGCGACCCGGGCCGGATCGCGCACCCCGGTGCGCCGCAACTGCCGGGCCTTGAGGTGCCGGGACAGGCGGCGGCGGAACACCGGCTGGCGGTGGACCTGGACGCGCTACCGCCGGACGTGGAGCGCGTACACGTGCTGCTGGCGCTGCCCGCGGGAGTGCCGGGGCCGCGGAGCTTCGGCGCCATCGCGCCGCCGTCGGTGGCCGTCACGGGCCTCGACGGCACGGCGATCGCGCGGTTCGTCATCACCGGCCTGGACAGCGAGTCGGCGGTCACCGCCGTGGAGCTGTACCGGCGGGGCGAGACGTGGAAGATCCGGGCCGTGGGCCAGGGGTACGCCGGCGGGCTCGCCGCCATGCTCGCGGACCAGGGTCTGCCCGAGGCGCAGCAGCTCGCCGCCGACATCGAACGGGCCGTGGCCGAGGGGCTGGCGCGCGCCGTCGCCCCGGCGCCGCCGCCCGCCACCGGCCAGCCGACCGGGCCGGGCGCCCGGCGGCCGCAGCAGGCCGCCGAGGAGCGGCAGGCGCAGGCCGGCCCCGTCGACTACCGCCACCCGCGCCGCGCCGCGGCGGCGGGTGCCGCGGGCGCGTCGGGGGCCTCAAGCGGTGGACCGGGTACGCCGGGTGCGTCCGGCGCGCCGCGCGCCCCCGCGTCCGCCGCGGCGCCCCCGCCTCCCGGGGTAGGGGCCGGTACCGGAGCGGGACCGCGCCCCGGCGCCCCGGCGGGCGCGGCCGGCGCCGCCGCGGGCGGCGTACCGCCGCAGCCCGGCCGCTCCGCGTCGGGCCCCGCGGAACCGGTCGCGGGCGACGCCCCCGGCTGGAGCATGGAGGAGCGGCTGTACAACCAGGTCTGGGGCATGTTCGAGGACCTGGCCCGTACGGTCGCCGCGTACCGCAGCGCCGTCGACTTCGCCGACTCCCGGATGGACCGCGAGCTCGACCAGCTCCTCGCCGACCCGCGCGCCCGCATGGGCTCCATCGCCGATTCCGCGCGCGCCGAGGTGCTCGCCCGCCACTCCACCCTGGTCGACCGGGCCCGCGAGGTCCTCGACCGCGATCTCGGGCAGCTCGTCGCCGAGGCCGGCGTCGTCGAGCCCGCGCTGCCGCCCGCGTTCGCCTCCTGGGCGAGCCCCGTGTGGCACGAGTACGAGGTGCCCGAGGACGCCCCGATGGCCCTGCGCCTCGGCGACCTCCATCTGCCCGAGCACACGGAGCTGCGCGTCCCGCTGCTGGTACGGCTGCCGCTGGAGCGCGGCCTGTGGGTGGACAGCGGTACGTCCTCGCTCGGCCCCGGCGCGCTCGAAGGCGACCCGGAGCGCGGCTTCCCGGACTCCGCGGAGCGGCGCGCGCTGGCGCTCGACACCGCCGTGGCGCACGCCTCGCGGCTGCTGTCGGTGCACCCGGCGGGCGAGTTCAACGTCCACTTCATCGACCCGGGCGGCACGGCCACCACGGCGCTCACCCCGCTGCTCCACTCCGGCGTCCTCGCCGAGCCGCCGCCGAAGGGCGCCGCGGGCGTCACGGACACCCTCACCCGGTTGACCCAGCGCATCGACCTGGTGCAGATGGCGCTGCGCAGCGGTGCGGCCGACGCGCTGCCGCCGGACCTGGACCCCGCGCAGCAGCTCCTGGTGGTCAACGACTTCCCGCACGGCTTCGACGACCGCGCCATCAACCAACTGCGGTACCTCGCGGACGAGGGCCCGTCGGTCGGCGTGCACCTGCTGGTCGTCGCCGACCGCGAGGACGCCAAGGGCTACGGCCCGCTGCTGGACCCGTTCTGGCGCGGCATGCTGCGACTCACCCCGACCCCGGACGACCACCTGGCCGACCCCTGGATCGGCCACGCCTGGACGTACGAACCGGCGCGCGCGCCGATGGGCAGCCGGGTGCTGGAACAGGTGCTGGCCCAGGTCGCGGCGGCCCGCCGGGCGCTGCGCCGCTGACCGGAAGGACCCGCATCACGAACGGCCCGCAGGCTCCGCGCCTGCGGGCCGTTCGCATGCTCCACGCGGGCGGCTTGGATACCCTCTGACCTGCGCACTTGATCGGAACTTTGCCATGACTTGGCTCGTTCTATACAGTCGAGCGTTGGGGGTGAGCTTCCAGTTCCTCAAGTGGAAGGCACGCCCGGCAACCATGACGCTGAACATGCCGGACTTGCCGCGGAGGACGAGTGGACGTATCGCTGACCATGTGGGTGCTCACGATCGTGGGCCTGTGCGCCCTGATCGGCACCGACTTCTTCGTCGGCCGGAAGCCCCATGAGGTGACGCTCAAGGAGGCGGGCACCTGGACGATCATCTGGATCGTCCTCGCCGGCCTCTTCGGCGTCGGGCTGCTGATCTGGGGCGACGGCCAGGCGTCCGGTGAGTTCTTCGCCGGCTACGTCACGGAGAAGTCGCTGAGCGTCGACAACCTCTTCATCTTCGTGATCATCATGAGCAAGTTCGCGGTCCCACCGCAGTACCAGGCCCGGGTGCTCATGGTCGGCGTCCTCATCGCACTGGTGATGCGCGCGGCCTTCATCGCCGCGGGTGCCGCGCTGATCGCGTCCTTCTCCTGGGTGTTCTACATCTTCGGCGCGTTCCTCATCTACACCGCCTGGAAGCTGATCCAGGAGGCCAAGGGCGACGACGACGAAGAGGAGTGGGAGGAGAACCGGCTGCTCAAGATGGTCGAGCGCCGCTTCGCCGCCACCGACAAGTACCACGGCACCAAGCTGTTCATCACCGAGAACGGCAAGCGGCTGATGACGCCGATGCTGATCGTCATGCTGGCGATCGGCACGACCGACCTGCTCTTCGCGCTGGACTCCATCCCCGCGATCTTCGGCCTCACCCAGGACCCGTACATCGTCTTCACGGCCAACGCCTTCGCGCTGATGGGCCTGCGGCAGCTCTACTTCCTGATCGGCGGCCTGCTCAAGAAGCTGGTCCACCTCTCGTACGGGCTGTCGGCCATCCTCGGCTTCATCGGCGTGAAGCTGGTGCTCCACGCCCTGCACGAGTCCGGGGTCCACGTCCCCGAGATCAGCACGGCGATCTCGCTGAGCGTGATCGGCGGCGTGCTGGTCATCACGACGATCACGAGCCTGCGCGCCTCCCGCCGCCTGGAGGCGGAGCAGAAGGACAAGGAAGAGGAGCCCGCGGAGGCCGGCCACCACCCGGGCAAGGGCGACGACTGACACAGACCCTCTACGTGCCCGGTCCCGGAGGGCGTCCGGGACCGGGCACGTAGAGCTACACCGTCAGCGGGGCTCCTGGGTCGCCGTGAAGGCGACGAACGAGGCCCATGCCTCGGGCGAGACCGTGAGCACGGGGCCCGAAGGGTCCTTGGAGTCGCGCACGTGCACTCGCTCGGGCGCGACGGCCACCTCAACGCAGTCGCCGCCGTCTGATCCGCTGTAGCTGCTCTTCACCCATGCCAACTCATGCGAACTGCCGGCGTCCGCTGCCTGCTCCACGCTCATAGGTCTCCTGCCAGGCGGTCGATGAACCGTGCTGATTCATCGGGGCTCAGTGCCAGTGAGCGCATCTTTCCATACCGGTGAGTGAACGCACTGACACGGTCCGCGTCGGAGACGACGAACCCGGCCCCCTGCGACTCCACGTACCCCACCACCTCGTGCTCCGCCGTCTCCATCACGACCATGGGCCCGTTGAGGCCAGGGTGGAAACCGCAGGCCGAGGGCATCACCTGGATCTCCACGTGCGGCAGATCCGCATGCTTCCGCAGCGCCTCCAACTGCTCGCGCTGCACCCGCTTCCCGCCCACCGGGTTACGCAGCGCCGCCTCGCCGATGACGAAGCACAGCTCCACCGGCTTCTTCCGCGTGAGCAGTCTCTGCCGCGCGAGGCGGGCTTCCACACTCTGCTCGATCTCGTCCTCCGCCAGTGGCGGGCAGTGCGCCGAGAACAGCGCCCGCGCGTAGTCCTCCGTCTGCAACAGCCCCGGCACGAGCAGCGGATCCCAGCCGTACCGGCTCAGTGCCTCCTCTTCCAGCAGTGCGACATCCCGGAAGAACTCCGGCAGCTTCGCCCGGTCCACCTCCTCCTGGAGCACCATCAGCGTCCCCTGGGCGTCGAGTTCCCGCTCCGCGCCCTGGGTGAAGGCCAGCTTCGCCGGGCGTTTCGCCTGCTCGATGGCGGCGACCGTGTCAACGGAATAGCCCACCGCCTCGGCGAGTTCGGGCTGTGTCATGCCCGCGCGCCGGCGGTGGAGTTTGACCAGCTTCCCGTACCCGATCCAGATCGGCGGTGCTGAGTTCTTTTCCTTCCCGGCCCTCTTTTCCGGCTTGCGCGGATGCCTCGCCTGCTCACTGCTGCTGTCCGTGCCCATACGCGTCACCCCTCGTCAGTCGTCGACGCGATCAGGCTATTCGCGTAGTCGTGCGACTACTCTGCGAAATCGCAATTCGCCACCCCCAAGCCACCCCACCGGGGTGCCGGGCCGGACGTCAGTCCTTCGGCTTGATGTTCGCGTTGAGGTGGAAGAGGTTCGCCGGGTCGTATTCCGCCTTGACCGCCGAGAGCCGTTCGTAGTTCCTGCCGTAGCCCTCACGCAGGAGCTGCTCGCCTTCTTCCAGGAAGCCGGGGAAGTTGAGGTAGACGCCCCCTGCGGAGAACTGGCGCAGGTCGGCGAAGGTGTCGCGTACCCACGTCACGTTCTCGGCAGAGTCGGCCTCCGCCTCCCAGTTCGCCTCGATCCCGAGCAGGTAGGGAGCGGCGCGGTTGGCGAAGGCGGTCTCCTCCTCGCCGACGCGGGCCATGGCGCCGCCCTGGTACCAGACGTCGATGGTGGACTGGGGCGAAGGCGCAGCGGCGGCGTGCCCGGCGAGCCGCTCGATCAGCTCGTCGCTGAGCGCGGGCACGTTCAGGGACTTCCAGTAGTAGCGCCAGCCGTCGGGGTACTCCTCGTCCACGATCGCCTGGGCCTTCGTGAAGGGCATGGTTCCGCTGAGGTCGAGGATCGGGTCGGTGATCTCTCGCAGTGGCCGCAGGAGCCGCTCACCCTCTGCCGGGTCACCCGGGTACGGCGCGAGCAGTGCTGCGAAGTCCTTCCCGTGCGACTCCGGCGGGAAGTCCTCTGCCTCCGGGACCTTCCCGAGGAGCCCGATAGGGGCGAAGTCGTCCGGTCTCCGGGACAGGTAGCGCTCGCAGGCCCGCAGCACCTCCCCGGTGCGGGCCGCGGGGTAGAACACGAAGCAGACGAAGACCTCCGGCCCGACGGGATGCAGACGGTACTCGAACGAGGTGACGACGCCGAAGTTGCCGCCACCGCCACGGACCGCCCAGAACAGGTCCTGATGCTGGTTCTCATCGGCGACCAGGATTCGCCCGTCAGCGGTGACGATCCGTACGGACAGGAGATTGTCGCAGCTCAACCCGTGTTTGCGCCGGAGCCAGCCCATCCCCCCGGACAAGGTCAGGCCGGCTATCCCGGTCTTCGTCACCACGCCCAGCGGAGTGGCGAGCCCGTGGCGCTGGGTCTCCCGGTCGACGTCCCCCAGCGTGCAGCCGCCCTGCGCGACCGCCCGCCGCCCCCCGGGGTCGACGTCGACCCCTCTCATTGCCGACAGATCGATGACGAGTCCGCCGTCACAGACCGCGTGACCGGCGACGCCGTGTCCGCCCCCGCGCACGGCGACCGGCATCCCGTTGTCGCGGGCGAAATCGACAGCGGCGACCACGTCCTCGTCGCCCGCGCACCGGGCCACCAGCGCCGGGCGCCTGTCGATCGCGCCGTTCCAGACTTCTCGTGCCGGCTCGTAGCCCGGATCCCCGGGCCGGATGAGCTGTCCGCCCAACCTGGAGGCGAACGCTTCCACGAGGGAGCTCGGAACGTCCGACTCCGCACCGCGCCGCTCGCTCCCCGTCGGTGTGCCACCGCTGTGGCCGTGCCTCCCGCTCATGCTGACCACCTCGCAGTTTCAGCATCACGCCAAGCGGGAGGAGGCGCCATCCGAGGGAGTACGGGCGCTCCCCTCACCAGCCGCGTTCGCGCCACTCCGCCAGGTGCGGGCGCTCCGCGCCCAGGGTGGTGTCGTCGCCGTGGCCCGGGTAGACCCAGGTCTCGTCCGGGAGGTCGGCGAAGATCCTGGTCTCCACGTCGTGCAGGAGGGACCTGAAGCGTTCCGCGTCGCCCCAGGTGTTGCCCACGCCGCCGGGGAAGAGGCAGTCGCCCGTGAAGACGTGGGGGTGCCCGTGCGGGTCGTCGTAGACCAGGGCGATGGAGCCCGGGGTGTGGCCGACGAGGTGGCGGGCGGTGAGGGGGATGCGGCCCACCGTGATCGTGTCGCCGTCGTCCACGAGGACGTCGGTTCGGACGTCGATGTCGGCGGCGTCCGCGCGGCCCGCGTAGGTGCGGGCGCCCGTGGCCGCGACGACCGGGGCCAGGGCCTGCCAGTGGTCGCCGTGGCCGTGGGTGGTGACGGCGGAGGTGATGCCGTCGGGTCCGATGAGGGTGAGCAGCGTCTGGGGCTCGTTCGCGGCGTCGATCAGCAACTGCTCGTCCGTCGCGCGGCAGCGCAGCAGGTAGGCGTTGTTGTTCATCGGCCCGACGGCGACCTTGGAGATCATCAGGTCCGTCAGCTCGTGCACGTCGGCGGCGCCGCCGACGGTGACCTTGCCCGTGTACGACATGGAGCCAGCTTCTCAGAGCGGGGGCAGGGTCGGCAGCGCGACGCCGTTCTCCGTGCGTACGCCCGTACCCGTGGTGCGGCCGGCGAGCCAGCCCATCAGGGCGTACGGGGCGCCGGTGACCCGCACCGGATCACCGCCCGGCGGCGGGGCGCCGGTGGTCCAGGTGCTGCCGTCGGGAGCGGAGAGTGACAGGGGCGTCACCTGTTCGTTGCCCGCGAAGCGGGCCGTGAGGAAGTCGATCTCCCGGGTCACGAAGTCCTCCGGGAGCTGGTCCAGCGTGTAGCCCGCGTCCAGGTCCACGTGGTGCAGCTCCACCTCCACCAGCCGCCGGAACGGGATCCGGGCCATGACATCCGTCACGCCGTTGCGCAGCTCACAGCGGGCCGACCAGCCGTCCGCCGGGATGTCCGCCGCCGTCTGCGCCAGCCGCGCCGCCGACGCCCGTACGTCGTCGAGCTGCTCGGCGAGCGGGCGGGGGGCGCCGGCGGCGATGTCGGCGTCGCGGGCCTCGGCGCTCGCGTACATAGGACGGCCGGAGAGCACGTTGACCAGGGCGTCGGCGTTGCGGGCGAGGTGGGCGAGCACGTGGCCGCGGGTCCAGCCGGGCAGGGCGCTCGGCGCCCGTACCGCGTCGTCGTCGAGGCGGGCGGCGCGGTCGAGGAGGCTGTCGGTGGCGGCTCGTAGGGTGGCCATGTCGCGTACGGGGTCGTACGTGCGACCTGCGCTTTCTGTCATCGGATCCCCTGGAGGCGAGCGGGCGGGAATGCTGGGCCGGACGTCGTTGTCAGACCCAGACGTTAGCGTGTGGCTCGATGGGAGAAAGCCGCGGACAGCTTCGCGGCCACCCCCATACGCTTGACAAGGGGCACCGCCCGTCCGGACGGTCCCCGCCGCTCATCAAGAAAGGTCCGACCGGCGTGGCCGACCGTCTCCTCGTCCGTGGCGCTCGCGAGCACAATCTGAAGAACGTCTCGCTCGACCTGCCCCGCGACTCCCTCATCGTCTTCACGGGACTCTCGGGCTCCGGCAAGTCGTCGCTGGCGTTCGACACGATCTTCGCCGAGGGCCAGCGCCGCTACGTCGAGTCGCTGTCCAGCTACGCACGGCAGTTCCTCGGCCAGATGGACAAGCCGGACGTCGACTTCATCGAGGGCCTGTCGCCGGCGGTCTCGATCGACCAGAAGTCCACGTCGCGCAACCCGCGGTCCACGGTCGGCACGATCACCGAGGTCTACGACTACCTCCGGCTGCTCTTCGCCCGTATCGGCAAGCCGCACTGCCCGGTCTGCGGCCGGCCGATCACCCGGCAGTCGCCGCAGGCGATCGTGGACAAGGTGCTGGCGCTGCCGGAGGGCAGCCGCTTCCAGGTGCTGTCGCCGCTGGTGCGTGAGCGCAAGGGCGAGTTCGTGGACCTCTTCTCCGACCTGCAGTCGAAGGGGTACAGCCGGGCGCGGGTCGACGGGCAGACGTCGTCGCTGACCGATCCGCCCAAGCTGAAGAAGCAGGAGAAGCACACGATCGAGGTGGTCGTCGACCGCCTCACGGTCAAGGAGAGCGCCAAGCGGCGGCTGACCGACTCCGTCGAGACGGCTCTCGGGCTCTCCGGCGGCATGGTCATCCTCGACTTCGTCGACCTGGACGCGGACGACCCGGACCGCGAGCGGATGTACTCCGAGCATCTCTACTGCCCGTACGACGACCTGTCGTTCGAGGAGATGGAGCCGCGCTCCTTCTCCTTCAACTCGCCGTTCGGCGCCTGCCCCGACTGCACGGGCATCGGCAGCCGGATGGAGGTCGACCCGGAGCTGATCGTCCCCGACCCGGACAAGTCGCTGGACGAGGGCGCCATCCACCCGTGGTCGCACGGCCACACCAAGGACTACTTCGCCCGGCTCGTCGGCGCGCTCGCCGACGACCTCGGCTTCCGTACGGACATCCCGTGGGCCGGGTTGCCGCAGCGGGCGCAGAAGGCGCTGCTGCAGGGGCACCGGACGAAGATCGAGGTGCGCTACCGCAACCGGTACGGGCGCGAGCGGTCGTACACCACGTCCTTCGAGGGCGCCGTGCCGTTCGTCAAGCGGCGGCACGCGGAGGCGGAGAGCGACGCCAGCCGCGAGCGCTTCGAGGGGTACATGCGGGAGGTCCCCTGCCCGACCTGCAACGGGACGCGGCTGAAGCCGGTCGTCCTCGCGGTCACGGTGCAGGACAGGTCGATCGCCGACATCTCGGCGATGTCGATCAGCGACTGCGCCGACTTCCTCGGCGCGATGGAGCTGACCGACCGCGAGAAGACGATCGCCGAGCGGGTGCTGAAGGAGGTCAACGAGCGACTGCGGTTCCTGGTCGACGTGGGCCTGGACTACCTGTCGCTCAACCGCGCGGCCGGTACCCTCTCCGGCGGCGAGGCCCAGCGCATCCGGCTCGCCACGCAGATCGGCTCCGGTCTCGTCGGCGTGCTGTACGTGCTGGACGAGCCGTCCATCGGGCTGCACCAGCGGGACAACCACCGGCTGATCGAGACCCTGGTCCGGCTGCGCGACCTGGGGAACACGCTGATCGTCGTCGAGCACGACGAGGACACCATCAAGACCTCCGACTGGGTCGTCGACATCGGCCCGGGCGCGGGCGAGCACGGCGGCAGGGTGGTGCACAGCGGCTCGCTCAAGGAACTGCTGGACAACGAGGCGTCGGTCACCGGGCAGTATCTGTCGGGGAAGAGGGAGATCCCGACGCCGGAGATCCGGCGGCCCGTCGACGGCACGCGGGAACTCGTCGTCCGCGGGGCACGGGAGAACAATCTGCAGGACATCGACGTGGCGTTCCCCCTCGGGGTGCTCACGGCGGTCACGGGCGTCTCGGGGTCGGGCAAGTCGACCCTGGTCAACGACATCCTCTACACGCACCTCGCGCGCGAGCTGAACGGCGCGCGGAGCGTGCCCGGCCGGCACACCCGGGTCGACGGGGACGACCTGGTGGACAAGGTGGTGCACGTCGACCAGTCGCCCATCGGCCGGACGCCGCGCTCCAACCCCGCGACGTACACGGGCGTCTTCGACCACGTCCGCAAGCTGTTCGCGGAGACGACGGAGGCGAAGGTCCGCGGCTACCTGCCGGGCCGCTTCTCCTTCAACGTCAAGGGCGGTCGCTGCGAGAACTGCTCCGGCGACGGCACCATCAAGATCGAGATGAACTTCCTTCCGGACGTGTACGTGCCGTGCGAGGTCTGCCACGGCGCGCGGTACAACCGCGAGACGCTGGACGTGCACTACAAGGGCAAGTCCATCGCCGAGGTGCTGGACATGCCGATCGAGGAGGCGCTGTCCTTCTTCGAGGCGGTGCCGGCCATCGCGCGCCACCTCAGGACGCTCAACGAGGTGGGCCTCGGGTACGTGCGGCTGGGCCAGCCGGCGCCGACGCTGTCGGGCGGCGAGGCGCAGCGGGTGAAGCTGTCGAGCGAGCTGCAGAAGCGCTCGACGGGCCGCACGGTGTACGTGCTGGACGAGCCCACGACAGGGCTGCACTTCGAGGACATCAAGAAGCTGATCGGGGTGCTGACCGGGCTGGTCGACAAGGGCAACACGGTGATCGTCATCGAGCACAACCTCGACGTCATCAAGACCGCCGACTGGGTCGTCGACCTCGGCCCCGAGGGCGGCAGCGGCGGCGGCCTGGTGGTGGCGGAGGGCTCCCCGGAGGAGGTGGCGGCCGTGCCGGCCAGCCACACGGGGAAGTTCCTGCGGGAGATCCTGGGCGACCGGGTGAGCGACTCGCCGCCGGCCCGGAAGCGCACGACCGCCAAGAAGGCGGCCAAGAGGACGGCCGCGAAGGCGACGGCGGCCAAGGCACCCGCCAAGAAGGCGGCGGCGAAGAAGACGGCGGCCAAGCGCCGCGGCTGACGCGAACGGCGTGCGGCGGGCGTGTCACGTCGACACGCCCGCCCCGTCCCTCCGGTGCGGACCTTCCTGACACGATCTCAAATGACGGACCCGCGGCGGCAATTGTTCGGTCGGAGTTTGCGCGCGCCCTCTGGTGTAGACCACTTTCCACTGCCAGGCTGTGGCCCGCCGTGCGCAAGAAGCGTGCGTTCCCGTGTCGTTACAAGGAGAAAACGTGCTCAGAGCGGGAGTACGCAGTAAACCCTTCCGACCCAGGGCCGTCGCGGCAGCGGCGGCTTCCTTGTTGCTCCTCGGGGCCCCCGCGGCCGTCGGCCAGGAGCGGCCCGCCGCGACCGGCGCCGCCGGTCCGGTCTCCGTACCCGCCGGCGAGGGCATGGACATCGCCTCCGTCTCCCGGCCCGTCGCCCCGGGCATGGAACTGACCTCCTTCGAGCGGCTGGAGACCGACAAGTGGCTCAAGGCCGACGCGCTCAGCGTCGACCTGGGGGCCGGCACCCGCGTCGACTACCTCGGCGGCAAGGTCTCCGAGCGCGCCTCCGTCTCCCAGCTCGCCGCCGAGCACGACCCCGGCCCCGGCCGCACCACCGTGGCCGCCATCAACGCCGACTTCTTCGACATCAACGAGACCGGCGCCCCCCTCGGCCCCGGCGTCGAGGAGGGCCGCCCGACGCACTCACCCGCGCCCGGCGTCTCCGAGGCGGTCGGCGTCGGCCCCGACCAGGCGGGCCGCGTGCTCGACCTGTACTTCGACGGCACTCTCACCCTCCCCGACGGCGCACACCCCCTCGGCGGCCACAACGCGGCCAACGTCCCCGCGGACGGCATCGGCGCGTACAACGCCCAGTGGGGCAAGGCCGACCGTGCCCTGACGGTCGACGGCGCCACGGAGGTCACCGAGGTCGCCGTGCGGGACGGCAGGGTCGCCGAGGTGACCGCCGGGCCCGGGAAGGGCGCGATAGCGGAGGGCACCACGGTGCTCGTCGGCCGCGACACCGGCGCCAAGATCCTCGCCCAGCTCACGCCGGGCGACGCGGTGCAGGTGGAGTACGACGTCCGCACCGACGACGGCGGCCCCGTGCCCCGTACCGCGGTCGGCGGCCGCGGCGTCCTCGTCGAGGACGGCGTGCCGCAGGACTGGGAGGGCCGGCCGAACAACACCGCCGCCCCCCGCACCGCGGTCGGCTTCTCCAAGGACGGCGGCACCATGCACGTGCTGACCGTCGACGGCCGCCAGGCCGACGCCGGCGGCGTCACGCTCACGCAGCTGGCGAAGATGATGGACGCCCTCGGCGCGTACGACGCGCTGAACCTCGACGGCGGCGGCTCCTCCACTCTCGTCGCCCGCGCGCCCGGCTCCGACGAGCGGTTCGTGGAGAACTCGCCGTCCGACGGCGAGGAGCGGGAGGTCCCCAACGGCCTGGCGTTCACCGCTCCCGGCGGCAGCGGGAAGCTCAAGGACTTCCGCGTCACCACCGCCGCCGACCCCGCGCTCGCGCCCGGCGTCGACCCCGTGCCCGGCGGCCACCCCGACCGGGTCTTCCCGGGCCTGACCCGCGACCTCGACGCCGCCGGCTACGACGAGACGTACGGCCCTGCGCCCGGCCGCCCGTCGTGGTCCAGCGACCGCGGCGACGTCGGCGGCGTGGACGGCGACGGTACGTTCACCGCCCGCCGCGGCGGCACCGCGAAGGTCACCGCCCGGCGCGGCGGCGCGTCGGGAAGCACCGAACTGACCGTCCTGGACCGGCTGGAGCGGATCACGCCCACCAGCGAGCGCGTCGGCCTCGCCGACCCGGGGGACGTGGCGGCCTTCGGCGTCGTCGGCCGCGACGCCCACGGCACCAGCGCCCCCGTCGACCCCGCCGACGTACGCCTCGACTACGACAAGGCGCTCTTCGACATCGCCCCCGACGCGCCCAGCGGCGGCTTCACGGTGCGGGCCCGCACCCCCGAGCCGACGGCCTCGGGCGTGCTCAAGGTGACCGTGCAGGGGAAGGTCACGCATATCGCGCTGACCGTCGGGCTCACCGAAGGGGTGCTGGCCGACTTCGAGAACGCGGCCGA
Organism: Streptomyces sp. B5E4; assembly: GCF_039871555.1. NCBI lineage: Bacteria > Bacillati > Actinomycetota > Actinomycetes > Kitasatosporales > Streptomycetaceae > Streptomyces > Streptomyces sp. B5E4. The sequence goes on from NZ_JBDPMI010000005.1 coordinate 349,201, forward strand.
CTGGACGTTCTCCACCGCCCGCGCCACCGGCTCGCTCGCCCCGGAGCCCGCGGGCCACGCGGGCGCCGGCATGAAGATCACGTACGACTTCTCCCAGTCCACCGCCACCCGCGCCGCGTACGTCACGCCGCCGCAGCGCATCGAGATCCCCGGCCAGCCGCTGAGCTTCGGGCTGTGGATCAAGGGCGACGGCAAGGGCGCCTGGCCGTCGCTGCAGCTCAAGGACGGCGGAGGCGCCGACCTCGTACTCCGCGGCGACTACGTCACCTGGCAGGGCTGGAAGCAGGTGGTCTTCCAGGTGCCGGAGGGCACGCAGTACCCGCTGTCGGTCTTCCGCTTCTATCTCGCGGAGGCCAAGCCCGCCAGCCAGTACAGCAGCGAGGTCGTCATAGACGAGCTGACCGCGCAGAGCCCGCCCGGGGTCGACCTGCCGCGCACGGCGGCGCACCGCGACCCGCTGATCGACTCCGGTGCCGAGACGGCCGGACGGGACTGGCGGTACGCGGTGATGTCCGACGCGCAGTTCGTCGCCCGCGACCCGGACAGCGCGCTCGTCCGGCAGACGCGGCGCACGCTGCAGGAGATCAGGGCGGCCCGGCCGGACTTCCTCATCGTCAACGGCGACCTGGTCGACGAGGGTTCGCCCGCCGACCTGACGTTCGCCCGCGGGATACTGGAGGAGGAACTCGGCGACGAGGTGCCCTGGTACTACGTGCCGGGCAACCACGAGGTGATGGGCGGCTCGGTCGCCAACTTCGTCGCCGAATTCGGTCCCGCGCAGCGCACGTTCGACCACAAGGGCACCCGCTTCGTGACCCTCGACACCTCCTCGCTGACCCTCCGCGGCGGCGGCTACGCGCAGATTGCGGAGCTGAAGCGGCAGTTGGAGGCGGCGGCGGCGGACCCGTCGGTGCGCTCGGTGACCGTGGTCCAGCACGTCCCGCCGCGCGACCCGACGGCGCAGCGCGCCAGCCAGCTCAGCGACCGCAAGGAGGCGCGGGTGCTGGAGGACTGGCTGGCGGACTTCCGGGCCCGTACGGGCAAGGGCGCGGCGTTCGTCGGCGGGCACGTCGGCACGTTCCACGCCGAGCACGTCGACGGGGTGCCGTACCTGATCAACGGCAACTCCGGGAAGGCCCCGGCCACCCCGCCCGGCGAGGGCGGGTTCTCCGGCTGGTCGCTGGTCGGCGTCGACGACGTGTCGCCCCGCGAGCAGCAGCAGGCGCGGAACACGCCGTACCGCGGGCTGCCCGACTGGGTGTCCGTGCAGACCCGGCCGCACGTGGACGGGCTGGCGGTGACCGCGCCCGAGGAGGTCCGCGCCGGCCGCTCGGCGGTGGCCACGGCCTCGGTCGCGCAGGGCGCGAGGCAGGTGCCGGTGGCCTGGCCGGTCAGCGCGGACTGGTCCGGTACGGACCGGCTGCACATCGGGCCGCCGCGGGAGGCGGACCGCGGTGACATCGCGGCGTACGACCCGGCCACCGGCGAGGTGACGGGGCTGCGGCCCGGGACGGTCACGCTGACGGTGACGGTCAACGGCGTCACCCAGGGGGACCGGGTCACGGTCATCCGGTAGCGGGGAGGGCGGTCGCGGGGGGCCCCGGGGCCCCCCCCCCCCCACCCCCCCGG